>JAIRSU010000125.1 GCA_031255285.1 Treponema sp. | reverse complement strand
GGTGAAGTCGTAACAAGGTAGTCGTACTGGAAAGTGCGGCTGGATCACCTCCTTTCACTTTGAAAGGTCCACGCTACTCTTGTAGCACCCCTCCCTCCCCTTTCCCTATGGAGAAACTGATAAACAGTTTCTCCATTTTTTTATTCTTTTACTAGGGGGGGATATAGCTCAGTTGGCTAGAGCGGCGGCTTTGCAAGCCGTAGGTCAGGGGTTCAAATCCCCTTATCTCCAACCTAATTAGAAAAATGATAATATTCTTTGATTCCGGCGTAGGTGGGCTGCCATATCTTCAATATTTCCGCCAAAACAATCCCAGTGAAAATCTCATCTATATAGCCGATAGGATAAATTTTCCTTATGGTAAAAAAACGAAACAGGAAATTATACATATCCTTGTTAGCCTTTTTGAAACGCTCATCAATCAATTCCAGCCGAAACTTGTAGTATTAGCCTGCAATACCGCGTCTGTATCCGCTTTGCCTACCTTGCGGGAAACATTTCCACATATCCCTTGGATAGGAACCGTACCAGCGATCAAACCTGCCCTCATCGAAAGCCATAACCGTTGTGTAGGGGTTCTGGGAACCGATAGAACCATAGATGACCCATATATTACAGAATTGATAGAGAAATATAGAGAGGATGCAAGAATCATTTGCATACCTGCCGCGAGGATGGTTGAATTTGTTGAAAAACGCTTTTTCGAGGCAAACGACGCCGAAAAACAAACTATTGTCTCACCATATATTAAACAATTCCGCAACGCAGGTGCAGACGCTGTCGTATTAGGTTGTACCCATTTTCTCTTTTTACAGACCACATTTCGTGCCGTAGCCGTGCCGGATATAAAGATTTACGATTCCATTGCGGGCGTTTCTCATCGTATTGAGGCTATTCTGGACGAAAAAAACATCCGTGATAAAACGGGAAAGGTACCAGCGGAATGCCGTTTCATCCTCACCGGTGTAGCGCCTATCGAGCAAAAATGGTTCAAATGGGCAAGTGATTTAATGGCGGAAGCATCCGTCCTTCACGAAAAATCCTGACAAATTCCTGCGGAGTAATGTCTTCCGCGCCAAGCGTGTATTTATAAGGCAGGGGCATACCCAAATCGAGAAAAGGAAAACCCTGTTCTTTAAGGAATTGCGCCATGAGAATCAGCTGGACGGTTCCCGCGTTGCTTTCATCGTAATAGCCCGAATAACTCGTATAGACTCTCCCGCAGAGCGAGCCAAATTCACCCGCTCTTAAAACACCATCACGATATACACCAAAAGAAACAGTCTCTGCACGCAAGCCGCAAAAATATTTCCGCCGTTTGCGCATCATACGATGCATTACATGAACCGCGTCCAACAGAGGGGCAGTAAGCCAATCGCTACCATGTATTTCCACACATCGGGCTATAATTTGCTCAAAATTCGTATTGAAACGCAGTTCATACCGTCTGAGCAAAGATTTTACACTTCTCTTTATATGCAATTTGTCAAAATAGAGAATTGAGCGTACCGTATGAAGCTTAGGCAAGAGAATATAAACACCCGAAGAATAAGGAATCTCCGCCGACATGACGAGGAAGCCCGCATTCATAAGAGTTGAAATGAAAACTGGGGTTTGGTTTAAGCACACGCAGAAATCCTCCGAATAATTCGTTTCAACAAGTGCGTCAACCAGCATATCAAGGTCATCTTCTTCGTCAATATAAACATACCCGCTCTCCGTATAACGAAGTGGATATTTCCTTTTACGCATACGGTATTATATCGTAATGAGGGAGAATTGTCGAGGGAAGAGCATTAGTCCAGAGTTGCCACGATAGACTTGAATTTCAGGATGGCGATAGACTATTATGTATAAGGATATTGATAGTATCCACTTAAAATTATTTGTATAAGGAGAACAGATTGATAAGACATTTTTTCTTTACATCAGAATCTGTAGGCGAAGGTCATCCAGATAAGCTCTGCGATCAAGTATCGGATGCTATTCTGGATGCCTGCTTGACAGACGACCATGAAAGCCGCGTCGCATGTGAGACGTTCGCCTCAACGTCTCTCGTATTGATTGGCGGAGAAATAACGACAAAGACTTTTGTTGACTTTCAACGTATCGTACGAGAAGTGGTACGAGATATTGGTTATACAAACCCGGATTATGGGCTTGACTACAATTCTATGGCGGTCCTCGATATGATACATAACCAATCTCCGGATATAGACCAGGGCGTCTCTGGTACAGGACTTGACGAATATAAGGGACAACAAGGCGCTGGCGACCAAGGTATGATGTTCGGATTCGCATGTAACGAAACAGCGGAGCTTATGCCCCTGCCCATCACGCTGGCTCACAAAGTTTTACTCAAGGCGACCGAGCTTCGCAAGTCAAAAGCCATCAAATGGCTTCGTCCGGATGCAAAATCCCAGATAACAGTTGAATACGAGGCGCAGAAGCCCGTTCGCATTGACGCGATAGTCGTATCTCACCAACACGACGACGATGTTTCCTATGGTGAAATTAAGGATACGATTATCAGTCAAATTATCAAGCCGATTCTAGAACCGACAGGACTTCTCGATACTAGGACTAACTATTTCATTAATCCGACCGGGCATTTTGTAGTGGGCGGACCTTTCGGTGATACAGGACTTACGGGACGAAAGATTATTGTAGACACCTACGGCGGCGTGGGGCGACATGGCGGCGGCGCGTTTTCCGGCAAGGACCCGACCAAAGTAGACCGTTCCGCAACGTATATGGCTCGCTATGTGGCAAAAAATATCGTGGCCGCCGGGCTTGCAGAACGCTGCGAGGTAGAACTCGCCTACGCCATCGGTGTACCATTTCCCGTATCAATCATGGTTGAGACCTTCGGTACAGGCAAAGTCGGGGAACAAGCCATCGAAGCGGCTGTTTCCAAAGTCTTTGATCTAACCCCCGCAGGCATCATTAAGACCCTTGACCTCCGTAGACCAATCTATCGCCGCACTGCGTCCTACGGACATTTCGGCAGACCCGAATTTCCGTGGGAAAGGACAGATAAGGCGGAAGAATTGAGAAAAACAGTATAATTGGTATGAACCCGCGGTGGACTTCTGGAAATTACAAACATCGTTCTATCCGCCGCGGCATCTCACATTGAAAGCCATTTAAAGCTGCCCTCCTCCTCGTCTAAAGACGAACATTTTACAGTGCATCCGACAAGAAATCTTTTCGGTAATCGGCTTTGAAGGACTCGGCGAGCAGACGTAATTGTTCATCTGAGATAGTATTTAGACATGCTACGTTCAAGGTTTTCATACAGACTTCGGCGGCTTTCTCCGCGGTTTCTATAAGCCCAAACGCCTCGTCTAGACTATTACCTGCGCCAAAGATGCCGTGTTGCGCCCAGATGCAAAGCCGATAATCTTCCATTTTTCGAGCGGTTGCTCTGCCTATTTCATCTGTGCCGCAGAGTATCCAAGGCAGAACTCCTACACCTTCGGGAAACACCACGATACATTCGGTAGACGCTCGCCAAAGCGAGCGCGTGAAAGCACGGTCGTCGAGCGGATGCACATAAGTCATAGCAAGGAGGTTTGTCGCGTGACAGTGCATAACGACCCGATGCTCTTTGTCGCGGGATAGACGAACAATGTGGCTACGGAAATGTGCGGACAGCTCTGAAGTCGGTCCATCGCCGTCGGAAAAGCCCCAGAGAATGCCGATACTTGCACCGTCTTCAGCAACGCGAATAAGCCCAAGGTTATGGACAGGGTTGCGCTCCACGTTCTTGAAATACTTACCAGTTCCTGTTACGAGAAAGAGACTATTCGCCAAAGGACTTGCGTCGAAATTTAAGACTATACGGCGCAGAGTCTTCGTTACGTCCACGTAAGGTTCAACTTCAGATACGGTGAGCCGCATACTGATATTGCCTCCATTGCGCTCATTCCACCCAAGCCGATACATATTAGAACAAGTCTGTACCAGCTCTTTCAAAAAAGGCGCTTCATTTATGTTCATTCTTCTCTCCTTATGTACTCCGTTCGTGTCTGGCACCATCAGTGCCTATCAGTATTAAGAATAGAGCGTGGTTTCCAGAACATAGTCGACTAATTTGTATGCCTGTCTTGATGAGGACAGTCGAATCTCTTTTCGGTACAGAGTATCAGCATCAGCGTCATCTGTAGTCCCTTTGCGTACAATACTTCCTTTCAAACAAGCTTCACCTGTCACCCGTCCGTTTGCTCAAGATGTTCTGTTCATATTGCTCTACACTTTCGAACCAGTCTGGAGAAAGGTTTTGGCGCACAAGATATTCATTCCAGACCGCACTGAAAGGCAATGTCTTCGCTTCCTCTTGCATGGCGAGCAGTTTTGAGAAGTTACCCGTTTCCTGAAGGCGCTTGAATCCGTCGTGGGGCAGGAGAAGTGCATAGAGTAAGGACTTTTGCGCATTGCGCGCACCTGTTACCCATGCGGCTATGCGGTTTATACTTGCGTCAAAGTAGTCCAGACCGATAAGCACACGATCTTCCGCGTTGTTTCGGATGATTTCCACCGCTATATCTTTGATTTCATCGTCAAACAACACAACATGATCTGAGTCCCAACGCACGTGATGGGTAAGATGCAGGGCGACTTTCTCGAAGAAAGTAAGCAACGCGGGCAGTTTATCCGCAATACTTTCGGTTGGATGATAATGTCCATTATCCAACAACACGTTTACGCCGCGGGTCGCCGCATAAGCAATATAGAATTCTGAAGAACCGACTGTATAGTTCTCAAGTCCTATGCCAAAGACCTTGCTTTCCAGTGTATCTATAATACAGCGTTTGTCGTATGCGACCGAAAAGATATCGTCAAGCGTATCTCTCAGGCGAAGGCGCGCGCTTAAACGGTCGGCTGGCGGATTCTTCAATCCATCTGGTATCCAAATATTGTTGAGACAGGGGGTTCCTTGTCTTTCGCCTATGAAGGCGGCTATTTTGCGGCATGCCTTTATATGCCGAATCCAGAAATCCCGTACGGTCGCATCTGGATGCGACAGGGTCATGCCGTCGGTGGCAAGCGGGTGAGAAAACAACGTGGGGTTTAAGTCTAGTCCCGCACCATGCCGCAAAGCCCAATCGAGCCATTCCTCAAAATGGCGCGGCTCCAGCTCATCTCTATCCACGTCTGTTTCAGTTATCGCATAAACCGCGTGCAGATTGAGGCGTTTCTTGCCCGGAATAAGCCTGAACACAAAATCCAAGTCTGCCATTAACTCCACCTTGTTATTAGCCCGCCATGGATAATCGCCGGTCGTCTGAATACCGCCTGATGCACCTATCGATCCTTTTTCAAAACCCTGCACATCGTCACCTTGCCAACAATGCAAGGACACGGGAATGTCCGCGCACTTCTCCATCGCAGCTTCCGTGTCGACTCCCCATTTTTCATAAAGTTCTTTAGCCTTTATATACATAGTAATCTCCTTTTACAAGCTTCGCCTATTATACGACTTCGTGTAGTGTCAGACACTTTCGGTGTCAATAAGTATATTGGACAGCTTGACCACACTTCGGAAAACATACCCTCTCCCTTACTGATAGACCAGCAGGCGGTGTCATGATGCCGCCTGCTGGATAGACAGATTGCCTATTGCCGAGGCTTCAGCTGGACCCGCGTGAACAGTTTTGCCAGTATAATGAGCAGTAAGACGGTTGAGGAATTCGTCCTTACTACCACCGCCAACGATATGAATCACGTCGTGATGCCTGCCAGTGATGGACTCCATGCCTTCAATCGCTGTTTTATAACTCTTGGCAAGATTTTGATATACGCAAAGCGCAAGTTGCCCTGGCGTTACAGGAATAGGCAAGTCATAAAGCCGACACTCTTCCTTCACCGCTTCTATCATGGAAACCGGGTTGATAAACTTTCCATTATTCACATCAATAGAATACTCTTCCCCTTGTTCAGCGGCTTCCCGTGCCAGACTCTCTAGTTCAGTGAAATTATAGTTATTCCCATTCGCCGCCAACTCCGCACGTATACGCTGGACCATCCATAAGCCCATGATGTTTTTGAGAAAGCGTATTTTACCGTTCAATGCACCTTCGTTTGCATAGCCGCCTTTGAGCGCGGCCTCTGTGAGTATGGGGGTGGACTGGATGCCGAGCAAACTCCATGTGCCGGAACTGATATAGAGCGCATCTTGCGGCAGTATACTCACGGCGCTTGCGGTATCATGGGAAGCACACATGAGAACACGGGTATTAAAACCCACACGCTTGCGGATTTCCGTGCTTAACTCTCCATAGTCATAAACAGGCTCACGTACACGTGGAAAAAATCGCCGGGGTAAGCCAAGCGCGTCAATCAATCCATACGCCCAGTCCCGTTTCTGCGCGTCTAATAAGCCGGTGGAAGAAGCGTTTGTGTACTCACATTCATCCATTAGCCTACCGGTCAGCCGATAGGAGAAATATTCAGGCAACATGAGAAGACGCGCCGCATATTCAAGCCTGCCCGCATCCTTATCCGCTAACAGCTGGTAGACCGTGTTGAAAGGGTGAGGCGGTACGCCGGCAACCGCGTACATCTTCTCAATCGGGACGATGGTATTGGTGAATGCCGCGCCACGTCCACTGCGGTAGGAATGGACAGGCTCTATCAAACCACCCGTTGCGTCAAGGAGTGCATAGTCCACAGCCCACATATCTATGGCCATGGTTTCAGGAATCATACCTTGTTCCGCACATTGAGCGAGTCCTTTCACCATTTCGTCGAACAGCCGTTCGATGTCCCAGACCATGCCCCACTCTGATGAGACAGGCATATTGGGGAAGCGATAAACCTCTTTCAGAGTCAAATTGCTGTTCTGATAAGTGCCGAGGATATGGCGTCCGCCAGATGCGCCGACATCTACCGCGAGGCGTAGCCTCATTTCTTCAACATCCTTTGTACAAGCTCGTATATCTGCTGACCGCCCTGTTCTGTGTCTATTTGACCAAATGCGACTTGTTGATAAATCAGAAATAATGTGCTGTTGAATTCGGTATCATTGGGTAAGTGGGGCGTTTCTTTTGATGAGTGGGTGGCGGCGGCAGAGAGGAAATCTAGCACCCTTTGGTCCACCGGGTCAGACGCACCTACCGAACGGGCTATTGCAGACGCGGAAGCACCCCTGTCGTTTCCGAGTGCTTCTGCCGCAGACACGCTG
This sequence comes from Treponema sp., assembly GCA_031255285.1. GTDB lineage: Bacteria > Spirochaetota > Spirochaetia > Treponematales > Breznakiellaceae > JAIRKH01. Next base: position 18,663 of record JAIRSU010000125.1, on the reverse strand, counting down.
TTCACCAGAAAGTCGATGAATCTAACCGCTTCCTCTGGTTTTTTTGAGTCTTTGTTCACGGTATAGAATTGGCTTGGCGCAGGCCAAAGCGCCTTCGTCTCTTCTGCACCGGGGAATTCCATGAGTTCAAGCTCGTCCTGCGTCGCGGCTTGCAAGCCCGCAAGTTGGTTCGTCCAGCAGTAACTTATAGCGACTCTGCCCGCGATGAGCGCAGACGTATCTGCATTGGTTTCTGCATAGCCAGCGGATACATCCGGCGGTGGGATAAGCCCTGCATCCCGATAATCCTTGAATAAATCAAGATACTTCTTTGCATCCATTGAGGTCATTGCGGTTGAATTAGTTTCCTCAATGTAAAGAGGCGCGCCGTTATAACGCAGCCAGTAACCAAACGGGGTGGAATTAGATGGCTGCGCTCCGATGTCTTGCATGGGATATATACCTTGGGGTAGTTTCGCTTTTAGCGTCGTAAGATAATCGTGGAACTCGGTATATGTTTGCGCTATCTTTGGTAAAGGCACACCATGACGCTCAATCAAAGACTTGTTATAGACGAGTGCAGCCATAGTAACGCCTGTTGACACACCGTAGAGCCGTCCGTCTACTACACCGGATTCGAGAGCACTTGGGTCTATGGCTTGTGTATCTAGCGTACCGCCCGCGAATTGGTCCAAGGGAAGAAGAACACCGCGCCTCACATAGTCCGCGATATTGCCACCCATTTGGATAATATCTGGTCCCGCGCCACCGGCTAACTGAGTATCCACTTTGGTAAAATGGTCACCCGCACCGCCCGACACTTCGGAGTTCACCGATATTTCTGGGTTGTCTATGCGGTAAAGCTCTATGGCTGTCTGACTGCGTTTCACGCGAGTTTCCGAACCCCAGTACGCCCATCGTATAACATTATCAGCAGCATCCGACATGTCCTGCGCTTTCTTGGCGCAGGCGTTCATCGCCGTTAAAACGGCGAATCCGATAATCAATCTACTTACTATTCTCATATAACCTCCTACAGACGAAGCCTATCCGGATAGACTTCGTCTGTTTAACGATTTCTTAATGGCATAGACACAGCGGAATGTCAAACATTGCGCCATCTGACGACCGTATTTCAGAGAACGCGCTCCCTTAACATAATGTGTGTCCGACACACCCGTCCATCGCCAGCATGACGGGGACAGCTACGCCTTTCAAACAATGTCCCTTGTGAAGTCGTCCAACAGGCAGAGCCTGCTAAGTTTTGATACCCGTCGTCGCTATGCCCTGCACAAAGTACTTCTGCAAACTGAAAAACAAGACGAAACTTGGCAGGACAGCCAAGACCGACATAGCGAACATAGAACCCCATGACGAAACGCCAGATGAATCGATAAAGAGCCGTAATCCCATAGGCACAGTGTAGTTTTGAGGTGAATTCAGATAGAGCAGTTGGTTGAAAAAATCATCCCACGTCCACAGAAAAGTAAACAATACGGTAGTTATAAGCGCAGGCAGAGACAAGGGTAAGACGATGTTCGCGTATATCCTGAATTTACCACACCCGTCTATTAGTGCAGATTCGTCGAGCTCCTTTGGCAAGCCACGGATAAACTGCACGAGCAGGAAGATGAAGAATGCATCCGTGGCGAAGAGCTTCGGCACGATGATAGGCAAGTAGGTGTCTATCCAGCCGAATGCGCGGAATATGATGTAGCGTGGGATTGTAGTAACGTGCGCGGGCAACATCAAGGTTACCATCATCAGCGCAAACCAGAACTTCCTGCCCGGAAACGTAAGCCGTGCAAATGTATACGCGGTAAGCGAACAGAAAACCGCATTACATAACAAGCACATTACGCAAATGAAGAACGAATTCCTGAAAAACGTCCCAAAGCTCACGACACCTATGCCGCTCCAACCTTTCACATAGTTTTGCAGAGTCCACACCGACGCGTCGTCTTTTAGAGTCCAGACCTTGGGAATGAGGCTTGGGTCTGTGAATATGGCGGAACTTTCTTTAAACGAAGCCAGAATCAGCCATATAACAGGATAAAGCATCAGAGTACCGAAAAACACAATCACTGCATTAGCAGCGCCTGCCTTCACTATTCTCTCTATGTTAACCGTCTTCATGCCATTATTTCCCTTTATTCTCCATAGCTTACTAGTGAATTTGACAGCTTAAAAGTCAGTGCGGTCAAGACTCCTATGATGAGCAAAAGAAACCACGCCATAGCCGAAGCGTAGCCCATTTCAGAAAAACCAAACCCCTTGATATAAAGATAGAGACTGTAGAACATAGTCGAATCAAGAGGACCGCCCGAACCGCCTGAAATGATGAATGCCTGCGTGAAGGATTGAAATGCGCCAATCATCTGCATGACAAGGTTAAAGAGGATGATGGGAGACAGTACGGGCAGGGTGATACTGAAAAACTGGCGTATTTTACTTGCACCGTCGACACTTGCAGCTTCATAGTATTCTTGGGGTATCTGTTTCAGACCTGCAAGAAAGATAATCATGGGCGAACCGAACTGCCAGACTGCAAGTAATATCAACGTATAGAGCGCATATTTGGGGTTGGAAATCCATGCAGGTGGATTCAGGTCAAATGTGTTGTGTAGAATCGTGTTGATGACTCCGTCGCCAGCGAAAAGTCTGCGCCATAATACCGCTATGGATACGGAGCCACCAAGCAGAGTGGGTATGTAATAGACTGCGCGGTACAAAGGAATGAGGCGCAGTTTTTGGTTCATCAACATAGCCACCCCAAGGGCAAAGATCAGTTTGAGCGGTACTGAAATGAACACATAACGAAGAGTTACGAGAAGTGAGTTCAGAAACCTATTGTCCCGTGGATAGTCCACTGTTCCAACAAACATGACCGCGAAATTGCGTAAGCCCATCATCTTGGGCGGTTGTAGTATATTGTACTCTGTGAACGAAAGGAACAGGGAGTACAACATGGGATATAATGTGAACACAAACAGCCCTATGAGCCATGGTGTCAAAAAGAGGTATGGTGTCAAATTTCGCTTGTTAAACGACTTCATACGAGACATGGTTTGCATATGCCGTTGTCCCCGTCTTGCGTCTTCTTTCGGTGCTGTGTTATACCTTCTGTTCTTCTGCATAATTCTCCTCATACACAGACTTCGTCCGTTTAAATACTTCTCAATGGGTGTTGTCCGAAAAGTATCGCCGCACCCCTCCTCTTGCAGGCAAGCCTGTCGTCATTAAGAGGGAGCGCGCTTTCCAGAATGTAATCGCTGATTATATGCCTAACCCACTGTCAACAAGACCGTAGTATGGACAGGGATGCACTTTTAACTTCGTTGATCTTCATAAAGAGCGCACGCTCATAGGGCGTCTTATTTGGCGAATGAACCGTGAGGCAGAGCGTGCCGTCTTTATCGCGGAATACCATGCCGTGTCCTCCGTCTGCAGCGAACAAGGGCATCTCCATCTGTACCCACGGACCTTTGAGTGATCCGTCTTGGGAACGGGCCACACCTATGCAGTAGTTACCTCCCTCGCCGAAAGACGACCACAACAAGAGGAGAACACCTTCCTGCGTCCGGTGAAAGAAGGGACCGTCTGCAACAAAACCACTCGCAACACGTCCTTTCAGCTCGTGAGCCCAAGGTGCGGAACTTGCACAAAACAAAAGCTTTGGCTCTCCGATTGTTTGTCGCAGATCCATGGACAACGGCATGGCACAAATCTCCCCATCCCTTACTTGAACCCACTCATGGCAGAAAACGAGATAAGGAGTTAGGGGATTCGTTCCCTCCATATACAAGGTTCCGTCCAGACATTCCCAATCAGGTGGGGTAATCGGAGCAGATACGCCGTGTTCATCAAGACTCCATGGAACATAAGGACCCATGATGCCTGTTTGAGACTTGAGAACCGCGGTACCACGGCGTTTTGAGATACTCACGTCAGGCTTCGGCTTAAACGAGGCGAACATATAGTACCCGCCGTCGTACCGATAGACTTCAGGTGCCCAAAAGTTACGTTCCGACCAGAAACCATGCGGCGGACGAAACGCAGGGAATGGTCCTTCAAACTCATCCAAACCGCCCGTACTCGCGTAAACGTCGAAACCAACGCCCGGAGCGTTCCACGGATCCTTGTCCGTAGTGCCGAATAGATAGTAGGTGCCGCCTTCTAAAACTACAAACGGGTCCCGAACCTGTATATCAGATATACGCATAGATATTCTCAACCTCAGCATTAAAACTTTTCGGGAAGCGGCAACCTTCATTCCCATCGAAACCTGCGGCAAGCACGGCCGTGGCAAGTAACAACCCTCCGTTACCGGGTAGGTACAAGGGCAGAGCCGCATCCCCCTCCTGCCTATTATGACCATTGGACAGATAGGTATTCTTGAGACTATCCATCAGCAATAGGTCCACCGCGTCTGAGTTCCGCCCCAAGCGGCACATGGTCATCGCCATCATCGGAAAATCCCAACCATAAAGAGTTCCCATGTCCCATACCTCTAAGACTCTGTCTAATGTCGCAGACATAAGCGTCTTATCCACCCTTTCGCTGTTTAACACTCCAAACATAGCAAGCATGGATGGATGGTCGGTATAAAAGGGCGCTTGGGAAAAAGTATCCGGGCAATTCTCATGCGCCAAATATACGCCGTCTTTGTGCGCAGGGTTTGCCATTCTCTCAACACAGGCTCTGAAGCGCGGTCGTTCGCCCATTCGCTCAAGCCATTCATCAGCCTTCATGAGCGCCCATCGGAAATACTCCAACTCATAGGGCGCGTTTAGCACAGTACGCGGATCGTGGCATTCCTGCGCCGGTATGTAAGGCGGCCCAAGGATGTATTCCTCTCTGTTTTCATCGTAGTGCAGGAAATCGCGCATGAACTCCGCAGTTTCAACGACAAGTTCACGATATTCGTGTAGAAAGTCAAGCGAAGGGTCCGCTCTGTAGCATAGCTCGGCGAGCATAATGGGATGAGGCTGTTGCCACAGCAAGAGAACCGCAACTGAAGAGGGGGTATTCTCACCTGATAAATCGCACATTTTAGGCAGACGCGCACCTGCATAGCCCTGGGACGTGGCTATACGTCTGGCGGACGGTAGTATCTTTTTGCAATACGCTAGCATCTTCTTCACTTCCTCAATTCGACCCCACAGCGTAAAGTGCGCAACGTGCCAGAAAAGCATCTCAAGATGAAACTTGCCGTACCAGCTGTTGCAGGAAAGCCCTGTTTCCGCAGGTGGTACTTCGCCGCGACATTGAATCGCGGTAACGTATTGAGAGAGTACTATCCGTCGTTCAAGTTCGATCGCCCGTGGGTCTACCGTATCGGGGAAAGCTATGGCGCCGCCGCTCGTCCAATACTCTCGCCAAAACATATCCCGCACCGCCTCTGCATTCGCGAATGGGGCAGGAACACGGCTCTCTAAACCAAAGTTAACGGCAAGTACTAGAGTCTCCTCGTATTGGCCGCCGCATCCAAACAAGACCCGGTGCGTCTCCCATTCTGTCTGTACAAAAACGTCTGTATCGAACCTCGCGGTAACATAATATTCGGTTTCATCCATGATACGATGGATCTCGATACGAGAGCGTTCATGTTGCTTAACGGACGTTGTATGTGGTTGTCGAGACTCGAGGTCTGTACCGCTCTTCCGATGACTGGCGTAGGGGAACTCAAGACTGATACCGAGACTACGCTTTTTAACAAGCGGAGACGTGGACTTTACGAAGACGCTATCCTCGTGTGGATGTACAAAAGTCTCCACGCGAACAGGTTCTCCACTCATGGTAAATTCGGAAACAAGCGTTCCTGTCCACATGTCCAAAGTCTGTTGAATGGGCTCGCATTGTTCCCGAATCAGTGGTTTGCCCTTCAGGGTAAAGGATAGAAATCCCATGTGAAATTTATGTGCGTTACGGCGTAAACCGTAGAAAAGCTCTCGTTGTCCCGTGTCGTCAACTGCGTACCCAACGGCTCTGCCAAATGTATCAAAAGGAGTAAGTTTCAGACCCGCCGTTGTCAGTGGCACATTCGCATAGCGATGCCATGCCCATTCCGCCATCGTGCAGAGAGGAAAACCTGTAGCGTCGTTGTTAAAAGAGGCGGAAAAAGTCTGCAAGCCGGTAAAATCCACTGTAAAGCAGAATCTGCCGTTGCCCACAGATAACGGTGCTTGTTTCTCCTCTTTTGTATAATGGGGATTATGGCGGGTTACCAGTTTGTATCGGTCTATCATATTTTTCCCCAAGGCTAAATTCCGCCTGTCCCTTTACTCATGGTTTTCCCGCACATCTCATTAAACAAGGCACGGGCATCCTTAAGCGACAGATTTTGAATCGAAGGGTCGTAAGAAAAGACCCGAAAAGCTTTCTCCACGTCATGCTCGAAAACCGCCTCGATTATACCTTCATGAGCCCATACATGGGGTAAAACCAGAGCATTGACGTCTGTAGGTAAGCCTTTTGTCAAGAGCGGTTGAATACTGTCTCTCGAAAAGAAGGCGTTTGTTTCCACAATCGCGTCTATAGGGAGTCCAGGCATTTGCCCATTGTTAGGCAGGTTGACGTTAGTAATAATATCGCCGAGTCCCAAAAGCGCTTTTAGTATGTTCAAACCTTCTTCACCTGACAAGACAGGTAGCATAGTTTCTATACCATCTCGGTACGCGGCGGCTCGTTGTTTCAACCTTTCGCGGTTGTGGATGCGCCACGATACAGGTGTCAATGCAAAGCCCCAGTATTCGATCTGAGCAGGGTCCGCCAGATACCATGAATGAGGACAGAATTCCGCAAGGTGTCTGTCCCCAGCCGCAGCTATGAGCCCGTAACGCCGAAACAGATCGAGTTTCACTTTTTCCACTGATGTAAAATATTTACGACGTTCCATCTCGTCTAGGTCAATGGCATCTGCACCTCCGTTTGCCAAGGTTGTCGCCGCACCCGCTCCTCGGAAGCCCGTTTCCGCGTATTTCTCCGCAAACTTTTGATAATAAGGAAAAATATCCATATCTTTCCACGAGGCTTGGTCGAACCATGTGAAGTGGTTTATTCCCAAGACTCTAGTCTTGATTTCTCCGCGTTGAATAGAGCCTTTCTCGGCGAATCCCGCACCTTCCAAAACCGCGGCGAGTAGTTTTTGGGTATTGAATACTTCGTGGCAACATCCGAAAGCCTTGATTTGCGGAAATTCTTTGTGGAGAACGCGAGTGCAGATGCTCATGGGATTTGTATAATTGACAACCCAAGCGTTCGGCGCGTATTCCTGTACGGCACGGGCTATCATGCGGAACTGAGGGATAGTTCGCAGGGCGCGTATAAGTCCCCCCGATCCCACCGTATCACCTACGGATTGCCAAATACCATACTTTTCAGGCATATGAACATCAATCGACATCTCCTCAAAATCACCAGGCAGGATAGATACAAACACAAACATACTACCCTTGAGCGCATCTTTCAAAGACGTAACCGCCTGAAAACGCCATCGCTGGTTATGCGCCGCCATAAGACGGTTGCCAATGATTTCATTGGTCTTTGCATCTTCCGGCTTTATGTCGTACAGTGCTATAAGACCTTCAATATCCTTCTCAAAGCAAAGGTCTTGCATCAGAATCCACGCCCAGTTACGCGAACCGCCGCCTATGTAAGCTATTTTTATGTTATTTATACTCATATTCATTTATCGGTAAAACAAGAGGAGTAGAAAAGCGGATGAAATATAAACCGATTACTACTCCCCTACCATTTTTAATTATTCCATCCGTTTAAACTCGTGAGGTTGTCCTATGCCCCAACAGACCAGTCGGTCGTAGTTGTATCTACCGCCTGGGACCGGTGCATAGTGATAGAGTTGAAACCCTGTCTTTTTTTCTGTATCGGTCCATACGATAATGATCGCGTCTGGCAGTGAGATATCGGATCCCCAGTTCGGTTCCACATAGTCAATAATGTGAATCATAGCGCTCGCAGTGTCCACCACATTGATGGGTAGATTCCGACCATCCAGAGATCCCCAGTACCAGCTATCGTCGGTTTCACCACCGCCCAGAGTAACTTGATCGCTCGTGAACGAAAGGGTTACTGAGGGATTCAGACCATCCGTCCATGTTGAATTCGGCAGGTTGATGGCTCTCGCCAATGGATCCGCTTCGTCTATAGCGGGGGGGGGGGAGCCCTCCAATCCTGCATCGGCGCAGGACGCAAACAAGACTATAACGAGTGCGGCGTACACCGCGGTTAGTATTTTCTTCATTTCTTTCCTCCTATCTTGATGGATAATATGAACCAGCCCATGCCCAAGGCATCATAACTGCAAATCCACCGTAATGTCGCTCGTAAGAATTTGAACCGCCTGCAATCAATACATCTGTAAAGAATGGATCAATATTCCACCCAACTAAGGCTGTAGGTGCACTAAGATACGAAGGCGTAGCACCGCTAAAGTACCAATTCATGTATTGGGTTTCGTTCACTCGCTGTTCAAAGGATACTGCACCATGCGGGTCTCCAAAATATGCCCAAACATGGTAGTTAAACACGATAAGGTTATCAATACCGGCTTTGTTTATCTCTGTACCACCGGACGTATTTGCTACAAGTCCCAAATCAACGAGCTTGCGGTACACAAGACGTGCTCCCTGGAAGGCTATAGCATCCTGTTCGGAGCCATCGTTAAAATCGTTCATCACCGCACGCTCAATGACCGCGCGAGGGAACATACTGGCAACGAGTTCGTGTCCGTCGTAAGGCAGGCGCTGGGCATAGCCGTGAGAGAAGTCGCCATTTGCGTCTATACCGCGTAGTCTTTCGTAGTAGTTGAAGTTCGTCAAGAAGCGGCGAAATACTTCGGTGGAACGGCCTGGGTTCTTCATAATATGATCGCCGATAAGCTCGCCTCCTGTACTGTTACCATTACCCGCGCTGTAGACCGTCGCTGCTGGATTGTAACGCCATGTCTGAGGACCAGAAGCGCCAGCCGCACCCGGAATGACCACTTTGATACGCTCATCGTAAAGTCCCGCGGTAAACGCGTATTTCCCGTTAATGGAATAACCGGTAACTGCGAGCTGGGACGGGTTACTATCAGCGCCATAAGCAATGTAATCAGCTAGGGTCTTGCCCGTGTCAATCTCCGCTCCTATTGTCTGGGTAGCAGTAAGCGGTTTTTCCCAAACAGGGGCCTCAGTCGTGCCTGTATTCGTTCCAAAACGGTTAGCGGTAACATCTACCCATAGTCCTTGCTCGTTGAGATGCTCAACTCTCGTAAAGGTCAAATTCCGAGTTCCTTCTCCCACCGGCGCAGGAGAACCCGCCTGAAGGTAGAGCATAGTAGGTGTTCCACTTCCTTGTTGGACTTCTAACACGTCATCGCCTGCCAGCTGTCCAACCTGATACCATACCGGTACTATTTGAATTTCTGGTCCAAGCCATCCTTGAACAGTAATTGTTACCGATTCCGCTGTTATCCTATCCTTGAGGGTATAATTGTTCCCCGTAGTAACTGGAGTGGAGATGTTTAGTGAAACTGAATTAATCGGTATGTCTTTCCCTGCTTTAAGCGCATCAATAGCCCGCCATGCGCCCCACGCCGCGCCCATTTCGTTGCTCATCTCATAGCGCTGACCACGAGCTGTATAAGGAAAGAACGTACGGAAGGTTCCTGCACGAGTGTCCCATACGCCGTTGGTACGGTCGTCAGTCGTTACCGTAGAGGGTATGGACAATACTCCAACACCATTTGCAGTAAATTCTGTTTGGTTACCGTCAAAGTTGAGGATGACCGGCGCTTTCTGTCCATCCGCCAAACTTGGTGTATAGAGATTAAAGGTGATATTAGTGGTTCCCGCCACAGCCATTCGTCCTGCCGGGACAGAATCTTCCGTCCCCTGATAGGTGATAGTGCTGTCAATACTGTAACTGCTTGGACTGCTTGCCACTTTCATGGGTGGTCTGTTCGGATAATACCATGGTGCAGGCTCCCAGTGAGTGCCGAATCCAGGCACCGCGGTTATCTTGGATACAGTTACCGTAGACGGCGCACCGGGCTTGGGACCATATTCGTAAATAGAAGCCAACTGACGGATTTCCTCGGCGCGTTTTGCCCAATCACCTGCCGTCGCAACTGTTGCACCCGGAGTTCCGCCGGTCAGGTCTGTCTTGAACACCAACGGGTCTGGCAGACTGTTGGTTACAGGATAGGTCATAGCGGTTGCGCCTAAAGGATCATCCGCCTGAACCAGCGCGGCAATTGCCGCCTCAACATTCTGCGCGGCTTGTTTGATGCCTGCTTGGTCGGTTGTCGTTGCGTTCAACGAACGCCCCGCGCTCATGGCGTTACTCAAAACCGTCCATGTTTCAGACGTCCAGTTGTTCTCCACCGAAGCAGCGGAACCTGGATAACCAGCTGTGCCAGGTAAGTTCTTGTCAACCCAGCGAATAGCATTGGTTAACATCCATGAATTCTTTACAAAATCCGTCTGCGCTATGTCATTATGACCGCCCAGAACGATGGTTCCCCAATCTAAGTTCCCATCATGACTGCTGAAGCGATAATCGTTATCGCTGTGGCTCCAGTACGTACGGGAAGTTATGGCGCTATTGTCCGCAGGTGCATCGGCTATCATCACATCTACCCCGAAAGAGGTGCCATTTGATGGCTTTGCTCCGTAAATCTGTAGAGCAATCTCAACGATATAGCCACCTGTCTTTTCGGACACGGCATAAGCCTTCACGCGGTCGTTATACTCACGGGCATCAGGGCTGGCGAACACCGAAGCGTACGTGCCTTCATCGCCAAAACCGTCTGCGGAACTGTAGACGAGCTTCCCGCTTCTGCTTATGGCGAAGATGCCGTCGTCATCCGCCCACTTGTCCTGTTTGTCGTTCCAGAAGTCAATGTCAAACTCAACATTGTCAAAAGTGCCGTTGAACGCGGGAGTGGCAAACGTGGTCCAGTCCATTACTTGCTGTACGGCAATCGCACTGTTGGACTTGTTTTTCACAACAGGGGTAAACATCCCATCGCCACTGTCTTCACCGCTGTCAAGGGCGGGCCAGTGCGCAGGCGTGGCGTCATTTACTTCCACCGCGATGTACAGCGTGTATCCGTCCCACACGGACTTGATGGTGCCGGTCGCGCCGGATGCCACATCTGTAGGGTTAGTTGCGTGCTTAAAGTTACTGATTTGTGAACTTTCGGACTGCGTCCATATAGGCTCGTTCAATACGCCGTCAACCGTTACGGCGGCTGAAGTAAACGCGGATGTAAGCACCTTGTAGTCGTACTTGGAATAAGGCAAAACATAGTCTATTCGAGTACCAGACTTTGTCCCAGGTTTCTTTGCCGCGTTGAACGTGGTCAAAGCGGTATTCAGGGCGATATACCTGTCTTTTGCCTCCCCTCCGCCGGCTTCTGCCATGACGATAGCCGATTCAAGCGCAGCCATTTCAACTTGAGTTACCCATGAATCGGTAGGATATGTAGTATTTCCATCAGCACTCACGTCAACCGATCTCTTGGCTTCCTCTGCCCGCGCTATCAGCGAATCAAGCTCTCCTTCAGTAAAACTTGCTCTCATGCCGTCTTTTTTTGCCGCTTCAAAAACCGCTTTAGCTGCGTTCAGAACCGCGACCGCGTTATCAACAGCAGACTGGGAAGCGGCAGCATCATCATTTACGTTTTTTGCCACAGTAATGGCGGTGTCAAACACATTCCATTCTTCAAGTGTAACGAACTTGCTTCCTACTGGTACATCCAGAGCACTGTCGGCTTTTTCAACGCCGCTACGGGCATTTTCCGCCTCGGTAAGGGCCGTTGTCAGAGCCGTTTTGTTCACCGTATTGCCGCCTTTCAGCGTATCATCAGTAGGACACGCGATAAAAAATACACTAACGGTAACCAAAACCGTTAGAACCGATAGCCATTTCTTTTTCATAGCCATATCTCCTCCTATCATTCTTTTTTCAGAGAACCAAAGTCCTTTGAACTTTAGAACTTCCATAATAATTCAACAGCAACCTGATGTTTGGTAATACTATCTACCAATGTTATTTGGTCTTCTTTATATGGCCTGCCCCAAGCCGGCGAGTCCGGTGTTCCATCACCGGATAGACTGTCATACTCAATGACCGAATATTTATACCATGCTCGTACCTCAAAGCCATTCCCCATGATGTACGCCAGATGCGGCTTAACGTAGAAATGGGACTTTTCGTTAAAGTATTTTCCATCCTCTATATTGATCAAGTTCCCACCTCCGAAACCCAATTCCAATGCTACAGAAAAACCATCCGTTATATTGTATCCCAGAGACGGTCTCACTTGAATCCATGGTGTAAGCTCGACACCTTCACGGATTTTCAGTTTGATGATGTCCGTGCCGTAGCCCCAGAGCAATTCTTTTGCCTTGATTCCGACGAAAATCCGGTTTATGTAAGGCACCGGTACCCGTGAAAGGGTATATTGAAGCGTCTGGCGCATATCGCCGATACCACGGACAGCCCAATTACCCAAGCCGTGAAAGTCGCCTTCTGTGGTCAGTATCATCTCAGGTAAAACTGTAACCCCCGCTCCAAACATGAAGCGTTGCTCGTCCGCGCCGCTACTCAATACTTTGTTTCTCGCACTGCTCGTGTCATAAAATGCAACTTCATCATCGTCAATATAACTATCCAATTGTATCTGTACACCTGCGTAGAACCATGGGTGAGTCCAGCGTAGACCGAGAGCTATTTCGTTCAGTATATTTTGTACTGTAAGGTTACCCAATCCGTACTTTTGTATGAAATCCCCGTCATGCAAGGGCGACTTCGAATCATCCCTTGCTACATTGGGAATAAGGGAAAAAATGCCCAGATTCAACTCACCCAAGTTGAGCCCGTCAAGCGGCTTAATGTTAAAGGGTCTGAACTCAATACGTACTCCATTCCCACCGATGTCAGCATCGAGATCACCGAGGGTACCCCAGACATTATCGGACAGATCAATGAATCCACCGGTTACTTTCACAACTTCACCGAAAAGGTTTATCCATCCATAAGCATAGCGGGCAAATACCATATTGTTAAACCCATTTAATGCAGGATCAGCACGGAATCGCACCTTTAGTCCTACAGGGCCATTAGTATAAGTTGTACTTAGTTCGGTGCGCAGACCGTCCGCAATGTCTTCAGTTTCGTTCCACAGGTAGACTTTACCGTCTTCACCATGGTAGTCTGAGAAATTTTGATTAACAGGGGTACCGGTCTTACTATATTTCAAAATATCATCCGCATCCCAAAATACTCCACTTGCGACCTTGCCTTCGAACTTGAGCGTACCATTACCAATTTGGACTTCCTGTGAATGTAAAGCACCTACTATGACCAATATCTGCAAAAAGCAGACGAACTTTCTTCGTTTCATAACAATAGATATTGTTGACCTATTTTGGATAGTAGTAAATGGATAATATGCCTAAAATAATGGATAAAACTCGCAAAAAAAAGATAATGAGTGAAAATAAGGTAAATATATCAGGATGGTTTTAATCCCCCTTGACACTTATCGGTTTTTTTTTCATTATAGATTTGAATATGCTTGGCTCGATTCTGAAAAGGGCCTATCTTGAAGGCTTAACAACTCAAGAGTTGATAAACGTTGCGGACCGTTTTGATATCGATATCCCATCCGACCTCGATTGGAACTTCATTATAGAAGCGTTATTGGATATTGAATTGGAAGACGATAATCAGCCTCTTTTGAATATTCCTTTTTCCGGGGCTGTGCCGTTACCGGAATATTACAATATTACATTTATCAATGTACTGGTACGCGATCCGATGTGGATTTTTGCGTTTTGGGAAATTAAGCGGCAGGATAAGGAGCGTATCGAGAATTCGTCTGATTTTGATGGATACTTTCTCAAAGTTCTGCCTTTAAGCGACCCGAAGGGTGCATGGATCGTGAACATAGAACAGGATGATACGGCGTGGTATGTGTCCATACCGATACCAAATGGTGTTTTCAAAGTTACTCTCTGTGCCTTGTTTGGAGATAAGGAGGATGTTCTTGCAATGTCCTGCGAATTTGCTATGCCGAAATTATTTGAACCGCAGAAAGCGCGGCTCATCGCGGAAGAGAATCCATTGTTGCGCTTATCGAATGTGGAAAGTTTCTCCATAATCCGCGACAGGGAAAGAATGACGTGAATAAACCGGTCATTTCTTTGGTAATAAAAGCCCATATCCCCTGGAAACCTTGTAACGAAGAACGGTTGTTCGAGACTATTTTTGAGACCTTCCTTCCATTGCTCGAAGTCTTCGATCGCTTGGAAGCGGACCACGTCCCCTTTCAGCTAGGCGTTTCCCTTTCACCAGTGCTTTGCTTTCTTCTATCTGATAGAGACCTTCTGAAAAGATTCGATGGATGGCTCGCCAGACGTATAGACTTCCTCAAGAAAGAGCTGAACCGCACTGATAATACCCCTGAAAATGCCCTCGCTCAAATGTATTACGAAGAGGCTGTAGATAAACAGCTCTTGTGGACCGGCAGGTATGAGCGAAACATCTTGAAGGCGCTTGAGTATTATCAAAAAAAAAGCAACGTGGAGCTTTTAATAACCGCGGCCACTCATGCATTTCTGCCGTTCTACGTTTCCTACCCCGAAGCAGTACAGGCGCAAATCGAAACAGCCATAGGAGCGTTCCGCCGTTTCTTTGGCAAATATCCCCTTGGTTTCTTTCTGCCGGAAATGGCGTGGTCCCCGGACCTCGACCAATTTCTGCGCTCATACAATTTCGGCTATACCATAACAGATGCACACGCCTTTATACTTGGCGATCCGGTTGCATCAAGAGGCTCATTCTATCCTATCAGGACACGGTCCGGTGTTCTGGCGATAGCACGGGACATCGGCGCTCATTTTTCCCGCTGTTTCAAAGCCGGCTGTTACCGTGATAACAACCGCGACATCGCATATGAGCTTCCAAAAGAGACGCTCAAACCTTTTTTCGGAGACAGGCGGACGTCAACCGGTTCTAAGTACTACGCACGTGATAAAAGCCTCTACGATCCGGAACTTGGGGCAACAGAAGCTCGCTCCCAAGCACAGACCTTTTTAAACATACAATCCGAACGCCTCTATACAGCAGGTAAATTCATGTCTGAGACGCCAGTAAGTCTCTGCGTATGCGATGCAGACGACTTGGGACGTTCTTGGTATGAGGGTAACTGTTTTGTCGAGTCACTGTTCCGTGAGGCAAATACCTCGAAGAATACAGGCATCAAATTCTTGTGCCCGGGAGAATACCTCTTTGACCAAGAAGTAGACAAATTTGAAACTATTACGCCTTCGTTTTCATCGTCCGGAAACAATGGATATGCAGAGACATGGCTCGATTCCTCCAACGACTGGATGTACAAACACATGGTTCGAGCTATTGACCGCATGACGGAACTCGCTGAGCGGTTCCCAAATGAGTCCTGCATAAAGGAACGTGCTTTGAACCAGGCCGCACGAGAAATCCTCATCGCTCAAGACTCAAGCTGGCCCCGGATGCTCTATAATAAAAAATACACAGAATATGCAGGCAAGCAAATTCAGAGTTGTTTACAAAATTTTACTACTATCTATGAGTCGCTCGGTAACGGTCATATCAGCACCGAATGGCTCACTAACTTAGAATACGACCACCGTGTTTTCCCTTACATAAATTATCGCGTCTTCAGGAGAAATCAGTAGCCTATGGAAAGAACTTTTGTCCGTAGAACGGGGCGGATGACAGGCGGGCAGCGGAAGGCGCTTGAAACCTTTCTGCCGGTCTATGGCATGCCTTTACATGGGAAGAATGGGGGAAATATTGACTTTGGGAAAATCTTCGGCAATGCTAATCCGATTGTGATGGAAATTGGTTTTGGCACGGGGGAAGCAACGGCTGTCATCGCGGAAAACAATCCGTACATAAACTATGTGGGCATAGAGGTCCATACACCGGGCATAGGCAGACTGTTAATGGAGATTGAGGAACGTGGTTTAAAAAACGTCCGTATCATGGAGCATGATGCAGTGGAGGTGTTCAACATCGTAAAGTCGGAGAGTATATCTGGAATTCATCTGTTTTTTCCGGATCCATGGCCCAAAAAACGGCACCACAAGCGGCGGATAATTCAGAAGCCGTTCACGGACATACTCGCGTCGAAACTGCAAGATGCCGGGTACCTTTACATGGTAACAGACTGGGCTGAATATGCGGATGTAGCACTCGCTGAACTCTCTATGACAGTCGGTCTCAAAAACGCCTATACCCGTTTCGCTCCACCTCAAATCTGGCGCCCGAAGACCAAGTTCGAGGAACGTGCCATCGCGGATGGACGTGAGATAAGAGAGTTATTCTTCAACAGGGTGTCTTCCGCAAAACTTTCCTAATAGACATTCTTCTCTTGCCTCTTGACCTTCTCCATTTAAAATGCTATGCTATTAAGCACTTTAGAAAACTTATAATTTTAGCAGAGGATATTATGTCTTTAAAAGAGAAAAAAGCAGCCCCCAAAAAGGACAATTCCATAACGGAGGATTTTACCCGCCGTTTCAAAACTCATCCCGGTATTTTCGTCGGTACGATTGTTGTGTTAGTGATCGTCATCATCGCATTTGTCTTTGTGCCGGCGATAGTACCAAGCGCCGAACTAGGACGCAATGTGGACTTAGTTTTCGGTTATTACGACAAAACGCCCATCTCTTATGTGCCGGGTGGTTATTTTGCCCAGGTTTACGAGAACATTATCAGAAATCAGCAGAACGCGGGACAGGATGTCAACAACCTGTTTATGAACTATCAAATATGGCGAGCAACATTTGAACAAACCGTGGTTCATACCGCGATTCTAGAGGAAGTGAGGAAAGCTGGCTACAAAGTACCCGATAGCGTCGTAGACAAGGAAGTCGCTGCACTTCCAATGTTTCAAGAAAACGGACGTTTTTCATCGGTGAAATACCGTCAGATGGATAACAATACGCGAGGAATCCTATGGAAGGAAGTACAGGAAGAAATCACATCGTCCCGTTACATGAACGATATAACCGGTTTGAAAATATCTTCCAAAGAGGCGCCCTTCATCAAGGCGATGGCTTCTCCTGAGCGTTCGTTTGATATGGTTGCATTCTCCCTGAATGATTATCCGGATTCCGAAACGATAGCTTTCGTCAACGCCAATCCAAGTCTCTTCAAGTCCACGCATCTCTCGAAAATCGCCATGAAGTCTGAGAAAGAGGCTCAACAGGTCATGCAAAGCATCAAAGATGGAATCGCGACTTTTGAAGATTCAGCAAAAAACCAGTCCCAAGACACGGCAACTGCGGAGAAGGGTGGAGACATGGGCGTCAGAATGGCTTTTGAGCTTATATCGGATATACCTAACGAGGATATGCGAAACGAAATCTTGAACCTTACCAAGGGGAGTTTCAGTAAAATCGTAAAAATAGACGAAATGTGGGTGTTCTTCCGCACCGAGGACGACCCCAAGTCAGCCGATACGACAGATGCAGAAATATTGAGGAAGATACGTTCCTACGTCATGGATTTCGAGAGAGGGCGTGTGGAGGACTATTTCATAAAAGAGGCGGAATCTTTCACCGTTTTGAGTAATACTAATGGTTTTGACGCCGCGCTTGATGAAAAGAGTCTTGAAAAGAAACATTTCGGACCAATACCTGTCAACTTCGGTGGAGAACAGCTTTTGCCGCCTCTCGACTCTTCGGTGAGCGAACTTTCAGGCGCGGTTTCAAACGAAAACTTCTGGCGGATAGCTTTTTCCACTCCGCCCAACACCGCGTCCACTCCCTTTGTTATTGGGAACAACGTGCTTGTGCTTTACCCCTCGGAAGAAAGTCCAGCGGACGAAACCAACGCCGGTTATATCGAGACCGCCTACTCTTCTTATTGGTTAAGTTATACTATGGAGCAAAAGGTGCGTTCTTTCTTTATAGAGAATACCAAACTGAAAGATAACTTTTCGGACATCTACCTTAAATATCTCCGACCCCAACCATCAACAAGCGATACTGAATAAAACGTAACAGACAGCAAATTTTAACAACTACAAGCTTACGCAGACGTGAGTCTGTAGTTGTTAAATACATAACCACAGACAAGTCCTGCGATATTGTGAAGATTTCTTTGATATCTTAAATTGAATAATAACTATTCTCCTCGCGTTGTCCCTATGTAACAGGCGCGTTTGTCCTGCCGTATGAGGTGCCGTTTACAACAACTATGCGGAATGACTTGAAGTTCTGCGGGCATGGGCTATTAGACGGGCTTGCGACGAGCCTCGCAAGGTGCGTGAAACGCCACGGCAACAGCCTGGCGCCATAGCCCGACTAGAGCGATTAAACCGCCCTGTGCAAGGTTCTCGCACGATACGGTGCAAAGTGCTTGCACCGTTCTGTTGCAAGTGTTGCAACCGTTCTGTTGCAAGTGTTGCAACCGTTCTGTTGCAAGTGTTGCAACCGTCTTGTTGCAAGTGTTGCAACCGCCCGTCTTCGATTTTTGCGTGGGGGGGTCATTATGCAAGCAGTACTGTCCGCAAGGAATTTGTATTCTGTGGGGGTAAGGTCTACGCTTTCACCGTGCTGTTTGACGGCTCCGCTTTTGAAGTCAATGGGAAGGCCGCCCGCAAAGCGGGCGGGATGCTGA
>JAIRSU010000037.1 GCA_031255285.1 Treponema sp. | reverse complement strand
GGCGTCTGGCACTCTGTGGGCGTCTGTCACCGCGCCGCGCTTGCTTTGACGATACGGGCGGACCTGCGCCGCCCGCGCCCCTCTTACGGGATTACCGCCGAAACCACCGGTCCCCACTGTCCCGTCTCGCCTTTGCCGTTCTCATACCGACAGCACACATATGCGGTCATGCCCGCATCCGCCGCGTCAAATACCAGCTTCTCCCGCCTCCGCCGTGTGAACCGATGGTGCACCAGCATCTTCCCGTCAACAGGCCGCTCCATCAGATACCGCTTCTCAGACGCCGCCTGCTCCAGCGTGGCTCCGCCCTGCGGCATTATCCCCAGATAAATCGCATACCCGTAGTCGCTCCCAGGGTTCAGTTCCCGAGTCCCGGTCATGGGTCCCAGATGTACCGTCAACGCGCTCGGTCCGCCTGGGTAGCTCAAAGAAGCCGCAGGCACGCCTTCAGGCGGGGGAATCGGCGTGGGATGCGGGTCCTTCGCCTTGAAGCCCAGCGCCGCCCAGTCTCCTTCCGTCAGAGGCGGCATCTTGAAATATCGGTCCCGGAAGAACCGCATCTTCTCGGTCAGGGCTTTGAAAGCAGCCTGAAGTTCCGCCGTGATCACATGAGTCCGCTCCGTCTCGTCCTGCGCCTTTTGCAGGAGCGCCTCAGCCGTATCAAAGAGAATCTCCAGCAGGGTAAACTCCGACTCCGGGATTCCCCAGAGAGCCCGCAGTCCTGTCGTCATGTACGACAACCATTTCCGACACATCGTTAGGACCGACGTTCTTGCCGTCGGCATCCAATCGGTGCTTTTCGCCATATTTTACTCCTTTATTCGTTATAACGAAAGATTCTACCGTTACAACTTTTGATTTTGCCGTTACAACTTTTAACTCGCAAGTTGAAACTTTTGATTCGTAAGTTGAAACTTTTGATTCGTAAGTTGAAACTTTTGACTCGTAAGTTGAAACTTTTAACTCGTAAGTTGAAACTTTTAACTCGTAAGTTGAAACTTTTAACTCGTAAGTTAGAACTTTTGATTCGTAAGTTGAAACTTTTGATTCGTAAGTTAGAACTTTTGACTCGTAAGTTGAAACTTTTGACTCGTAAGTTGAAACTTTTAACTCGTAAGTTCTAACTTTTGACTCGTAAGTTGAAACTTTTGACTCGTAAGTTAAAACTTTTGACTCGTAAGTTGCAACTTCTGACTCGCTCGTTGTAACGAATGATTCGTCAGTTGGAACTAACGAGTCGTTCTTTGTAACGAGCGATGCGGGCGGCTCAATCGTTCCATCGCCCGTTTTTCTTTGCAGAATTGAAAGATTCGCGGTCTCCCCGCATTGAACAGACTACACGCCGTACGTTTCAGATTTTGTGTCATGATTTGTTTAGTATAGTATAAATTGCAAGAATTACAAGGGGACGTTAGCGCATTTTTCACTCTTTTTTAAGAAAACAGCGCATTCCACCGCACACGCCCACGAGCGCGCGGGTCTTTTCCCCTTTCCTCCATGCTTGTAATTTTTGGAATGAGTCGCTACACTGTTCCCACTATGGAAAACATGGAAAACTTTTCTGATACTACAAACGCCGCGTCCGCCGAGGGGAATAACTTCATTACCGCTTCCGTCAAGGAAGACCTTGCGAGCGGGCGCTTTGACCGCGTAGTAACGCGGTTTCCGCCTGAACCTAACGGCTGGCTTCATATCGGGCACTGTAAGGCGTTTTGCATTGACTTTTCAATCGCAGAACAGTTCGGCGGTGAGTGCAACCTGCGCTTCGATGATACTAATCCTGAAAAGGAAGACGACTCTTATGTGCAGGCTATCAAACGGGACGTAAAGTGGATGGGCTTTGACTGGGGAGACCGGGAATTCTACGCATCAGACTATTACGAATACCTCTACGATATGGCTGTGAAGATCATCAAGAAGGGGCTCGCCTATGTGGACGACCTGTCTGAAGAGGAAATCAGCGCCTATCGTAAGACGAACTTTGCGGATAAGAACAACATCACGGAAACGCTTCCGGGGCAGGACTCCCCCTGGCGCAACCGCTCTGTTGAGGAAAACCTCGACTTGTTCGCCCGTATGCGCGCGGGCGGGTTCCCTGACGGCGCAAAGACCCTCCGCGCCAAAATAGACATGAAGAGCCCCAACTTGCTCATGCGCGACCCGGTAATGTACCGCATCAAACGCGGTTTTCACTACCGTACAAAGGACAAGTGGTGCATCTACCCCATGTACGACTTCGCGCACCCGCTCTCTGACGCAAAGGAAGGCGTTACTCATTCGCTCTGCTCCCTGGAATACGAGATTCACCGCCCCCTCTACGACTGGTTCATCCGCGAAGCTGAGGTTTTCCCCTCACGGCAGATTGAATTCGCCCGCCTGAACCTAACGTACACGGTATTGTCAAAGCGGTGGTTGCTCCAGCTTGTACAGGGAAAGCACGTGAGCGGCTGGGACGACCCCCGTATGCCCACGATTGCGGGCTTGCGCCGCCGCGGTTATACCCCGGAGGCTCTGCGCGCCTTTGCGTCTCAAATCGGCGTGGCAAAGATGGACAGCGTTGTGGATATGGCCTTTCTGGAATACTGCCTGAGACAAGACCTGAACAAACGGGCTCAACGCGTCATGGCGGTCATCAAGCCCCTTAAGCTCATCATTGAAAATTGGGAGGGAAACAGATTCGAGGAACTAGACGCGGTGAACAATCCCGAAGACCAGAGTGCAGGTTCGCGCAAAATCGTGTTCGGACGGGAGCTGTGGATTGAAGCGGACGACTTCGTTGAGATTCCGCCGCCCAAATACTACAGGCTTTACCCTGGAAACTCGGTGCGCCTGCGCTACGCCTACATCATCACGTGCGCGGGTTATGAAAAAGACGAGGACGGCGTCGTCATCGCGGTCCACTGCACCTACGACCCGTCCACGCGGGGCGGCAATGCGGTAGACGAGAACGGCGCCCCGGATAACCGCAGGGTCAAAAGCACCATCCATTGGACGGCCGCCGCAAAAGCTGTTCCCATCACGGTGCGCGTCTATGACAACTTATTCGCAGTGGAAAAACCTATGAACGTTCCCGCAAACAAGACCTTTTTGGACAACCTCTCGCCTCATTCGCTTGAGACGATTGAAACAGCCTATGCAGAACCGCTTCTTGCACACGCTGAACCAGAAGACCGCTTCCAGTTCGAGCGGCTGGGCTATTTTGTCCGTGACGCGGATACGGAGAACGGCAAGCCTGTTTTCAACAAGACGGTCGGCTTGCGGGATACATGGAAGAAGATAGCGGGAAAATAAACCGTCTTTGGGAGGTTCTCTGAAGGCGCGGCCTGCCCTGCGGCGGAGGATCAGCCGAGACTCCCCGCTTGATGCGGATGAAACAAGGAGGAAAACATGATTTTACAGGGAAGCGTTTATTCAGAAGCGCTCGCAATGCGGACCGGTTTGAACGTTTTCATACCAGACGCGCTGGAGGGGAGAGAAGATTACCGGGTGATTTATCTTCTGCACGGCTTACACGGAGACTCGCGTATGTGGTTTGAGAATACCATGGCGGCGGTCTTCGCCAAGAGCGGAGACGCGGTTATCGTTGCGCCTGAAGTGGGGCGGAGTTTCTACGCGGATATGAAGCACGGGTACCGGTACTGGACGTACGTGAGCGGAGAGCTTCCCGGTATCTGCCGCCGCATATTCAATATCTCGGCAAAGCCTGAAGATACCGGCGTCATAGGTTGCTCAATGGGCGGCTACGGGGCGCTGAAAACCGCGCTGGCTAAACCTATGGACTTTGGTTTCTGCGGAGCCATAGCGCCTGCCTGCCTGTTCTTTGACGAAATATTAAAAAAACTGCGCCTGAACGCCGAAGAATACGGCGCGTCAAGCCCTGAAGCAGAAGCGCTCTTGAACGACTTCCGCAACATCTTCGGAGAAGACTTGCAGTACACCGCGTCCGACCTAATACTCGAATTGGCTAAAAAAGCCGCGTCCGCGCAGATTAAACCGAAAATCTATACAGCCTGCGGTACTCAAGACGGCTTGTTAGAGGAGAACCGCCGCTTTGACGCGGAGATGCGGAAACTACCCTTTGACTGGACCTATGAGGAATGGAACGGCGCACACGATTGGCTCTTCTTTAACGCGGCGCTCGAGAAAGCCCTGAAGAACTGGGGTGTTGCATCTTAAGCCCCGCGCCGCGCGTCCCGGGGCGGCGTATTAGGCTGGCGCTGGACATGAGTCTACTGGCGCCAGACACTTTCTGATTTTGCTGATATGCAGGATAACTGGCGCCAGACACTTTTTGTCGAAGCGGCGGGCGCTCACGCCGCTGGCGGGTACGGCGTATCGGGGGACGCTCTTGAATATTCCTATTCTTTTTGAAAACGAAGAATGTATCGTATTTAACAAGCCAGCGGGTCTTGCGGTTCAAGGCGGACAGGGCGTGAAGAATTCGCTCGATTCTATCCTTGCTAATGAGTTCTCTCAGCGTCCGCTTTTGGTTCACCGCCTTGATAAAGATACGTCAGGGGTCGTATTAGTCGCAAAGAGCAGGGATTCCGCCGCTTTCTTCGCGGGTGTTTTCGCCGAGAAAGAAAGAAACCAAAGGCGTGTGATTAAACAATATAAGGCTGTATGCAAGGGCAGGCCTGCGGCGGAATCTGGCTGTATCAGTGCGGAGATTTACATTCGCGGCGCGGCGAAAAAAGCCGAAACCCGCTACCGCCTTGTTTCGATGAAAGATTCGCCTTTGCCTGTCTCTTTGTTGGAAATAGAAACCATTGCTGGACGGATGCACCAGATACGGCGGCATCTTGCCCAGACAGGCGTTCCTGTACTAGGGGACGATAAATACGGGGACTTTGCCTTGAACAAATCGCTCCGTAAGACTGCTGGTTTGAAGCGGCTCTTGCTCCACGCTGAACGCCTGGTCATACCAGAGAAAAAGATAAACGTCTTTGCGCCCTTGCCTGTTTATTTCAATGCGTTTATAATGGAGAGTGAGGAGTAAAACATGAAGGCGGATATAGAAACAGGAAAGAACATATTGATGGAGGCTTTGAAGAATCCTCCGGTAAGCGACAGGGACACGATTTTTCATTACTCGCGGACTCAGAGATTGAAACGCGCGAGTCGGGACGTGAAAGACTTGAATAACGGCGTGGTCAGAAAACCTTCGGTTTTCGGGATATTCAGAAGCTCTAAGTCTCACGGGGTTTTATTTATGTCCATCATTATCTTATGCGCCTTTATCACCATCATAGCGAAGGTGAGCGATAACAGCTACAAGCTCGACGGCAATAAGCTTACGGTTTCGGCCATGCGGTACGAAGGCGCCACCTTTCTGGTATTCAAAAAAACTTTTGCGGAAGGCGCTTATACGGGTCCTGTGGACATCGCGGTCTCGCCGTCGGTTACCGATGATAGTCCTTCAGTTGAGCCCGCGGTCTTTACCTGGCGGGTTTACTTCACGCCTGACAACGAAGATTTCCCATTCTCAATACCTTTGGAGGCGCAGTATCTGACCGCGCTCTTGAGAACTGAAACAAAGAGCGTCGGCATGAAAATAAAAGCCGAATGAGGCTGGATTCCGAAGACTGCAAGGCGTTCCCTCGCTCTTTTTAGAGAGGATTGCCGAAGGAAGTGGTCTTGTACTATAATAAGACGAGAGGTTTTTATGATTGATAATGATAATGAAAGAAATTCCGAACAGGAGCTTGTCCGTCGGGAGAAGCTGGCAAGGCTCAAGGAGAGCGGCAGAAATCCGTTTGTCATTACCACGTTTGAGCAGACGCATCATTCTGTAGAGATAAAAGAGCAATTCGATACGCTTGCGGAACAGGAGGTTTCAGTGGCTGGAAGGCTCATGTCTTTCCGTTCAAGCGGCAGGGCGTCGTTTATGGACGTTCAGGACAGAGACGGCAGGATTCAGATATATGTGAATGTGAATGATTTGGGACAAGCTGTCTATGCGGAAATCAAAACCTTCGACGTCGGCGACATTATAGGCGTCAAGGGCAAAGTGTTTAAGACACAGCGCGGCGAAATCTCCATTCATGCGGCTGAGATAACCCTTCTGACGAAATCTTTGGAACCGCTTCCTGAAAAATTCCACGGTTTGAAAGACATAGAACAGCGGTATCGTCGGCGGTATCTTGACCTCATTACCAATAGGGATAGTTTCGACGTCTTTCTTAAACGCACGAAAATCATATCTTCAATCAGACGCTACCTTGATGAACGAGGCTTCATTGAGGTTGAGACGCCTGTTCTGTCGACTGTTGCGTCGGGCGCGGCTGCACGGCCCTTCATAACAATGTCGAACAAACTGAACATGGAGCTTCATTTGCGAATCGCCACGGAACTCTATTTGAAACGGTGCATCGTCGGTGGTATGGAACGAGTCTACGAGCTTGGCAAGGACTTCCGTAACGAAGGCGTTGACATCAGGCACAACCCGGAATTCACCATGATAGAGTTGTATCAGGCATTTACGGATTACAACGGCATGATGGAGCTTTGCGAAAACATAATAGCAAACGCGACGGTGAGTATATGCGGTTCCACAAAGGTTGATTACCAAGGTACAGAACTTGACTTTACTCCTCCGTGGCGGCGTGTTACCATGCTTGACGCTATTAAGGAGAATGGAGGACCTGATTTTGAGAAAATCAAGACCGACGAGGAGGCGCGGGCAGCGGCGGTTGAATTCCACCTTTCCATGGAACTCAAGAAAGATATAAGAAACTGTTGCCGTGGAGACGTTATGAACGCGGCTTTTGAGCATTTTGTAGAGAGTAACCTCATTCAGCCGACCTTTGTCATGGATTACCCTACAGAAATCTCTCCGCTTACCAAACAGAAGCCTAACGACCCGTCCATGACCGAGCGTTTCGAGGCTTTTGTATTCAGCAGGGAAATCGCCAATGCGTATTCTGAACTGAACGACCCCATCGTTCAGCGGGAGCGTTTCATTCAGCAGGCCGGAGAGCGGGAGCTCGGCGACGACGAAGCGTATCGACTCGACGAAGACTTCATCGCCAGCCTTGAAGTCGGTATGCCTCCGACTGGGGGCATGGGAATCGGTATAGACAGGATCGTCATGTTCCTCACCGACACATACTCTATCCGCGACGTGATACTGTTTCCGGTGATGAAGCCTGGCGAATAACGGGCGGCGACGTATTAAAGCGCTTACAAGCATAAAGCATCGGGAGTCGTTGCAAGATGCTGATTATATAGGAAGGTCCATTATTATTGTATGGGTAAACTGAACTGGGTTTTGTTTGTCGCGGCGCGGCACAATGTGTTTCTAAACCGCAAGAGGCGGGGCGGGTCGTCCCATGTATTTGCTATACTCGGTATAGCCGTAGGGGTTATGGCGCTTGTCGTGATTATCGCGGTGATGAACGGACTACAGCTTGGATTCATTGAGAATATTCTTGAGATATCATCTTTTCACCTGCGCGCAAGGGGAAGCGGAGACGCGGGTGTGGTATTGGAAGATGTTCGGAAGGTGCCGAGCGTCTCGTCCGCCATTCCATTTCGAGAATTGCACTGTATCTTGCGAGGCGAAAGAAATTCACAGGAAGGCGCCTTGATTCGCGGATTGTCCCCAGACGCACTGGAAGAAGACAAAGGTATGGCGCAGAGACTCGTGTTTGAAGACGGAAGCTTTGATATTGCGAAAAAGCGTTCTATCCTTTTGGGTGCGGAGTTGGCGCGTGTATTGGGCGTTAGGATTGGAGGCACGGTACATTTAGTTTCGATCTCCGACTTGTTCGGGGATGAAGATAACGCATGGACAGTTACAGGCGTCTTCAGGACAGGGTTTTACGAGTACGACTTGGGGTGGGGTTTCATCAACATAGACGCGGCCGCGGAACTAGACAACGGCAGTCTCTTAATCGGTGTGAAGCTTACAAACAGATGGCAGGACAGTCGCGCCTTGAGCCATCTCCGCTCTCTGCCCAATAGCAAGGATATTGAATGGACATCATGGCGGGTCTACAATAGAGCGTTTTTCAGTGCTCTGCGCTCGGAAAAACTGCTTATGTTCGTACTGGTAGGGCTTATATTTCTCGTGGTGGGACTCAACATCTTTCAAGCGCAGCGCAGATTCGTACTGGAACGCCGTGAGGAAATTGGGCTTCTCCGCGCTATCGGGGCAAGCGAGTGGTCGGTTAGGCTTGTGTTTTTGTGGGACGGGTTCATTATAGGATTCATCGGAGCGGTATCAGGCGCTCTCATAGGACTGTTTCTGGCTACTCATATCAACGGGTTTTTCACGGCGCTTGAGAAAGTGGTAAACCTCTTCATTCATGCGCTCAACTTCATCGTCGGACTCTTCGGACGGCAAAGCATAGGAGACTTCGCCATCTTCTCGCCGACCGTTTTTTACCTAAGAGAAATCCCCTCTCGCGTCATCCCTTACGAAGTTACGCTCATATTCCTCTTTGGATTTCTATCCGCTCTGTTCGCCGCGGGCTTTGCCGCGCGCAGAGCCACCAAGATGCGTCCCGCAGAAGTTTTGCGGGAAGAGTGACGAAATAGAGAGCTGGTTTTCGCAGGGCGTTCTGAGACAGGAAGTTGACGTAACAGTATACCTTGCAGGTCTTTGAGGTAGTCTCCAAAACGTGTCCTCAATATGAGAATATAACTCAGGTTTTGTTTCTTTTAGCAGTCCTTTGGCGAGGAGCAACAGCGCTTTGTTCGTGTGGAATAGTTCATTCTCTTTTAGCTGCCGTAATTTCGCTTTAGTTTCCACCCTTAACTAGCTCTATATCGGTCTTAGTCACGATGTTCAATTTGGCAAGCAGAGAAGCTGGAATCGCCCCTCGACAGACGAAACATATGCTCAAAAAAGCGAACAATACCAACAGCATATTGGCATAAAGAAACTTCCCATGCAGCAATTCGCTGACAATGTCTCAACCGGACATATAACGCCTCTTCTTTAGCAATAAGTATACAATACACCACACAGGACGGATTGCCAATATTGCAATAGTGATGTTCTTAAAATTCGTACTCATCATGGTAGAAATGGTCCACAGATTACACTGCCTACGCCCCGCCTGACGGAGACAGCTTCCCCCTGTCAACGAGTTAAGGACTAGACACCCTCCCGAAGCCGTGGTAAACCGGAAACGGGAGGGTATCATGGGAAAAAACGTGTTTTGAAACAGTCCGGAACTTGTCAGGGAAGACGGACTATGAAAATCGCTCAAAGAAACGAAAACAGGATTTCAGCCGGGATCGCAAAATGCCGTTCAAGAAGTTGATGTGGTTCATGCTCAGCATGGTAGTTGAAGGGGGAGGCAGGAAGGGGACAAGTCCCTGCTGTCTACGTTTCTTAACTTGTTGACAGTGGTATGCCTTTCACCGTCAACAAGTTAGGGATAGACGCCCTCCCATGCCGTGATAAACCGGACTATGGGAGGGTATCATGGGGAAAACTTGTTTTTAAACAACCCGAGCCCTGTTGGAGAGGCGGACTATGAACGCCGTTCCAAGAAACGAACAGATTCAATATCTCAATGGCTCTGTTAATCGTGTGGTGGATGGAACGAGTCGTTCCCATTCCGAAGGTTCAATCACGTCTTTATCAATTTCCATGTAAATCTGCGGCTCAAATTCTGGCTGGGGCGTGAAGGCGTTTTGAGAGTTGAGATATGCGAGATTTACGCCCGGTGCAGTGGGGTCAGTTATTCCCGCGCGGACGAACGTCGTCGGGTTACGAGTGAGGCTGTCCCAAGCGCGCTGGGAATCGATATAATGGCTTAAAGCGCTGTTCTTGTAAGACGGGTCCCCGGCGCGTTCTGCGAGCGTCTCCAGCACAACGCCCATGTTATTTTGAGCAACCATGAGCCGCTCGGCAAGCGCGTAATGGTCGGGATGCGTCTGGGGAGAGAGTTCCGGGAACCGAGCTTTGTCTTCATTCAAGGTCTTCAAGAGCCTGCCATAATAGCCCTCTGCCGCAAAATAGTCGCCTCGCAGGAAGGAAATACTACCGAGCGTGTTAAGAATACGCCTATTCAACGGTAATTCCGCGGCTGCGTCCACGAATTTTTCTTGGGCTTCCATCCATTTATTTTGATGATAGAAAGCCACACCCATGCGGTAGAGCATCTCAGGCGGCTTCCATCCGCCTCTCTCCGCCCTCCTATAATATTCGAGCGCCATATCCCAATCGTTATCCTTGGTGAAATAGTTAAGATCTCCCATGTCTGCGTAGAGACTTGCCAACTCTGTAGACGGAGTAAAAAGATTTCGAGAAAACCCGTCCTCATAGAGGCGAATACCTTTTTGTAAATGCTCTTCGGACGCGAAGAATTCCTTGTTCTTTATGAGAACTTTGGCGTACCGACGTTCCGCATCAATACGCTTTTTAAGCCGTCTTGACGTTTCAGGAGCGGAATCGAAAAGCGGCAGAGCCCGCTCAAGCGTGCTTCTCTCCTCTCTCGTGTTATTAAAATAATGATAATAACGAGAAAGATTATAGTGAGCTTCCGGAAGCTCGGCGCCCTTTTCGACCGCGGTAAGCAATAGGTCGCGTACGCCGGTAATGGCGCTTATGTATTCGTCAGGTACGCCTTTGACTTCAGAAAACTGCTTATCAAAAAGATAGCCCCCCAGTTCTGTCAGAGTCTCAGGTGAAATCTGCCCCTTTCTTTCTCTTGCAGGATTCGTAAAATAGTCTTTCAATGGAAGCGTTTCTCTGAGATTATCCGTTCTAATGAAATATTTCAGCATACGCTCAAGTATATGTGGAGACTGCCCATAAGCCTCTATATATTGAGCATAAGCTTCACGGGCTGTCTCAAACTTGGACGGGTCAATTTCTCCCCATAAGAGAGCGTTATCGCCCGCCGCAAGTAAGGCGTCTTTGTCCTTCACATTAAAATTGAGAATGTATCTTCTGAGAATGCTGTCCGCCTTTTCGTAGTTCTGGAGTATATTCGTTTCAAGGGATGCATAATCCAACGCACTCTGTTTCTCTTTGGGGTAATATTTAAGAAGACTCTCGTATTTCTCTTCTGCGTTGACGTACTGGCGTTTTGCGACAAAAGCTTCCGCGTATCTGGGAAACCATTTCTTGACAGGATGCAACTTGAAGGCTTGGTCAAATTTGGCGTTTGCATCCTCGTATCGCCCTCTGTCGATGCGTTCATAGCCGTCTTTGTAGATAGACTCGGCATAGAGGGGTATCCAAATGAAACGGTAACCGAGGTAAAAAAGAGAGGCGATGACTGCCCCGATAAACAGCGTCCATCCAAAGATAGGCAGAAACTTATGAATGAAAAGATACGAGAAACTCGATTTTTCCGCTTCAAGCTCTGCTCCGCTCTTCTTTTCAAAGTACTTGGGTATGTTGATGATGCGCCCTTGGACTTTTCCGGCAAGGTCCGCGACTTCCTGAAGGGGCGCTTCTTTTACCAAAAGCTTTATAAGCCGCGACATATGTTCCGGCGCAACCGCTTGCTCGGCTATAAGCTCTTCGCAAGCAATACGCAGATTCAGCGGGAAACTAGCGAGCGAGTTCTTTAGATGTTCGTATTCTTCTTCGGTTAGACTGATATCTTCAATGCCTTCAGAAGCAACGAGTTTCGGCTTTTCATCATTTGTTTTACCTTGAAAATCGTCGAGACCCGGAACAACAAAGTCATCAAACCCTGCATCCAGAAGCGGAGGTTCATCTTCTCCAGTCGCTCCCGTATCAAGCGCCGCATTATCCAACACGTTGTCAGTATCTTCACCGGCATTAGAAGGTTCCACTCCCGGCTTACCTGTCGGTTCGCCGTCTATGGCGGATATGGACGGAACATCGTCTGCCAACTCCTTGAAGTCAGGAAAATCGCCAAGTGAGAAGCCGTCTTGAGACTCAATATCATCTATACTAGGTATATCTGTTGAGCCCTGTGCAGGTGGAGTATCCTTGAAATCCACAAGGTCGCCGAGCGAAAAGCCGTCTTGAGGCTCAATGTCGTCTATGCTGGGTATATCTGTTGAACCTTGTGCAGGCGGAGTATCCTTGAAATCTACAAGATCGTCAAGTGAGAAGTCGTCTTGAGGTTCAATGTCATCTATGCTGGGTATATCTGTTAAACCTTGTGCAGGCGGAGTATCTTTGAAATCCACAAGGTCCGCAGGAAGGATGTCGGCTACTGCAGGGGTTTCCGGGATATCGTCTATATTAGATGCAGATAATCCACCATCAGACTCGGTGGGTGGAGACGGATCGCTCGAATCGACGAAGGTATCTATCGGTTCGGTTACAGGCGTGTCTGCGAAAAGACTCTCTATATCAAAATCATCCGCCACGCCAGCCTGATCAGGAGAGTCCGTAAAAAGACTGCCCATATCAAAGTCAGGAACGTTATCAATATCCTGTTGTACTATTTCATGTTCGGCGTCAGCGTCGACCGCGTCTGGTAAAGGAGTGTCCACAAAGGTTAATCCTTTTGAAGCCAAATCTTTTGCTTCGTTACCGATGTTACGGAACGAGTCTCTAAATTTTTCGAGATTATTTAATGACGGCACTATTTCCTCTTGACTATAATGCTATATTTTCCGATAATTGTAAAGACCTATGAGAGCGTTTATTTTTACAGTGTTCCTTGTGTTTATTATCGGCACGATTGGAGCATTAAATACGGAATCTTATCAATTTATTAACCATTTAGTCAATCTTACTTCGGCCGGACAGCCCGAAGTGTTTGAAGATGGGGTTCTCTGGACCGTGCCCGCTTCTTATAAAAGAGTGGGTATTGCCTTTGCCTATGAGGGTTTTGCTAAGGTATATTGGTTCAAAAGACTCATGGTGCCGGACGACAGTCCCAAGTCACAAGAACAGGAAGCCAAGCAAGGACCGCCTGTCGTCTACAAAGACTCAGGTATTCTGTTCTTCACATACACGGTCCCGAAGGGGCTTACCTCCTTGGAATACAGGCTTGTCATAGACGGTCTCTGGACCGCGGACCCCGTCAATCCGAACAAACGGATAAACGAATCAGGAATGACAGTATCCATCGCCCCTCTGCCGCCAGTCAAAAATGAGCCCGTTACTTCGTCGGAGGGCATACCTTCCAATGGAGTCGCCTTCTCTTACACAGGACAGGCTGGTCAATCGGTCTATGTGGCCGGTAGTTTTAACAACTGGGACCCTTTTATGTACGAGCTAAAAGAAAACTCACCGGGCAACTACGGTCTCACGCTTCATCTACCCACAGGAGTCTACTACTACGTGTTCTTCGTTCAAGGAAGACGCGTCCTCAACTATAACAACCTCCCTAAATTATATCGTGACGGGCTCGCTGTGAACCAGCTGGAAGTAAAGTAAGCGGTAGACGCTGCGTATATCGCTTTTTACCGCACTCACCTATACTATTCCATCGTTTTGATGTGAGCCGCGAGACGATGGTCTTCTAATTTGATATGAGCGATGATGACTTCCCCTATGTCGTGTTTTGCTTTTGCCACCAATTCTCCGTTTATGCCCCGTAAGATAAATTCATGCATGAAATTTCGTACGGTCGTTTTATACGACTCGTGAAATTTCTTGTGGTCTTCATAATATGGGTAATCGTACTTCACCTGGAGTTGTTCCTCGTCACTGAAATGCTTGATGGTGTAAGAATTCAAAAAACTCAAGATTTTCTGAAACTCGTCTCCGCTAATTCTCCTGTCGCAAGCGTCGAAAAAATCATTGATAGCTCTAACAAGCTCTTTATGCTCTGAATCGATAAGAGCATTACCTGTCAGCAGGCTGTCATTCCATTGGAATATAGACATTATTATTCTCCTTATATAAGCGGGCTTGGCAAAGTTTTAATTTTGTGTATACAGGAATAAGTCTATCCCCCCGCCACCGTAGAACTCTATCAGTTAGTATATCAAATACATCTTCATTTGTCAAACGATTCATTGGGTTTTTTACAGTGAATATAGTTTTCCTCGCTATAACATCAATAAACGATAAACGCAAAAATAGCCCAAAAAGAAAAAATCCGCCGTTCCATACTTCCTCCCTTAAAGAGGAGGCAATGAATTGTACTAACCAATGCGAACGTCCGCATCTTTATATGGGAGCCTCCGAGTCCCATCTTCCATGGCACTGCTTGTATTTCTTGCCGGAACCACAAGGACAGGGAGCGTTACGTCCCACTTTCGGCTGACTGCGGACAACTGTGACTGACTCTCCCTGTACGCGGTCAGCTAATGGGGCGTTACGTCGTGTTACCGCAAAAGCATCTATAGACCCATGAGACGCTGATGCGGTAGCAGTGTGCGTCTTCACCTCGCGGTCAGCATTTACCTGAATACGGACAAAGTGGGTACGAGATGCAATTTCCTCCCGAATTTGGTCGATCATTGTATCAAAAATCTGAAACCCTTCAATCTTGTATTCCGTGAGTGGGTTTTTCTGTGCGTAACTCCGCAGATAAACCGCCTCGCGTAAAGCTTCCATATTCTCCAGATGATCCAGCCACTTGCGGTCGATAGCCGTCAAATATTGTATGCGGATGAATGTATTTAAGTTATTCTCGCCTACGAGGACGATCTTTTCGTCAATATCACGCTGCAAATCTTCGATAAGTCGGTTCTCAAGCGCCTCCGGTGACTCTCTTATCATTGCCGCCACGTTTTCCACGTTCAGAACATAGCCGAACTTGGTCTTAAGATAGTCCGCTAACTGTTTGCCTGCAACTTGAGGCTCTTTCTTCGAATTGGAACGGAAATCACTCATTGCTAAAGAAAGTATATCTTTAGAGGCACCGTTCACCCGTTCCTTGAGATTAGCATCCAGTAGAATCGCGTCTCGTTGTTCATAGATAAACTTACGCTGTTGATTAAGAACATCGTCATATTCAAGCAGGTGCTTGCGAATTTCAAAGTTGCGCTCTTCTACTTTCTTCTGCGCCTGTTCGATGCTACGGTTGAGCCATGGATGCTGAAGTTCCATACTCTCTGCACCTTCTTTATCCGCACCCATCATACGAGACATAAGGCGTTTCATACGCTCTCCACCGAAGAGTCGCATCAGATCGTCATCCATTGAAATGAAGAACTTCGACCGTCCCGGATCACCCTGTCTGCCAGAACGCCCCCGTAACTGGTTATCAATGCGCCTGCTTTCGTGGCGTTCCGTGCCGATGACGTAAAGCCCTCCCAGACTTTTCACCTCTTCATAATCTTTTCTCCATTTTCTTGACTCTTCTGCGTAAATCTCCGCATATTTCTCTACATCAGCATCAATGCCAGCACGTTTACGGGCGCGATGTTCCGGATTTCCGCCAAGTTTGATATCCGTACCGCGTCCCGCCATATTTGTGGCTATTGTTACCGCTCCCTTCGCTCCCGCCTCTGCAATAATCAATGCTTCACGGGCGTGGTTCTTGGCATTCAACACCTCATGGCGTACACCATGCCGCGTTAAAAGTGCAGATAGCTTCTCGGATTTTTCAATGGAAACTGTACCGATAAGCATGGGCTGTCCCCTTTTGTACGCGGTGACTATTTCATCGCATAGCGCGGCAAATTTGTCGCGCTCGTTCAAATAGATAACATCGTCCTCGTCCTTACGCGCAACAGGTAGATTTGTGGGAATGACCACCACGTCAAGCTTATATATCTTGTTGAACTCGACCGCCTCAGTATCTGCGGTACCTGTCATACCAGATATCTTCCTGTAAAGACGGAAGTAATTTTGAAAAGTAATAGTCGCCAAAGTACGGTTACGCTGGGCGATTCTGATGTGTTCTTTCGCCTCAATCGCCTGATGAAGCCCATCCGAATAGCGTCTACCGTGTAGGATACGCCCAGTAAACTCATCGACGATTTGTACTTGCCCGTCTTGTACCACATATTCGGTATCAAGATGGAATAATTTATGCGCCCGCAATGCCTGTGTGAAGTAATGAATGAACTCAAAGTTTTCCTCATCCACTATAGCGCCTTTGATGAGTCCGCGTTTCTGCAATATATTTTCAATCTTGGTTAGTCCGTCGTTGGTAAAGGACACGCTTTTGTTCTTTTCGTTGATCTTATAGTCCCCGATAACTTCCTCGCCTTGAGTCTCATCTGGATAGTCACCGTTGGGCTTCTTCTTGACTTCCTCAAGAGAGCCGAGAAGTCTGTCCACTTCAGCAAATTTGAAAGTGTCGTCCTCCGCGGCTCCAGAAATGATGAGCGGAGTACGCGCCTCGTCGATGAGTATGGAGTCGATTTCATCCACAATACAATACTTATGTCCACGCTGAACCCGCTGTTCCAGGGTGGGGCACATATTATCGCGGAGGTAGTCAAAGCCAAACTCGTTATTGGTCCCATAGGTAATGTCTTGGGCATAATTTTCTTTGCGTCTTGCATTATCCATATTGGATAGAATCACGCCGACCGTCAACCCTAAATAGCTAAAAATTGGACGCATCCAGTCTGAGTCGCGCTCTGCAAGGTAGTCGTTTACGGTAACGATGTGTAAGCCTTTGCCCGGTATGGCGTTAAGATAAGCGGCTAAAACGCTCATCAGTGTTTTGCCCTCACCTGTTTTCATTTCAACGATCTTGCCTTGATGAAGCACAATCGAGCCAAGCACCTGCACATCATAAGGGCGTTCTCCGAGATTGCGCCGCGCCGCTTCCCGTGCAAGTGCAAACGCCTCCGGCAATAGCGTGTCCAATGTTTCACCTTTTTTAAAGCGTTCTCGAAATATTTGCGTCATCTTGGGGAATTCTTCGAGAGGAAGGCTTACTGCCCATACCTCTTTCTCGTTGACCGCATGTAGCACGGGGAGTAGCTTTTTGAGGTCCCGCTCGTGCTGGGACCCAAAAAGCGCTTTTATAATACCATCAAGCATAATGATTATTCTACTACAAATCACATATTTAGGCAAGGAGGAGTTTGTTTGAAGGGAACCTGCGTCTCTGCATAGATTTTCTTCAAACAATCAGTAGCAGAAACAATTCTGGTCTTCTTTCAACATACTTTTCTTTTTATAGGATGCTTATCCTATTGGCTGGATTTATAGCGCTCGTTTCGGCAGATAACGGCGCAATTTGATTATTACCTCATCAATATCTATAGGCTTACCCAAGTGATCGTTCATGCCCACAGCAAGGCATTTGTCAATATCTTCCTTAAAGACATTCGCTGTCATTGCGATTATAGGTATATTCTTATGTATCTCCGATTCGAACGCACGGATGCGGCGAGTTGCCTCAAAGCCATCCATTTCCGGCATCTGAACGTCCATCAGGATAATATCGTATTTTCCCGTATCTGACCGGTACATTTCTAAGACTCTAGCGCCGTTATCCGCACAATCAATTCCTAGTTTTGTATGTTCCAAAAGAGCGATGAATATTTCTTGATTAATAGGAACATCTTCGGCCAGCAAGATATGATATCCTTCAAAACAGCCCGAATTGTCCATCACAATCTTATCGGTCGCTAGATGGTACTCTGTTCCCAGATAGTCATTAATATGGTCCATAATAATAGAAGGGAATAAAGGCTTGGACAAGAACTTATCTACTCCAGCGCTTCTCGCCTCTTTTTCTATGACACCCCATTCAACAGCGGAAACCATGATGATTACCGAATTATTCCCTGCATCGGTTTCCTTTATCTTGCGAGTAAGCTCAACGCCATTTAGCCCGGGCATCTTCCAATCAATAAAGTAGAGAGAGTAGGGACCCGTCTCTTCTATCAAGGCAAGGGCTTCTTCTCCTCCATGGGCAAGGTCATAGGAAAACCCGAAAGATTCGATGATTTCTCCAAAATATTCCAGCATTTCAGAATCGTCATCTACGGCCAAAATACGTATGGGACGGTTTTCCTTTTTCAATACTCCATAAAACTCATCAAGAGGCGCTTGTTTCAATCGGATAGTAAAAATGAAAGTGGATCCCTTGCCCAGTTCTGACTCTATCCATATCCGTCCGTCCATCATTTCAACGATCCGTTTTGAAATGGCCAGTCCGAGCCCGGTACCGCCGAATTTTCTGGAAGTATTACTCTCTGCTTGGGTAAAGGAATTAAACAGCCGAGCCTGTTGTTCTGTACTTATGCCGATACCCGAATCGGTAACTGATATCTGAATGGTACAAAGACCATCCTCTTCCCCAATAAATTTAGTATCCATCCGGATGGAACCATATTCCGGGGTAAATTTTACCGCGTTTGCCAAAAGATTAGTGATCACCTGTGTAATGCGTTGATCGTCTCCAATAAGCATAATCGGAATATTCCTGTCCAAGCGAACGATGAAGTTTTGATACTTTTGTTCTACCCGGAAGTTGATTACCGTAACTACTTTCTGGAGCAAATGCTCAAAATTGAATACTTCAGGGGAAAGCTCGAACTTGTTGGCTTCAATTTTTGACATATCCAAAATGTCGTTGATGATTCCCAGAAGATGCGTGGAAGCTTCCTCTATTTTGGAGAGGCAATAATTTTTTCGCTCAACTTCACTGGAAGCTTTAGCGATGGAGGTCATGCCGATAATGGCATTCATGGGGGTACGTATCTCGTGACTCATATTGGAAAGAAAATCACTCTTAGCCCGGCTAGCGCTTTCCGCCATCTCTTTGAGCTTTACGAGATGTTTATTCTGTTCCTGAATCTTTTCAAAGGGATTAGCGATAAACCTTGCGGTGGCAAAAGCCGCTATGAGTCCTAGCCATATAAAAATACCTGCAGAAGTAAAGAGTATCCACTGTGTTTGAGCCCCAGGACTTTCCGCAATAGGCGCGACTACAATAAGCATCCAATTATCAGAGCCATTCAATGGAGTATAGACTCCGATACGGAGAACTCCATCGTAACTATACATACCTGATCCGGTTTTTCCAGTCCGCAAACCGTTAAAGAAATTTACTGATGCTGGCTTTTCCGGATCGGACACTACGTCTTCAAGAAGATGTCTTCCCTCTACAAGAAACGGGCGGATGTTAGCGATGATAACGCCTTCATTGTCGGTAACCAGGATATTTCCCGTTGCCCAGATTCTGAATTTGGTGATGATGTCCGAAAGCATCATACCCGGCAGGGTAGCTACCAGAATCAGGGAACCCATAGGTATGCAAATGCGGATAAGAAGTCGTCCGTCAGTGGACAATTCAGTAGTGGTAATAACGCGCTCTCCAGCAAGAGCCCGCTGAGCATAGGAACTCTGAATAAAATCACTGTTCGGGGCATAGTCCCCCTCGGAAGCAATTACTTCCCGGTCACTCATCACAGTAAGCGCTAAGTAATTGTAGATTCCTATTTGTTCTTCCAGAATTGCTTGAAGCCCTTGGTTTCTCTGATTTCTATCAAATGAAGCGCCAACCATAGCTTCCATTAACACTTTGGCGGCCATATCCGCTTCTGTTTTCCAAAGCTGCAAGTGGACAGAAACCAAATTTTCAGCGAGATGACTTACTACCATCATATCACCTTCTAGTGTCTTTACCATATCCACACGCTGGTAGTATATGCTTACACCGAGGCTAGAAGCGGTAATCAGAGCTACAATAGAAGATATTACTAAAATTACTTTAACACGGATGGACATCGCACTCCTCATATTCGAAAACTTTCTAAAATTACTCCGTACAACAAGCGCGTTTTTAAAACGCCTTTATATATGTAAAATATTATTTTATCCTTTTATCAACTGGCACCACAAGCGCCGCCTTCGGCGTTCAGTATAATACGCAAAGCATTTTAATGCTAGTACCGCGGCGACCAGCCGCACTTGTATAATATAACAAGATAATATATGGCGGGGTGTGGTATAGTACTTCAGTTGAGCAGATGATACATTGCCTATATTTACTTATTCAGTACCACTTCTATTTAAGAACGTTGAAGTTGTAGAAAAAAGTATATACGGTGTATAGGTAATTGTCAATACTTTTTTATATTTTTGGGAAGGGTGGAGAATATGTTTTTTCAGATGATTCTTTTGATTTTTGTACAGCCATTTTTGAGTAACGTATATAGCACGGTATAAAGACACCATTCAGATGGCTTCACATGGGAGAGGTCTACGGTGACAACAAAGAGAAGCGACAGAGCATTGACGCTATAATCCTGAGATGGATTGAAGTTCAGCTTGACAAACTTTTTTTTATGTTTCATACTAGCGTCATGACGTTAGCCAACAAAGTAACTTCGATACGTTTGATTTTGGCGCCGATATTCTTCGCCGTCTATTTCCTGCCACATTTATTCGACTCTTCTGGTATTTCTATAGCCGACTCGGCAAGGAATCTCTTGTATCTTATGTATATCGTCGTCTTGTGGAGTTTGTTTATCGCATCAGAAATAACAGATTTGATTGACGGGAACATAGCCCGTTCCCGAAACGAGGTAAGCGAGTTCGGCAAACTTTTTGATCCATTCGCCGATACGTTGGTACGTATTACCTATTTTCTCTGTTTTACGCTAGACGGCGTTTTACCCACCGTTCTTTTTCTCGTCACTCTTTACCGTGAATTGAGCATATTATTTCTACGAAACCTTATGATAAGAAAAGGACTCGTACAAGGCGCCAGAAAGGGCGGTAAAATCAAAGCTTTTGCTTATATGCTCACCGGCGTGGCCGCTTTGCTGGCGGTAAGTGTCCGGAAGCTCAACTTGGATGCATCGCTCTTTTCGATTCTCCACATCATAGCGGTGATTCTTTTCTTTGTATCAGTTGTAATCGCCGT
Organism: Treponema sp.; assembly: GCA_031255285.1. Lineage (GTDB taxonomy): Bacteria > Spirochaetota > Spirochaetia > Treponematales > Breznakiellaceae > JAIRKH01. Next base: position 28,315 of record JAIRSU010000037.1, on the reverse strand, counting down.
CGTATCTTTTTTAGACTATTTATCCGTATACAAAAAACAGAACCCTAGCGGCGATTACAACGCCTGATACCGTAATTCCAGCTAACGATGAAGACTCTCGCATCCGTTTCTGCCCGGTATCTTATTGAGCGTTTTTCTCTTTGACCGCGGCTCTCGCTACGTCTAAAAGTTTTTTATCATCTACCTCCGGGTTAAAGAATACCGCCGTCATATTGCGGAGAAAGACTAGTACAGTCTTGGGCAGCAGGTCGGAGAAAGCATGAGACGCGGCTTTGTAACAAGCAAGCTGGAGACGATGATTTTCTGGACGAACCTCCCTATCCGTCTTGAAGTCAACGATGATACAATGCCCATCATGCTCGTAAAGCAAGTCAATCTGACCTTTAACCAAAATTATTTTTCCATTTCCGCCTGACAGAGGTAGAATAAATTCGGCTTCAGAGTCGCGCCATTGGGCGAAGTACGCCTCTTTACCCAGCGGACTTGAGAGAAAGGCATCTGCTAACGATAGAGCTTCATCCGCCAAAGCTTGAGCCTTCTCACGGGATGCATTTGGGAATAAATCGCAGGCGAAGTGAAAAGCTGCATCTTCAAACGCTGAACCTAAACCTGTGAACCGTTGTTCTATCAAACGGTGGCACAATGTGCCAAAGTTCATGGACCGCTCTTCGTTTCCGTCCAAAAAATCGTTATTTTTGAAATCAGGAAGTCTTTCGCCCCGTATCCCTTGTCCCGCGTCTGTACTGATTTTTTCGTTCTTTTTCCAAATCGCTTCCATAGCGGTTGGATTTGTGTAAACCAGAGAAGATTCCGCTAAAGGCGGAATTTCTTTCGCGTAAAACGCTTCAGGTGTAATAAGCGCAGACATGGAGACGTTTGTTTTACCCATAATCCGTTCTGTCTCTTCTTTCAAAACACGTAGCCGCTCAGTATAAATGGAACCAGAATTCGGCACATCTGTAGATGCAGGGGGAAAGATAGGAAAAATCACGTGCTGCTTACTCTTCCCTGACGCAAGCCCTATGGCGAGCAAGTTGAGGAAGCTATTCTTCTGTATTTCATTCTTGTTGTTGACATGAGGAAGAGCGGCGAGAGAGGAAAGACGTTCCATTTCATCAAGCCCTTCAAGGATTTGTTCTTCCTGATTAGTTACCTTGCGCGTACCAAAAATCAGCAGGCGTTTTTCAGCGCGGGTTGCGGCTACATAAAACAGCCGTTTTATTTCAGCCTCTTCCTGTTTCTTTATGGTATCTCGAACCATCTCGTAGAAATAGTTTACAGAAGACTCGTTGCGGCCCGCAGTATCCAGCTTCAGGTTAAGAGTGGGACCCCAGTCGGCGGACAAATAATAAGGCTTATCGTTGCGATCGCCCTTGCCCACGCTGCCTGCGTCTACAAGGGCGACAACTGGAAATTCGAGGCCCTTGCTTTTATGAACTGTTAGAAACAAAACTTCGTCGTCAACTTGGGGAGCATCGCCAGTCTCAGTCTTCTCTGCGGTACCGATAAGCGGTGCCAGTTCGTCCAAGAAGGCGCCCATGCTTAGTTGCCGCCGATCAGCGTCCAGAGCGAGCGTATAAAGATAGTCAAAATGCCCAAGCGCAGGACGAGATTCCTTGTGATACAACAGCCAAGTTCGGTAACCCGTTTCAAACCACAGATACGACAAGATTAGTGCAATAGGTTCGACATCTATACGTCGGTACAGTTCTGTGAGCACAGATTTGCCATGTTCATAACGGGCTTTCTCCGCTGGAGAAAAGGATAAGGCGGGCGTATCCGGGAAGGGCTTTTTTTCGATTAAAGAGTCCGCACCGAGTTCCAGTAGCAGAATAAAGACAGCTTCGTCGTCGAGTTTGACAAAAGGAGAGCGGAGCACGGCTGCGTATGCGTTTCTGTCCAGAGGGAATAAGGCGAGGCGTAGTATAGCGTAGAAGTCGTTTGCAGGACCCTCTGCGTACACGCCGCGCGGATCGGATGCGGTGAAAGGAATACCCGCTTGTCTGAAGACACGTTCGTATTCATTCTGATGCGATGTTGACCTGAACAGTACCGCGATGTCTCCAAAGCCGAATTCTCCGGATCTCACGCCTTGCACGATACGTTCTGCAACTGCGAGGGCTTCGCTTGTTTCGGCTGAGGCGCGGCCGTCCTCTGGAGATTCCTGTAAGAATATTTCAACCGACGGGTGCTTTGTTTCAGTGTTCACCTTTGCTGGATTACTATGAACCTCTGAAAATTCCGCTTCGTAGTCTTCGACTGCGACACCGAATATAGCTGGAAATACCGCGTTGAAGAAATCCACAAGCTCTGGAGTGGAACGATAATTCGTATTGAGAGAGACGCTGCAAGATTCTTGTTGCAACGGCGCTCCCTCTTTCAATTCTTTAGAAAGTTTACGAAAGACAGTCACATCCGCGCCGCGGAAGCTGTAGATAGATTGTTTTTCGTCGCCAACAAAAAACAACTTATCTGGGGCGAGGTCTTTAGCTACGGGGACTGCTACGCCGGTATTGACCTTGTCCCATTCCGCCAAGAGGTAGAGAAGGTTTTTCTGTTGTTCGTTATTATCTTGAAACTCGTCGATCATGACAGCCTTGATATTCCTTTTATAGAAAAAACGTAGCTTTGCATCTGACTTTAGGATGTCAATGGACATTTCCAGAGTATCACGGAAAGAAATCAGTCCGGTCTGCCGTTTACGAGACAAGTAGTCGGCTTCGTATCCGTCAAGAAGCTGTCCAAAAGCGAGAATATCTTCTTGAAACTGGAATGTTCTTGTTAAGGCAACCAATTTTTTGGCGTTTTCCCGTGCCTCATCGGTAATAACTTTGAGTTCTTCAAGCGTTTTATCCTTTGCTTTAGATGGTATAGTGGGGAACGCTTCCTGTGAGGAGAAGAATCGCGCTCTTTCTATCAAAAACGGAATAGTTTCTTGATTAATGACAAGTGGTAAGGAAAACATTTTTCGTGCCGCGTCTTTAGCCGTTACAGCTCTCTTGGACTTGCATTCAGAGATGTCCATTGAAAGGATGGATGAACAGCAATTATTTATAGTTTCGCAACGCTTTTGCGCTTCCTTTTTGATAAAGTCGATTTGTTTCTGTGCCAGAATCGTATAATCACCCTGCTTAACAAGGCTGAAGCTTGATAAGGCTATATCTGCGAATAGTTTCTTTATGATAATTTCAAAACTCCGTGCGGAGACAAGACGGGACAGGGTTGCGTAGAGTGTCTTATCATGCCGTCCGCTCATCACTAGTTCAACCGCGGTCTCTTCAGCCATACGACGCATTTCCATGTCGTCGACACGGAAATCGCCTGACAACCCGTATCTGTTTGATGCGCCGCGAACGAGTTTTGTGCAGAAAGAGTCCAGCGTTGAGATACGCGCTTTGTCGAACTGCATCAACGCTTCTTTCGCCAGAGGGTGGCTTGATTCGGACAGACGGTCGAAGATACGCTGGCGCATTTCAGATGCGGCTTTTCGTGTGAAGGTAAGCGTAAGAACTTCGTGAACTTTGAAACCACGTTCTGTAACTAGTCTCACGTATCGCTCTGCAAGAACCCTTGTTTTCCCTGAACCAGCTCCTGCAGAAACGACGACATTCATATCGGTCAGATAAGCTCTCTGTTGGTCTTGGTCTAAATTCATAATAATAGTATAGTAGATTTAAACACAGCTTGAAAAGTACAATCAGAGCTGACGGAATTTGAAAATAAGGGTTGAGATACAGAATGCAGAAAGAGGATACGGATAACTTGGTGTTAAACTCGAAGAGAATCTGTAATAAGCCCGCTTGATTGAGTAAATAAGGAGAAAATATGCCAGACTATAACTCCCCGCAAAGCCTAAAAGCATTCTTAGACTCGCATAGACTTGGAATGAGAAAGCGGCTTGGACAGAACTTTCTCATCAACCAGCAAGCTCGCGCCTCGCTCATAGATGCCCTGGACCTGCCGGGAAGTGCCGAGGTCTGGGAAGTGGGACCTGGAATCGGCGCGATGACCACCCTGCTTCTCCAGAAAGGCGCGGTCGTTCACGCCTTTGAGATAGACCCCGGCTTCAGTACGGCTCTACGGCAGGAAATTTTCAAGGATAATCCGCACTTCAGCCTGATCGAAGGAGATGTATTGAAAACGTGGAAGCAGAATCCTCCGGGTCATTACTTCTTTGGTAACTTACCCTACACAATCGCCGCGAAACTCGTCGGCGACATCATTGAGAGCGGACGTTTGTTTCGGCGCATGGTCTTTGTTGTGCAGAAAGAAGTGGCGGAACGCGCCGTAGCGAAGCCCGGCTCAAAGGGTTACTCGTCGTTTTCCGTAGCTTGCGCGTCCGTTTACACCGTTACTCCACTGCAAGTGTTGAAAGGAGCATCTTTTTACCCGCGTCCGCGCGTGGACTCCCAAGGTGTGCGGTTAGACAGACGTCCTGACGCGGACAATTATTCTAAATTGTTTTATCCATTGGTGCGCGCGCTCTTTTCCGCACGGCGGAAGACCGTTAAAAACAACCTGATCACATTTCTGGCAAGCCGAAACATTCCCACGGCGGCCGGTGATATTCTCCGCGTCTGCCGCATACCAGAGAACGCCCGCGCTGAAACCCTCGCAGTCGCGGAATTTACGGAAATGGCACGGTGCCTCTCCCTTTCCCTGTAACGCCCATGCGGGAAGGAGTGTACAATCCACGGATCTTTGCAGTCCGCTATATTTTGCGCTGACTCCACTTGACCTTTTATCTATATCACCTTACCCTATGGCATGGCTGATTATACAAGACCAGACGTATGGGCGTTACAGGCACAGAGGGAAGGGTATCCCGCCCGCTCGATTTATAAACTCAAGGAAATTGATGAGAAATTCCGCTTGCTCAAGCCGTCTGCTTTATCCCGCGGACTGCCGCAGGCGAATATTCTGGACATGGGAGCCGCTCCCGGGAGCTGGAGTCTTTACATCCTGCGGAACACCGCATTATCTCTCACCGCGGTTGACATATCCCCACTCTCCCGTCAGTTTGATCAAGGGCTTTTTGACGATAAAAAACGATTTACCTTTATTCAGGCCGATATGACGAGTACGGAAACAAAGACCCTTATCAAAGAGAGGAGACCGTTTTTCCTGGTATTAAGCGATGCGGCGCCTGTGACAACAGGCAACCGCCTTATTGATACAACGCGCTCTCTGGTACTCGCGGAAACGGCCTTGGAATATGCCGCAAATGTCTTGGCAAAAGGCGGACGTTTCGCGGTCAAAGTCTTTCAAAGCGGGGACAGTAACAAACTGCTCAGAAGACTTAAAGCCACTTTCGATAAAGCCGTTAGTTTTAAACCAAAATCATGTCGCCGAGAGTCCTTTGAAACCTATTACATCGGAATCGGGAAAAAATAAGCGACGGTCTAATGATATATTGCCGTAACACCTCCATCGCCCGCTCGAGTGATCCCCAGCGTACATCAGAATGTTGCTTCGTCTCGAGGCGTAGGGAAAGAGTGCATGGTTTCTTCCGCAAGTGTGTTGTCCGATTCATCCCCCCGTCTAAATTCGGGGCGGAATTCTACGTGTTCCGCAACAATAGTTACCTTTGAATGAATCTTCCCATCCATGCCGTTCCATCTGTCCTGCTTGAGCCGCCCTACAATACGGACGCCTCGACCTTTACGCCCCAGGTTGTAGCAGTTCTCTGCAAGCTTAGCCCATGTTTCAACGTTAAAGAAACTCACTTCCTTCTCCGTGCCAGAGTCTTGTTTGTAAACTCGATTGGATGCAAGACTGAATGTACACAAAGGCGTTCCCTTTGCCGTTGACTTGAACTGTGGATCCCTGACAAGATTCCCTTCGATCAAAATAGAATTTAGGTTATTCATAAAGCCTCCTCATCAAAAACTCACGACGGTCCCTCGAAACGCTTAAAGATCACCCGCCGTCTTCTGCTCTTTATAAGGGAATGCCGTGGGAATTGCTTTGTTTTTCACCGTTAAATTTTTACCCAGTCTCTGTGCACCTCTGTGGGGACCTCTGCCCATAAATTTTCTCCAAAACGGCACCGGTACACTTGACACGCACATCGAGTTTCCGGTATTATTGTCCTGTTGTCTATACGATATTGTTTATACAACGATGCGACGCTTGAAGGCGTTTTGTACGCCCACCGTTACGAAGGCGATGGAGCGGTCTCGTCTATTCCCCGAACTGCGAAAGATGAACTTTCGTAATCACCTTAATATGAATGAGAAAACAAACAAAACAGGAGGTGCATTCATGCACATGGCTGACGCGCTGATTTCTCCGTTTGTCGGAGGCGTAATGTGGGCGGTTTCTGCGGGAGCTACGGCCTATTCAACAGTGCATATCAAGAAGATGAGTGCGGAACAGGAAGAACCAGACGGTGGGTTCGTCGGGAAAGTGAGCCTGATGGCTATCAGCGGGGCTTTTGTATTTGCCGCACAGATGATTAACTTTACCATACCGGGCACCGGTTCCAGCGGGCATATAGGGGGCGGGATGTTGCTCGCCTGTCTTCTGGGCAGTTATCCCGCACTGCTCACCATAACAAGCGTACTTGCTGTACAGGCTTTTTTCTTTGCGGACGGCGGACTGCTTTCCCTTGGTTGCAACATTTTTAATATGGGCGTGATTCCCTGCCTCGTGGTATACCCGTTGCTCGTGAAACCCCTGTTCCAGAAACAGCAGGAATCCCGGAATCCCGGGAATTTCAAGTATATAACCGCAGGCTCTGTACTGGGGGTCATGCTTGCCCTGCCTTTGGGTGCGTTTTTTGTGGTATTGGAAACGCTTGCTTCGGGCGTTACCGCACTTCCTTTTTCCACATTCCTGCTTCTAATGTTGCCGATTCATACAGCAATTGCGGTAGGAGAAGCCGTGGTTACGGCCGGAGTAGTCGTCTTTGTCGCGGCTAATAGTTACGGTGGACTCATAGAGGACGCGGTCTCTGGAGGGGGCATCTCAAAAGCAGGTGTTTTCAAGCGGGTTCTGGCTGTTCTAGGCGTCTGCACTCTGATCAGCGGCGGCTTATTGTCTTTGTTTGCGTCGAGCTATCCTGACGGGCTTGAGTGGTCTATTGAAAAAATCACCGGGTCCACAGACATAGACGCGGAAGGGGCAGTGTTCGAACGGACTGCGGCTCTGCAAGATGTTACGGCTTTCATGCCTGACTATGACTACCGTACGGAACCGGAAAGCGACGCAGCAGGCGGAACAACAGTTGCAGGTATTGTCGGGTCCCTCATGGTTTGCGCTATCGCCGGGGCATTGGGAGTCGCCTTATACCTGCTCAAGCGGAAAAAAGCCCGGTCCCATGAAGCTTGCCCCTAAATCGAGAACGAGAGAACAAGAAGGTAGCGCCGGATTTTTCCGGGACCTGCACACCGGCGTAAAAGTCGGTGTGACTCTCGTCTACATCGTAACCATTGTCTCGTTTGACCGACATACTGTCGGGCGGTTGACACCGTTTTTGGCGTACCCTGTTTTGGTTGATTCATGGGTCGGGCTTTCCCTGAAGGCTAACCTCAGACGCTTGCTACCTGCGCTACCATTCTGCGTCTTTGCAGGACTTTCCAATCTGCTGTTTGAGCAGGAACCCGCGTTCACTCTTGCAGGAATTACGATGAGCCGTGGCGTGGTTTCTTGCTGTTCGCTCATATTCCGTGCGATATTATGTACCGAAGCCCTTATACTCTTGACAGAGAGTACGCCAGTGCACACACTTGTCCTTCAGATGCGCGCGTTTGGAGCACCGGGAATTTTAGTCATGCTGTTTGAAATGACCCATCGGTATATCGGTGTGATAAGCGCGGAGGCTCGGTCTCTGCACACCGCGTATACCTTGCGCTCAGGCGGGATCCGGGGCGTTGACATACACCACGCCGGGAGTTTCATAGGCTCGCTCTTCCTGCGTTGCACGACGCGGGCTGAACGCATCGGCGTTGCGCTGAAACTGCGTGGCTATTCAGAAGCAGGACATCCTCTGACAAAAAATCCGGTTCCACTTACCCATGGGGCGTTTCTGGCTCTGGTATGCTTTTTCTGCGTGTTGTTCCGGTTTATTGACATGCCGCTTTTATTAGGGAATCTATGGTTCAGCTTGTTCACGTGAGCACGGCGTACCCCCGGCAGACAGACTTGGTTCTTAGAGACGTTAGCTTCCACATAGCAAAAGGCGAGAATGTTGCGCTCATCGGTGCAAATGGCGCGGGAAAGACTAGCCTGTTGCTTGCAGTCACCGGCATTCTGCCTATCTGCCGGGGCTCTATCTTCATTGACCGGGTGGAACTTTCCAAACACACCGCGAGAGCTGTACAACGCAAGACAGGACTGGTGTTTCAGAACCCGGACGACCAGCTCTTTATGCCCCGGATATACGACGACGTGCTCTTCGGACTCCGCAACAGGGGAATGTCTCAGGAGGAAGCGGAAAGCCGTATGTGGAAGACTCTGAATCGCCTGGGAATCGAGCATTTAGTGGACCGGTCCCCGTCCCGGCTTTCGGGCGGCGAAAAACGACTCTGTGCACTCGCGGCAACGCTCGTCATGGAACCGGACATACTACTCTTTGACGAACCTACGGTTTTTCTGGACCCAAGAGCCCGGCGCACAACTCTCTCCCTTATGCAGACCCTGTCCCACACCAAAGTCGTCGCCACCCATGATTTAGACTTTGTCCATGCTCTCTGTTCCCGCGCCCTGATACTCTGCCACGGTGCGCTTGTGGCAGACGGAGACCCAGCAGTCCTGTTCGCGGATTCGGCAACTATGGCGGAATGGGGCTTGTAATCACCACAATCCGCGCGGACCGTCTCTTCAGTGGACCGACCTCCTTCTGAATCTGAAATTTTTCCATGGTATCTTGACAAGAATATAATTTCACCCTACACTAATGCTACACTCATGAAAACAAAAACAAACGCCCAGAGAGGCTTATAAAAGCGCCGCTTCTCTGGGCGTTTGTTCTCCATTTCTCTTGGGGTTAATACCCCCCACACAAGTGGCGAGGATTTTTTATTCAGATGATATTATTCTATTTCTTATTATTGCTTTATATTGTATTCAGTAGAAATTGAAGCATTGTCCCAAGACCTGATTTGTCTTCCAAGTATTTTACGCAAATTACAATGTAGAATGCGATAAGAGTTATAGTCGTTATCCATATCGTTTGCCCATAATGCCCAAAAAACTATATGGTTTTTGCAAATAGTCTTTTGGGGCATCCTTTTCAAATATTGTGATAAACGCTTTTTTTAGAAAATTGCCGTATACAATAAACGTCCATTACGGGCATCCACGGACATTTTAAATGTAGACGCCCCTCGGCGTTTTCCCTACCAAAATACCGTCAAGCACCAGCACCCTCCTCTCAAGCCAAAACCCTTCCCAAACAACCGCCGAAAGTATAGACCAAAAGCCTCAAAATAAAGTGGGAATTCCGCGTTGGTCTATGCTTTGGACAACGGCTTTTACGCTGAAAATTCACCCTAAAATAAATAAAAATAGCCGTATTTTTCGAAAATAAAAGAGAAAAATGTTTCTACGATGAAGGATGTAAAGCCATATTTCTATACCCTGCAAAGTGTTAAACTAGCCAAAAAACGCAGAGGATAGATAACCTCTCTTAAGCCTTCTTCAAGACATGATTACTGTGAACATTAAGTTCGTTGAAGAAGGCTATGCTAATATTCATTAAGCCGCAGACGCTAGACTACTCCCTGAGCCATCATCGCCTCGGCAACACGGAGGAATCCTGCTATATTCGCTCCAGCCACTAAATTACCAGGTAACCCGTATGCTTCCGATGCGTCCCGACACTGGGCGTAGATATTGTCCATGATACCATGTAGTTTCACGTCAACTTCTTCAAACGTCCATGAAAGGCGCATGGAATTTTGACACATTTCCAGCGCACTAGTGGCAACTCCGCCAGCGTTTGCTGCTTTGGCAGGTCCAAAGGAAACCCGCGCTTCCAGAAAGCGCTCCACCGCTTCCGGGGAGCTAGGCATATTGGCGCCTTCGGCTACAGCTATACAGCCATTTTTGATAAGGATATCCGCAGCGTTTCCATCCAATTCGTTCTGTGTAGCGCAAGGCAAAGCTACGTCACAGGGGACGGTCCAGATTCCGATACAACCTTCGGTATAGGACCCCTTGGGACGGCTCTCGACATATTCTTTAACCCGTCCTCGTTCAACTTCCTTAATCCTCTTAACCGTCGCCAGATCTATCCCCTCTTCGTCTACAATATATCCATTGGAATCCGAAAGAGCTATCACCTTGCCGCCCAGAGATTGTACCTTTTCAGCAGCGTAAATCGCCACGTTTCCAGAGCCGGAAATAACCACCCGTTTACCCTGCCAATCTGTTCCTCTATCCTGAAGCATCCTAGAGGTAAAGTATACCAGCCCATATCCGGTAGCCTCCGTACGCACCAAAGAGCCGCCGTAGGTAAGCCCTTTTCCAGTGAGTACCCCGGTAAAGGAATTGGTGAGCTTTTTGTATTGCCCGTAGAGAAAACCTATTTCTCTGCCTCCTACTCCAATATCTCCTGCGGGAACGTCTGTATCCGGACCTATATGGCGGAAAAGTCCGCTCATAAAAGATTGGCAGAAACGCATTACCTCACTGTCGCTTTTGCCCTTGGGGTCGAAATCGCTCCCTCCCTTGCCGCCTCCTATAGGAGTAACAGTGAGGGCGTTCTTGAAGACTTGTTCAAACCCAAGGAATTTGATAATTCCTAGATTAACCGAAGGATGGAATCGAAGTCCCCCCTTGTAGGGACCTAGAGCGCTGTTGAACTGGACCCTAAATCCACGGTTGATCTGAACCTGCCCCTTATCGTCTACCCAAGGGACGCGGAATAATACCTGTCGTTCTGGCTCTACTATACGCTCCACGATTTTTAGCCGTACGATTTCCGGTTTCTTCTGAACGACCGGATCCAAGGATTCAATCACCTCTCTGGCGGCTTGAATGAATTCCGGCTCCGCCGGATTTCGAGAAACAACCGCCGACAGTACTGAATCAATAAACACTGAACTCATAAAAACTCCTAAAAAATGATAATATCGGAGCTGGTTCCAAAATCCAATTGACTCTGGACAAGCTCTCTGAAAGACCGCCCAAAAGCCCAGTCTTTCAATAACATTTTACTAGATATCTTGAATAAACAACTAGAGGGCAAACCTGTGGTATTGTGAAGATTCCACTGTGAAACCTTTGCGTATGCGATGGAACCAATCCCCTACCCTCCTCTAGTTACCGTCCCTTGGGGCGGGGTATTAAACCATAAAAAGGCTACATCTTATTAAAGCTTGGATGTACACTGTATCAATAAGTTAGATGGAATATAGAATTCAACTCCCATTCCTTCTTGAACAACAAAGCGCTTATGTTTCGTCCTGTTTTATGAACAACACCGGTCTATTCTCCGAAGGCTTGCTCCAAGTCCGCGATGATGTCCTTGATATTTTCCGTACCAATGGAGAGCCGTATTGTGTTGGGATATATCCCTTGTTCTACAAGCTCTTCTGCGGTCAGCTCTGAATGAGTCGTGCTTGCAGGATGAATCACTAGAGATTTCACGTCAGCCACATTTGCCAGAAGTGAGAATATTTGCAGGCGGTCGATAAATTCGTGAGCTTCTTTTTCACCGCCTTTGATTTCAAATGTGAAAATAGATGCTGCACCCTTGGGGAAATATTTCTTGTAAAGAGCACTGCTGGGGTCATCCGGCAGGCTAGGGTGGTGAATCTTCACCACTTTGGGCTGTGTTTTCAAGTATTCAAGCACCTTCAGAGCGTTTTCAACATGACGTTCCACGCGAAGCGAAAGCGTTTCAACACCCTGTAAAATGAGGAAGGCGTTAAAAGGCGAAATCGCTGCACCAGTATCGCGAAGAAGTAAGGCGCGGATGCTAGTAACAAACGCTGCGGATCCAACCGTCTTGGCGAAAGAAATACCGTGGTAGCTGGGGTTTGGTTCCACCAGTCCGGGAAATTTACCACTGGCAATCCAATCAAATTTGCCGTTTTCTACCACGAGTCCGCCAAGCGTGGTACCATGTCCACCGAGGAACTTGGTTGCCGATGTTACAACAATGTCAGCACCCAGCTCGAAGGGACGGATCAAGTAGGGCGTAGTAAATGTATCATCAACCACAAGTGGAATCTTCGCATTGTGTGCGATATTTGCCAGTGCCTCAATGTCGATGATATTCGAGTGTGGGTTGCCGAGCGTTTCAATGAACACGGCTTTCGTGTTAGGTTTGATTGCCTCTTCGAATTCTTTCAGATTTGGTTCAACGAAAGTGGTCTTGATACCAAATTTAGATAGGGTTTCCTTCAAAAGGTTATAAGTACCGCCGTAGATGGTCTTGGCAGATACGATGTGGTCCCCAGCATGAGCTAATGTGAGGAATGTATAGGTGATTGCTGCGGAACCGGAGGCTACAGCGAGAGCGGCTGATCCCCCCTCAAGTGACGCAACACGAGCTTCCAAAACGCCTTGTGTTGAGTTGGTGAGTCTACCATAAATGTTACCAGCATCGGTCAGGTTAAACCTTGCGGCTGCATGAGCCGCGCTATGGAACACGTAAGACGTAGTCTGGTAAATCGGCACCGCACGTGCATCGCTCGTGGGGTCAGCTTCTTCTTGTCCGATGTGGACTTGTTTTGTCTCAAAAGCCCATCGGTCAATATTGGTTTTCTTTGCCATTTCTGATCTCCTTATTGATAGTGTGACGGTTTCCACCGTTTATTTCAATCCATTGAATTTCTTCTTTAGATTTTCATATTAAATACATAATATAACTAAGATAATAACACGTTCCATAAGATGTGTCAAGAGGCTTTTTAAAAATTCAGCACAATATTGAATGATATCAACTATGTGAGACATGATCTCGGTCCTGTTCCCAAGACGGAAGCGTATAAGATCATCTATGAGGCGGAGTTTGGCAAGGTCAAAGCACAGCAACAAAAGAATGGCGCATATATACAAAATAGTCATTATGCGACAAGCGAACCCGACTATTCTATTTCTTCACCTGAAGCAACGGATATTATCAAAGAAGTCACCGAAATGGTACAACCATTCTCCGTAACAAAACTTCCAGATCTTACTCATAACGAGATATGGACTAATACGAAATCTTAGAGGTTATCCAGAAAGTACGATAAAGAGGTAAAGATAATAGAGGCACAAAGAAATATTATGAAATCATACTGATAACTTCAGAAATGAAGTGTCCCATTGCCATAGTCCGAACATAACCCAAAAGGGAAAAAATACAACATAAACAAAATTACCTCTGTGTCAAATGCGGATGTCAGTTCATCAGCGTCCATGAAATGACTTATCGGAGATGCCGTTCGAGGATGGTCTTCTCTGATAAAAATCAGGTTCATCAGAGAATTGGCATACGGGACATCAGTACCGTACTGGACGTAAGCATCACCGAGGTCTTAAAAATACTCAGATAGGGTAACTACCCGATAAAACCGAAACAAAACCACTATAACTGCCTCGAAATAGACGAATTCTGGACATATGTAGGGAAAGAAGGATAAACATGGTTCATTTACGCATATCGACGGAAAAGTGGAGAAATCGCGGCGTATGTGTGGAGAGGAGAGGGACATGAAGACAGCGGAGGATCTGAAGGAACGGATACGAGAGCTGGGAATAAGCTATGACCTGATAGCAATGGATAACCGGGACAGTTTTCAGGCGGTATTTGGAAGCATTTGGCATGGACGGCGAACAGAAGAGAATAGTTGCCGGCTGGAACATCGGATGCGGAGAGTACTTAGGAGAACCTGCTGTTCTCCTAAGAGGTTACTCAACCACATATGATAAATGCCGGCTTGAACCCAAAAAGGTGGTATAACCAGTTGTCAGAATACAAAAAGGGGGGATTAGCGGGGGATAAGACTACGACTGCATAATCATGCACCAAAGACAACGCAGTACCGTAAATTTCGTCAAAAAACGGGGTGAATTTGAGAAAGACAGCCTGACATTTATCATAACTGTCCATCATCCAGTACTCCCACAGATATTTCAGGGTGGTATTTCGACTGTCAGTCTTAACGTTTCGCCGCCTCATGTTGCCATTATAGTATCCTTGTATTATTAAATAAGTCTATTATCTTCCATGATGAATGACTTTCAGAAAGTGTGCGGTAGGCTCCCATGCCCGCTCTCCATAACCGCCTGCCATGAGCCATGCCGAGGGAATCCCTCTTCTTACCAGATATTCGTATATAAACAAATCTCGTTCAACACACTGCTCCAAAGAGAGGCGCAAGAGACCGCTTGAAAGAAGCCCATCATGCTCGTAAGGGTCTGTTCCGTCGACTACGATGGCTAAGTCAGGTTTGCGACTGTCTGAAAGCTCCTCGAGTTTACGAATACCTCTCTTGAGTTCCGGTAGATATTCAGCTTCTCTATCCTTATCAATGAGGATTTCAACGTCACAAGGGATAAGTGGGGCACGATTGGAAGGTGTTACGGAGATGGTTTTATCATCAAGGGGCCATCCATGAGCCATATGGATGGAAAGATTGAGGATATTTTTCTCTTCATCTAATTTTCCGGCTTCACGGGCAAATTGTAGAAGTTCCGCACTTCCGCATCCTTTATGTGCGTCAACGTCGATGAACCACACGAGGCTCGAGTCCGTTTCGATGAGTATTTTTTGCGCTGCAATAACGATGTCGTTCAGCAGACAGAAACCCGCACCTGTGTCGTAACGGGCATGGTGCATTCCACCCCCAAGGTAATAACAGAAATTATCCCACTCCGTTCCCTGCATCGCAAGCCTACAGGTAAGATATGTCCCCATGACCTGTTTTAGTACAGTATCGAAAAGTCTGGGCAGTGGCTTCTTCGCTCGTTCCGGTTTGTAACGATTCGGTCTACCATCCTTGCTAATGAGTTCCCACGCTGTTATCAGGCGTTTTTCAAGTCCCTGTCCATAGAGGTCCGCAATAAAGGTCTTGTCGTGCATTTGTTCAAGATCGGTGCGGGTAATTATCTCCCCACATTGGTCATTCATACTAACGACCGATGCGGCTTGAGTAAAGTCGTAGACTTTTGTCTTACCAACCAACGCTTTGTTTTGTCTTAAAAAATTAATTATCTTATCCGCCCGAGAAACAGATATAGGAATCATAATACCGTAGTCTTGGTGAACTGTGGTTGTGGCAGGGTCGTATAAAACCATATATAGACTATAATGATATATTACGGTCTAGTCAAGTTGTTGCTCATGCTACAACTAATTACGGGCAGATCTTGTAATATTTTCAAAATATAACTATAATGGTCCATGGTTCGATTATGCGATATTTCAGATTTTCTGAAACGAGTCGATAAACAGACACAATTTGAAGGAATTATGCGGTATAACGAACCGTTGTCCCATCATACGACATTTAAGGTGGGAGGACCCGCTGATGTCTGGATTCGTCCTTCTGTGGATGTCTTTGAGGATTACGTAGCGAATCTCCTCACGTCGGCCTATGCCGAGGAAGTACCGGTTTTCATATTGGGAGGCGGTGCAAACATCGTGCCTCAGGACGTGGGTTTTCGAGGGCTTGTTCTGGATACCAGTGGGTATGCAGGGCTTCTCGCAGATGAATATGGTTCCGCATCCTTCGCTGCGGGTTCATCTATAGATACGGCTATGGCAGTCGCTGAGGTCAGGGGATGGGGAGGGCTTGAATTCCTTGCTGGTATGCCTGGCTCAATAGGTGGAGCCGTGTACACGAATGCACGTTGTTACGAAACATCGGTATCGGATAGGCTTATAGAAGCTGTTGCGTTAGAGTTGGGTTGTGGTGTTTTTCAAAGAAAAACGGTACCCTTTCGCGAAACTGATTTTGGGTACAAGAAAAGCCCTTTCCAAGACGAAAAATCAGCATCAGGTAGGCAGACCCTCATACTTTCGGCGAAATTCTTTGTATACCAACGAGAATCGGCGCTTATACATGAGGAAATGGACGCGCATCGAAAAGACCGCGAAACCAAGGGGCATTATCGGTTCCCGTCGGCAGGTTCAGTGTTCAAGAACAATCGCGCTTTTGGCAAGCCTGTGGGCAAAATCATAGACGAACTGGGCTTGCGGGGACTTTCTTACGGTGGGGCAATGGTTGCGCCCTTTCATGGAAATATCATCGTCAACACGGGTAATGCAACTGCAACGGACATCCGCTTTTTGACAGATGAAGTGAGAGAAATCGTCCGTGAAAAAACAGGATTCGTTCTCGAACCAGAGATTATCTTTTTGTAAGGAGTGAAATTTTGCCAACAGGCTTTATCACCAATTTTCTATCCGCGCATGAAACGGAATTGATTTCATTGTGTGGGAAAATCATCACAGCTGGCATCATTGTGCTGGTATGTCGTCTCTTGATGACCATTGTAAAGAAGATCACGATTCGGGTAGACAACGTCAAACTCGGAATCGATGAAACTATTCTGTCGCTTTTGCGAATCGCTTCCAAATACGTACTCATTGTCATTACGATAATTATGATACTCAGTGTATTCGGGGTCAACACAACAGGACTAGTAGCCATTTTAGGCGCGGCAGGTGTCGCCGTAGGACTCGCTTTCAAGGATACGCTTGGCAACATAGCGGCTGGTATTGTGATGGTACTGTTGCGCTCATACCGTAAGGGCGATTTCATCGAATTCAGTTCTTTCATGGGAACCGTGAAGGATTTCGACCTCTTCACCACATCCCTCGAGACCCCAGACGGCGTATTTATCTCCGCACCAAACGCTTCAATCTGGGCATCGCCGCTCAAAAACTACAGCAGAAACAGCAAACGCCGTATGGACTTCACTATCGGTATTTCCTATACCGACTCGATTGAAACCGCCTATCAGACCTTACGGGCTATTGTAGACGCAGAAAAGCGATTCCTCAAAGACCCTGTTCCTCAAATCATGGTGCAGTCTCTGGGCGACAACGCAGTAAACATTACCCTTCGTGCGTGGGCGGAAAGCGGTGTGTATTGGGATACCTATTGGTTTCAGATGAAGAACATCAAAGAAAAAATAGAAACGGCAGGACTTTCCATTCCTTTGCCACAACGAGATGTTCGTATCATTGAGGTAAAAAAAGATAAATTCGACAAAAACCAAGAATAAGGAAGTAAGTTTTCGTCAATTGGTGCATCAATTTGTTAGTACTGCTAGTTGACGCAGTTTGCAGATAAGCGTCCCAACAGTATAATTTATGGGACTGTTGGTTATCGCATCTGATATCGTGTTGGATCCCTTGCTATCGTTTACGGGAAGAGTTAACGAAACGCTCGAAGTCGTTTATGTTTCTTACGAGTATCCTGTCCGGCAATATTTCTATCCGGTGCTGTGTCTCAAAATGTCCTAAGATAGCTCTGACTTCGAGGGTGTTCATGCCCGCCCAATGAGCGACCCCTTCAACAGTAGTCTTGAAGTCTCGACGAGTGGTAGTGCGTTCTACGTTGGGCATGGTTTCGTCCAGCATAAGGAATACATCAGCTATCTTTGCCTGCGGGTCATCAAGAGTCAGAATCATAAACCGACGTTTCTGGTCGTAGATGCGTTTAGTAAACATTTTAAGTAGCTTGAGAGCTATTTGAGGATTGCTCTTCATCAGAATGTCGAAATTCTGACGATTGAACTCCAAGACCTTCACATCATCCATCGCTATGGCCGTAGCTGAACGTGGTGAATCTTCCAGAATCGCCATCTCTCCAAACATCTCCGATGGCTGTAAAATATCCAATGTTTTTTCAATTTCGCCCACTATCTTGACAAGTCGTACTCTTCCAGACATGATGAAGTAAAAGGTGTCGCCCCGCTCGAATTCAGAAAAAATCATTTCGCTTGCCTTGTAACTCTTGGCAAAACGGGCGAAAGCTTCCAGTCCTGCCATTACACTCCCCCTAATCTCTTTATCACGGCATTGATATTTCCTTTGGCTACAACATCGGTTGTCAAATTTAGCGCTTTCTTGCAGAAAGAAAGCGCTTGTTCAATGCGCCCACATTGCTCATGAGATTGTCCCATGAAGAAGAGCATCTGTCCCACGGATGTATGCTTCGGCTTTTTGATAAGCAGCTGTGTATAATACTTGATACATTCTTCATATTTGCTCATCAGGAAGAAGCATTGCCCCAGCTCAAGTTCACACTTTTCCGCAAAACCTACCTCTCCTGAATCTGCGATTTTTTTCAAAATTTGACACGCAGGCAGGTATTTCTCTTGAGACATAAGCTCCTGTGCCTCTACATAGAGCTTGGCAAATTCCGAAACAGACGTGTCTACAGTCTCTTTATTCGGAGAGAGTTGGGCAAGCCCATCTCCATAACGTGCAATATACGTATCTGCGGTTCTGAGATAGGTTTCTGCCTGTTCCGCCTGTTTCCCAGCGGGATAGTAAGATAAATAACGGTCAAATATGTGGCGCGCATAGGCGTACTTCTTACTCTTGAAGTAATAGTCACCTACTGCAAAGAGCCCCACGTCTGGAGCTTGAGTCTTTTCTTCTTTCAGAAGAGAAGCAACCTGTTTGTGGATACGCCGCATTTGATTTGAGAAAACTTTAAGCATTTGCATGATGAGTCCCACATTTCTAGCCGCAACTGCCTCGAATTCAGGCACCGTGAAACTAAGAACAACCGAATTTTCCAAAACAACGGCGTTTTCTTCACGAGGATAGTGTCCAAGTACAGACTTCACCCCAAAAAATTCACCTTTACCCAACACTTCTTTCACTTCTTCTCGTGTCTCAAGGTCTTCTGAAATCAGACAGATCTTTCCCGACTGTACAAGCAGAACCGTTTCTGCCTTGTTGCCTCGAAAATAAATAACGGAATTCGTCTGATATTGTAATGCTTTAGGCATTTACTCCTCCGGTTCAAACGGCAGGAAGTCCAGCACTTTTTTAAAACCGATTTTCCTGCGCGCTTCAATATAGAGCTTTGCGGGGTCTCCAATGACAAACATAGAACGCCCATCTATATTAATTTGACTATAACCTTCCGGAACGGTTCCATCTAAAATATCGATAAACCGCATCTCCCCGAATATGGGTTTACCTGCCATGATCAAAAGCTCGATATCTTTCATGTCCGCGCTTGCGAAGTTTTCAAATGG
This sequence comes from Treponema sp., assembly GCA_031255285.1. Classification (GTDB taxonomy): domain Bacteria; phylum Spirochaetota; class Spirochaetia; order Treponematales; family Breznakiellaceae; genus JAIRKH01. The sequence goes on along the minus strand of JAIRSU010000037.1, from coordinate 9,151 downwards.
GTCGCTGTACTTCGCTTTGAGAACCAGAATATCCGCCAACTTGCCCGATTCTAAGGTTCCTAAATCTTTCTGGAGCCAGAATGCCTTTGCCGCATTCTCCGTGACCATCTTGAATATGGTCGTTGCCGGTATATCTTCTCCATAAAGTTTGCGGTAGAGATCACGGTCATAGTGGATTTCCTCGAAAAGATTGAAGGAACCAGTATGAGTCGAATCCGTACCTATAGTAACATTGACACCTGCCTCAAGGAATTTTCTGATTTTACACGTAGTGTTGAACATAAACATATTGGATGCGGCGCACCAAGAGATACTCGCACCTGCTTTTGCTGTATTCTGAATATCTTCGTCACTAAAAGCGATACAGTGGACAAAGAGGCAGTATTTATCGAGAATCCCCATCTTTTCGAGTTTCTCGATACCATTCATTGCCTCTTCGTCAAAACCCTCAGCAAGATGCGTGATGAAGGGCCATTTGTTTTTTACCGCCCGTTTATGTTCAATTTCGACACCGTCTCCCCATTTTAAGTCATAGGAGGAAACTTCATGGGCAAGTCCGTAGTTGGTTATTGCACGGATAGGCAGTTTTGGCAAGATGTCTTTATTCCACGCTCGAGGGAAATGGTCATTTACCGTCGTAACACCTGAGAATAGATTCTTATAAGAGCTAAACGTATACATATCTTCTATTGAAAGATTTGAACGTTCCATGTAGGTATCTGAAGCCTTCAGATCGTTGTCCCATGGAAGCCAATTAAGGTAAAAATTACCCGGCTTAGGACCCACACGAGGCAGGTAGTTTCCTCGCATGTGATCGTGGGTATTGATGAGCGCAGGGTACACTACAGATGCCTCATGCAAATCAACAACTATTCCCTTTTTTTTTGCGATTAGCTTTTCTCCTTCTATGCTGATGAAACTATCACTGACTTTTTTGCTTGAACTGACAATAATGCCGTTTGACAATGTATATTCAGCCATTATTCCCCGCCTTCATTTTAGATTTATGGTTATGATGAAAATAGGAATCTTTGAGTTATTTTTTCTACATCATGTCCAAGACTATTATAGGTCTAAATAATAAAATAGTCAAGTCTAATTTTTGTCTATTAGACAAAAATCGGGAGGTGACTGTAAAGTATGATAAATTCTCAAACGAAACCATAGTTGGTGTAAAAAAAGTCATGCCAAGGTCTTTTTGGTGATTTAAATACTTGTCTTACCCAGCATCGTAACCGGAAATGGTTCTCCTCTATCCCTACCTCGTTGCCCATTTTCTGTATATGCTGAAAGAAAGATTTTCCAACCACCTATCGCTACTCGCTCATAGCTCCATCTGTTTTATCCTGTTTGCCAGTTTTATACCCCCATTTCCCAAAACAAATGCTGTCGTTTCCTACTCTACTAGTGATACGCATAGACAAGCCATATTTTGTTCTTCTTTTTCCTACACACATCCAAAACTCGTCTACTTCGAGACAATCATAATGAGTTTGTTTCGGTTTTATCTCCGGTATTTTATCGATTTGACCACTTTTAAGATCATAATAATGCTTATTTCAAGTATTCTTCCGATGTCCTGTATACCAAACCTGATAGTAAACACATCTTGCCTGCACAAATTCAAACAACCGCTTGGGAGACGGCTCAAATGTGTGGAGATTCTACCCCGCCAAACAGGATAAGCTCCATCTTGTCTCCTGCAATTTGGTCGACAGACCACGCTGAGGCAAGATACTTACCACTATGAGGAGCTCTCTGTCTTCTACCTTGCCCGAACATAAGAGAACATGAAACAAGAACAAGTCAAAAGAAACGAAACAGAAACCGGTCCCACGTGAAATCTGTCTGATATGGTTATTCGTCATCGTAGCCTTCATAGCCTGGCGGCTCATCATCTATATCAAAGCCGTCAAAATCATCATCATCGTCAAAATCATCATCATCGTCAAAATCATCATCATCGTCAAAATCATCATCATCGTCAAAATCATCATCATCGTCATCTGTCGTTCCCAACACGAATAAACGATTTTCGTTGTCGTCCATATCATCAAGGCTTGACGAACATTTCAATATACTATTTGCATTCATAATACCTCCTAACGTTTGAATTTGAGCCGTTTCCAATCGTTCTCGGAATCGTCTCATTTAATAAAAGATATAAATAGTTTTTTAATGTATGTCAAGAGCAATTTTTTACATATTTCTCTATTTTATCAAAAGTATTATCCATCTTGAAGACTTGTATATAAAATATGTTTATAGAACACACGTGATCTACACTTATGGACATAGAAATTGAAAACACCATAGAAAACTATACCCTGTCAACTATCGTCGAGGAAAGAATCCTCGTGTTCAAGAGTTGTCAACGTTTTGTCTTTCCTTAACCCTTCCCACTCATGAAAGGTTTTGTCTTTTATACTTTCTCCATTTGATTCTTACCGAGCAGTCCCGAAGGCTTTACCATAAGCACGATGATTAACAATACAAATGCGAATGCATCACGGTAGCCCGTGAGTGTAGGTAGAAATGCGATAGTCATGATTTCAATGCATCCGAGCAGAAGCCCACCGAGAACCGCGCCTCCTATATTGCCGATACCACCGATGACCGCCGCAATGAAGCATTTCAAACCCGGAATCATGCCCATTGTTGGATTTAATTGTGGGTACTTTATCGCCCACATTACCCCACCGATGGCCGCAAGTACGGAACCCACTCCAAAGGTGAACGAGACGATTCGGTTCACGTCAATCGCCATAAGCCGCGAGGCGGCCAAGTCTGTGGAAACTGCGCGCATTGCCATGCCGGTTTTTGTCTTCATCACGACGAGTAGAAGGGCAATAAGGATAACTGCCGTCAGCAAGGGAATAACCAGACTTATGTATGAAACCGATACGCTGCCAAAACGAGCGACATGGTCGAAAACTGGCGGTATGGGAAAACCCTTAGGTCTGCCACCGAAAATCACGGTCGCAAGATTTTCTATGATAAAAGACGCGCCTATCGCGCTTATCATAATGGAGATTTTTGGCGATGAACGCAAGGGTTTATACGCGATACGTTCCAAGCCTATACCGAAAATACCGGTCAGTCCGAATGCCACGATAAAACCCACCCACCATGGCATAAAGAAAACCGTTATTGTATAAAATGCTACATACCCACCGAGCATGAACACATCCCCATGCGCAAAGTTTATAAGTCGCAATATACCATAGACCATAGTATAACCTATAGCAATAAGCGCGTAGAGACTGCCTAAAGACAAGGCGTTGGATAGATGCTGTAAAAAAGATTCTACTGTCATTATTTTCTAAAAGGATAAAAGACGACTCAGATATAAGTTTAAATAGAGGAAAGACAACGGGGATGAGGAATTCCTACCTCTCCCCGTCCATAAATGCGATATGTTAGCCCTTTATCATACTTCTATGAGTCACCCGGTTCATGTACCTTATGGGTTCACGATGGTTTTGAACACGAATTTACCGCCATTGACGGTTTTAATAAAAGCGCTTTTGGTGGCATCTCCGTTAGCATCAAGGGTAACGGTACCTGTCGCTCCTACGAAGCCACTGGTTTTGGCAATGGCATCACGGATTTTCTGCGGGTCTGCCGAACCTGCGCGCTTGATGGCGTCAAGGGTCACGAGGTACCCATCGTAACCGAGCGCAGTGACAGCCGCTGGCTCCTTGTTATAGCGGGCGCGATATTCGGACAAGAATTTCTCTGCAGCAGGAGATGCTGCATATTCAGAGGCAAAGAATGTCGAGAAGGTCACACCTTCCACGCTATCCTTACCCACATCTACGAATTCGGGCGTTTCCCATGTATCTCCACCGATGATAGGAATCATGATTCCCAATTCACGGGCCTGCTTGATGACCAGAGCGGATTCGGTGTAGTTGCCTGGCGCGAAGATAACGTCGGGGTTCAGACTCTTGACTGTGGTAAGCTGGGCGCTAAAGTCTTGGTCTCCAGTGTTGTAGTTCACCGCTGTAAGTATCGCATCGTCGTTATCGGTGAGTTTCTTGAACGTGTCAGTGAAGAATTTGGCGAGGCCGACCGAGTAGTCGTTAGAAACCTCTTGAATGATAACTGCGGTACGGGCGGCGAGATCGTTATAGGCGTAGCTTGCCATGACTGTACCTTGGAACGGGTCAATGAAGCAGACGCGGAAGTACCAGTCATTACCCGCGGTAACGAGTGGATTGGTACAGGAAAGCCCGATTGCAGGAATATGCGCGTCTTTCAGTATCTCGCCACCCGCTATGGAAAGGGACGATCCCCATGAGCCGAGGATGGCATTCACCTTATCCCTATCAACCAAGCGTTGCACCGCATTTGCAGCTTCAACCTTGTCCGACTTGTTGTCAACTACGACAAGCTCTACTCTGTAGGTTTTACCGTTTACATCAATAGTAGGGAAAAGCTCGTTGGCGAGCCGCACTCCCTCTACTTCCATTGCACCACCCGCCGCGTTTGCACCTGTCATAGGCTCAAACACACCAATTTTGATGACATCGCCGACATCCTTCTTTTGGCACGATACGAACGACAACATTAAAACCGCGGTTAATAACATAATCATAGATTTCTTCATCTGTTCCTCCTTAATTTTATATCGTAACACATGAGCATAAACGTCTTGTGTTTTGAATTCTCTTTAATTATGAAATAAAATGAAAAAAAATGCAAGCTTATTGTGAAAAAATATAAGGAATATCGCCTGCAAACCGCGATATGGGAAACACTATTCACCTCTTGATTTTTTTCGTATAAGCAAGTAAACTTCTCATAAAGGAAAGAAAATGCTTTTATATAACACATTAGGGCGGGAATTACAGAAATTTGTACCGATAGAGATGGGAAAGGTCGGCTTTTACGGATGCGGTCCCACGGTTTACAATTATGCCCACATAGGCAACCTACGGGCTTATGTAACGCATGACATTCTCATGCGCACGCTACGGGCGCGGGGTTTTGATGTACAGCATGTGATGAACATAACAGATGTGGGGCATCTTACCGGTGATAACGATGAAGGAGACGACAAAATGCTCAAATCCGCAGAAGAACGCGGCAAAAGCGTGCTTGAGATTGCCGATTCTTACACGAAGGCGTTTTTCGCAGACACGGATAGGCTCAATATTATCCGTCCGACTGTTATCTGTAAGGCAACCGAACACATCGGTGATATGATTGCCCTCATCAAGCGTATTGAGACAAACGGCTACACGTATTCTAAAGGCGGTAACTTATACTTTGACACGGCGAAGTTTGCAGATTATGGAAAACTCGCGCTCCTCCGTCCAGACGAACAGAAAACAGGCTCCCGTGTAGAAGCGGACAACAACAAACGCAATCCGCGAGACTTTGCCCTTTGGTTTACCAAGAGCAAGTATGAAAATCAGGCACTTGTATGGGACAGTCCATGGGGACGTGGTTATCCGGGCTGGCATATAGAATGTTCCGCCATGAGCATGAAATATCTAGGCGAACAATTTGACATTCACGCGGGTGGCATAGACCACATCTCCATTCATCACACTAATGAGATAGCTCAAAGCGAGGCGGGTACTGGTAAAAACCCTTGGGTCAAGTATTGGGTTCACAATGAATTTCTGGTCTTGGACCGAGTTAAAATGAGCAAATCCGCGGGCGGCTTCCTCACCCTGCAAACGCTCGTTGACCGTGGCTATGACCCACTTGATTACCGCTACTTCTTGCTCAGCGCACATTATCGAAGTCAGTTACAGTTCTCATTTGAGGCGTTAGACGGTGCAAGAAACGCTCGTCGTTCCCTGTGTGATAGAGTACGGACACTATTGAAGAAAGAAGAAAAGGCGAATAACGCAAGGGCTGACGCGGCCGCTTCCTATCTTGAAGAATTCAATGCGGCCATGGACAGCGACCTCTCGACGCCGCGGGCGCTTGCGGAGCTTTTCGGCTTGTTGAAAGATGCGGAAAAGGGGGAAATTGCGGCAGACACCGCGCTTACCGCGGTATTCCGAATGGACGAGATTCTTGGGCTGAACATTAAACAAGGTATTGAAAAAGACGAAACAAGGTCTGATGTGGATGCCGTGGAAATCAAAGCTATAGAGGAAAGAATAGCCGAACGCGCCGCTGCAAAAAAAACTAAAGACTTTGCTAAGGCAGACGCGATCCGCGCCGCACTCAAAGAAAAAGGCATTCTTTTAGAAGATATGCCAGACGGGACGATTTGGAAGAAATTGATTTAGCCGCGTTATGTTCTAAAAAATAAATAGATGCGGAAAATATTCCTCATAACAAGGAGAATTTTATGGGAAACACATTGGAAGACCTGAAAAACAGGCGGAGTATCCGCTCCTACAAACAGGAGCAGATAAAGGAAGAAGAGCTTGACGCTATACTAGAAGCAGGTACGTTTGCACCGAGCGGTATGGGGCAACAGTCTGTAGTAATGGTTGTGGTGCAAAACAAGGAAACCATAGCTAAAATAGAACGACTAAACGCCAAAGTTCTGAATGATCCCGCTCAAAAGCCTTTTTACGGCGCACCGACTGTGGTCAACGTATTGGCTGACAAGAGTAAAGTTACAGGCGTAGAGAACGGCGCTTTAGTTATCGGTAATCTTCTACTTGCGGCACAGGCACTGGGGATAGGTTCTTGCTATATATACCGTGCTAAAGAAGTCTTTGAGAGTGCCGAAGGTAAGGAATTACTTGAGCGGTGGGGAGTAAAAGGTGATTATCTGGGAGTTGGACATGTACTTTTAGGCTATCCCGCAGGACCGGCACCCAAACCCGCACCTCGCAAAAAAGATTACATTATCAAGGTAAAGTAGAAAAAGTCAACGAAATGTACATACAAAGCGGACCAAGCTTAAAAGAATGTGATAGAGACATTCAAGCTTTGTCCGCTTTACAGTTTTACGAGCGAATAAGAGGCGGCTGAAGATGTTTGAAAAATTGACAGGGAAAGTAGCGGACGCGATGAAATTCATTGCTGGAAAGTCCACTATTACAGAAAAGAATATTGATGAGTCCATCGAAGCCATAAAGATGGCGTTATTGGAGGCGGATGTCAATCTTCGTGTAGTACGGCGTTTTGTCAACGCTACGGTCGAGGAAGCCAAGGGCGAGAAGGTTCTTCGTTCTATAAATCCAGGACAGCAATTTGTCAAAATTGTCCATGACAAGATGACCATGTTTCTGGGTGGGGAAGCTCAGAACCTCCTTCTGAAAGGACCGGACGTGTTATCGAAGGTACTCATGTTAGGATTGCAAGGTTCTGGCAAAACCACGACATCTGCGAAATTAGCGTATCAATTGCAGAGGAGTGGCAGAAAGCCATTACTCGTAGCGTGCGATCTTGTGAGACCCGCGGCCATGGAACAACTTTCTGTGCTTGGAGAACAGATAGGCGTGCCGGTTTTCAAAATCAATGGATGCTCTGACAGTCTCAAGGTTTATCACGAAGCCCTATCCTTTGCGAAGCTAAGCTTGATTGACGTCATGATAATAGACACAACCGGGCGCTTGCAGATAGACGAACCGATGATGGAGGAACTTTCCCGTCTACAACGAGAATCCGCGTCGGACGAGACGCTCCTTGTCGCAGACGCTATGACTGGACAGTCTGCGGTAGATATAGCCAAGACTTTTGACGAGAAAATTGGACTTACGGGCGTTATACTCACTAAATTCGACTCAGACACACGAGGTGGAGCTGCATTATCCCTCAAAACCATCACCGGCAAGCCTATTAAGTTTGTAGGAACTGGAGAGAGGACCGAAGACCTCGAAGTATTTCACCCGGAGCGCATGGCGAGCCGTATCTTGGGCATGGGGGACATCATCACCCTGGTAGAGAAAGCCCAGCAAGTTATGAACAAGCAAGAGGCGGTCGAGATACAGAAGAAGATGGAGAGGGAGACTTTTACATTGGAAGACTGGCTGAATCAACTCAAGTCTGTAAAAAAGATGGGTAATCTCCAATCCATGCTTGGTATGATTCCGGGTATGCAGGGGCAAATCAACGAGGATGACCTTGACAAGGCGGGACTGAAGACTCAAGAGGCTATTATATCGTCCATGACGAAGAAAGAGAGAGCGAATCATCTGATTATCGGACCGAGTCGAAGAAGCCGTATCGCGCGGGGGTCCGGTACGTCTGTTGCCGAAGTTGCTCGTTTATTGAAGCAATTCGAGAAGATGAAGACTATGATGAAGAAGATGTCAAAGATGAGCAAAAACCCCGCAGCCATGCAAGCTATGATGCAGGGTCGTAGATTCAAATAACAGGCGAAGCTAACGGGAGGGGGAGGCAGGAGGGGAATAAGTCCCCGCTGTCCTTGTTTCTTAACTTGTTGACAGTGATGGACCTCCCCCGCGCAAGCGGGTTCTTGGGGGGGCGTGGGAATGGAGCGAAGCGAGACCAGAGCCACACGGAACCCCGAGCCGCCTACTGGCGGCGAAGCGCTAACAGTCCTGTTAGACGAAGTTGCGCGTACTTTTTTACACGCTTTTATTTTTTACATATTCATCGGCCTTTTTCGACAATTCTTCAATAGTCATATCTTCAAACAAATTTTCTTGCCATTTGGTGTAATCAAACGGCTCCCTTTGAATTAACATTACAAAGCGTTCGGCTTCTACCATACCCAAATATTTTGACAATATTTCCATGCCTTCATTCTTTAGTAACGTGTCTGTTTTCATTTTCATCCTTCCAAGTGTTTAATAAACGTTATTGGATCTATTATAGTAATATTATCAACGATTTTATTCAACAATTTATCATCAGTTGTTATGAAATATCTACATCCTGCCTCGATGGCGCATGCTATATGGATTGAATCCTTTATTTTTATTTTTTGTTTTCGTATTTCTTTTGCTAATAATACGTTGTTTTCAGAATATTGTATATTGACCCTTGCAACGCTTTTCCATTTTTGTATTTGATTTTTTCTGTTTTCGAACGGATTAAAATGTATCTCGTAATCCATCATATACGACCATGCAAGTTCAAGATTCTCATTGATAATTTGTGATTGTATATATGTTTTAGCTTCCGCCTCAAGATAATTTCTTAATATGGTTTGATTATCATAAGGGCGGTTAAAACTGCAATTGTCTAAATAAATTCTATTATC
>JAIRSU010000096.1 GCA_031255285.1 Treponema sp. | reverse complement strand
GAACGGTTTTCATAGTCCGTCTTCCCTGACAAGTTCCGGACTGTTTCAAAACAGGTTTTTTTCCCATGATACCCTCCCGTTTCCGGTTTACCACGGCTTCGGGAGGGTGTCCAGCCCTTAACTTGTTGACAGGGGGAGACTTACCCCTGCGGGCGCAACGAAGTGCGCCCGCAGCCGGAACAAGTTCGCAAACCAAAAACTCACTGAGTTTTTACCCAAAACTCCGCCACGGTTTGTCGGCCCTAGAAATGCTACGCATTTCCTTATTCGGGCCGCCAAACCGTCGTAAACAGCCGGAACGTTATACGCCATTTGCCCTAAAATTTTTGTGAAAATTATACATAAAGCATTGACATAAAATATGGAAATATTGTATAAATATCTTATGGGAATAAAAATTTTTTAAAATGGCATTATATGGCATAAAATTTTTTGAAAATTTGTCTATCTTAAAAAATAATTTTGCATGGAGGAAAATATGAAAAATATTCTGTTGGTCGGGGTTGCTTTGTTCTCGCTTTTTGCAAGTTGTGCCACGCAAAAAGATAATGTAATGGAAATTGAATTGGAAAACAATGGATCTGTTGAAAGAATTGAACTTTTATTTCGAGACAATAGTGAAATTATAACAAAAGATATAAATGAAGAATACTGGTGGAAAATATTATCTATAATTGCAGATGCAGAATACGACATTGAGCAATATGACGAAATAAAAAATCCTTCAGGTTATATGCTAAAAGTGATCGAACAGGATTATATATTGAAAATATATTATTCAAACAATAGGTTTGATGAAATTTTGGTATGGAAGGATTCAGAACGGATAAAAATAAACGGAAGATGGCATATAATAAAAAATGGAAAGGAAGAATTGTTCAATATTATTGACAACAGTAAAATGTAATTAAAAATAATGCGCGGTATTGGAGAGCGCAGAGACGGCGGCCGCGCTGTCTGATAACGATGATAGACGATGCGGTCAAAGATACGGCAAGCATTGACAGAAGCATGAACAAATGCTATCCTAGCTCCAAAAGGAAACGCTTTGCTAACAAACAAACCCTATTTTTTATTTCTTGTTCTCTGCTCTCCATGTATTTTTTCTCTTTCTTTTAACGACAGAGGGGATCCGAAAGATATTGCGGCGCAAATCGTGAGACAGATGACGGACGAGGAGGTTTTGGCGCAGACGTTCATGCTTGGGTGGATTGGGTTGAAGCCTTCGCCGCTTATATTGGAATGGGTTCAGCGCCGTAGCCTTGGAGGAATTAAAGTATTTGGATGGAACACGAGCGATACCTTAGAGCTGGCGGAAACCATAGGGATTCTCCAAAGAGAATCCCTTAAAGGCAGGTTTCAGATACCCCTCCTCGTGGCCACGGACCAGGAGGGCGGATGGATACGCCATATCAAAGGCGCTACCAGCGAAACGCCCGGTAATATGGCTATAGGCGCATCCGGCTACCCGCAAGACGCCTACTTGTCGGGCTATTACATCGGGAGAGAGCTTGCGGTTCTGGGCGTCAACATGAATTTCGCGCCCGCGGTGGACCTCTATACCAACCGGGACTCGACACTCATAGGTCCTCGTTCCTTTGGCATTGATCCGGTCAATACCGGCATTTTTGGGCTGGCGTTCATGCGGGGGCAGGAGGCGGCAGGCGTTATCCCAACGGCAAAGCACTTCCCCGGACATGGGGATACTGATCTCGACTCCCACGGCATTCTTCCCCAAATCGACGCGTCCTTTGATGTTTTGTGGAACAGGGAACTCGTGCCTTATCGAATGCTCTCTAAAGAGGGATTACCCGTGGTGATGAGCGGTCATTTGGCTTTCCCCAACACAGAATCTGGGGCAGCGCCCGCGTCTCTTTCGCCGTGGTTTTTACAGAATGTCCTGCGCGGGAAAATCGGTTTTCAAGGCGTGGTCATCACCGACGACCTCATGATGAACGGCGCTACCATAAGCGCCGGAAGCCTCTCCAGAGCCGCGAAACAGGCGCTTGCCGCGGGGAATGACATTATTATGTTCTCGCAGACGCCTCTCCTGCTGGATCCGGTGTGGACCGTTCTCCTTGATGCGATGAAAAATGAACCCGCGTTCAGGGAACGAGTACGCGATGCAGCGCGGCGAATTTTAGAGATGAAACTCAACTACCTGCGAGGGGAAAAAGCCGTTCCCTTTATTCCGGACGTGGAAAACGTCAAGAAGAACCTGCCAGACCCGGAGGGGTCCACGTTTTTTCTGGGGCTTGCGGCGCGGAGCGTAACGGTCGTCAAAGACGACGATTTCCCATTACTTCCCGCTGAAGCCGGCAGTGTGCTTTTAACAGGGCAATACCTTGATTTCTTTAAACAAGGAAGGATAGCCTATCCCGGCGCGAAATCTTATTGGTATGCGACGGTCTTCGGAGTCGACGACTTCCTGCAATATGCACGTACCGTGGATACCATCATATTCTGCCTTTCTGATGAACTTGGGATGCGCTTTCTGAAAAGCCTCCAACCGCTCAAGAAGAAAGTCATCGTTCTTTCCGTGTTAAGCCCCGTATATCTGGACGAAGCCCCTTGGGTTGACGGCGCTATCGCGGTTTATAGCTACGCAAACGAGTCTTTTATCGCTGGCTTCTCTGTGCTTTTGGGCAAAATAAAGCCCCACGGGCAGTTGCCGTTCCCGCTCCTACAGCCTCGTTGGACTGCTCCGAAACAGTGAACCGCCGCAAAAACGTCCCTCGCCGCATAAGCGCAGCCGTCAAGACGGACGGCTTCACCAGGCGCGTTGTCTGAAAGGGCGCACCCTCAGGCTTTATCCGTTCTATAACTCCCCAATGGGCGTTATCTGAGAGGACTTTCCCGCTGTGTTCGCCCTCTCCGCCCGCTTAAACGCTTCGCAACAGTGGCGCGGAGGTCTTGACCGCGAATTATCCCATACACACATACCCGTCTCCTCAGTCCAAAGCCCGTTGCGAACGCTTGCCTATTATTGTGTTATGGTATAAAATGACTGTTATGAATGAAACACGGATACCCCCTCCTTTGCAGGGGAGAGAAATCGTCCTCGTTGGAACCGCGCACGTTTCAAAGGAGAGCATTGACGAGGTAGTACAGTCGATCAGGGAAGAGAACCCGGATATGGTTTGCATTGAATTGGACCGAGACCGGTATAAAGCCATAACGGAGAAGAACAGCTGGGAGAGTCTTGACATTGTGAAGGTTTTCAAAGAGGGCAGGGGGTTTCTCGTCATGGCGAACCTTGTGCTAGCCAGCTTCCAACGGCGTATGGGGCAGAGCACGGGCGTTCAGCCTGGAGACGAGATGAAAGCCGCTATTGAAACGGCAAAGGAGCTCGGTATCCCGTTTGCGCTGTGCGACCGTGAGGTTCATATAACCCTCCGCAGAGCTTGGATGAGCTGCGGCTTACGGAACAAGATTAAGCTACTCTCGTCTCTCTTGACGAGCGCTTTCTCTACAGAGAAGATGGACGAGGAGGAAATCGAAGCTCTCAAGGATCAGAGCGAGCTCGACGGCGTAATGAACGACCTGTCGGAATATCTTCCGCCGGTCAAGGCGACGCTTATCGACGAGCGGGACCGTTATCTTGCGGCAAAGATATGGGCGGCGGGTAGAGAAGGCATTAAGCAGGTAGCTGTCGTGGGCGCGGGACACCTCAAAGGTGTACAGGCCTGCCTTGAAAAAATAGAGGCTGGTCAGGAAGACGTTGACGTCGCAAATCTGGACTCCATCCCTCCCAAGACCCTCTTGTCAAAGCTGTCGCCGTGGCTCATACCCCTTGTCATAGCGGGGCTCGTTGTTGTCGGCTTTTTTCAAGTTGGTCCGGAGCAGAGCCTTGCTATGCTTGGCAGATGGCTTATACTGAACGGCTCCCTTGCGGCTTTAGGCGCTCTTATTGCGCTGGGGCATCCGCTGTCGATTCTCGTGTCTTTTCTTGGCGCGCCCATAGGTACGCTCAGTCCGGTCATCAGCGTGGGGCTTTTCTCAGGGATAACCCAAGCATGGATGCGTCCGCCCCGCGTGTCTGACGTGCAGACCGCCCATGAAGATATCTCCAGCATCAAGGGAATCTACCGAAACCGAATCCTTAAAGCGCTCCTGGTGTTTCTTCTTTCCTCTTTAGGCGGCGCAATAGGCAATTTCATATCCATACCGGCTCTGGCGGGACTCTTGTTCTGAAAATAGTAATCCTATCTAGGCAGGGCGGCGGTTCAGGGGAGTCTTGAGATGTGCAGGGCGAGCGGCGGCTGTTTGGAAGGTCGGCGGGAGAGGAGATGCGGGCGCGTTCAGCCGTACTGTTGACTTCTTTTCTTATTATCGTTATTTTTAATCCTAATGCGGCGTTTGCCGCATACATCTCGAAGCAAACTAAGGAGCGATAGATTATGAAAGAAGTCTATGATTTTTTGAAGGAGAGCGGGACGTATTACCTTGCTACTATCGACGAGGGCAAGCCGCGGGTCCGCCCTTTCGGGACCGCGAATGTGTTTGAAGGCAAGATTTACTTTCAGACAGGCAAGGCAAAAAACGTATCAAAACAGCTAAAAGCCAATCCAAACATTGAGATTTGCGCTATGGACAGCGGGAAGTGGATTCGTATTTCCGCAGTTGCGGTTGAGGACGACAGGATTGAGGCGAGAGAGAGTATGCTGAATGCGTATCCTGCTTTGCAGACCATGTATCAAGCCAATGATGGGAATATGCAGGTTTTTTATCTGAAGGACGCGGTTGCGACTATTTCGTCCTTCCCCACTACGCCCAGAGTGATACAATTTTGATTAGCCGCCTAAAGATTACAACATAACCGCTATTACAAAGCCGTCCGCCCGGAAAAATCTGTGGGGACGGCGCCTTCTTTTTTTCAAAAAATACCTATCAAGAAGCCGTTTTACTGGTTTCGTCTGAAAAATACCCATTGACAAGAACGGGATTCCCGCATAGAATCATATCATCGTGGAAACAAAGAATGTTCTTATTGTTACGGACGGGAAAGAGTCCTGCCGTAAAATGGCGGCGAGTATAGCAAAGGCGCTGGAAGGCGCGCATATAGTTTCTACTACTGCGTCGGATTTTACGGGGACGGATATACTCCCTGCCGAGGTGTACTTTTTTGGGTGTGAAGAGCCCCATCCTGATTCGTTTGTGTATCTGGAAATGGTTCTTAAGCACATCAACCTTGTTGGTAGACCGTGTGGGATTTTTTCGCCCGCTTCCAAATCTGCCACAGTCTATCTCGCTGATATGGTGCATGATTCGGAAGCGGCGCTTTACCCTCAACCGCTCTATGCAGAAGATATCGATAACAAGGTGAAACAGTGGACAGACCATGTAATGACTAAAAGGCATGGGTTTAACTTGGATGATTATATCAGGAAGGCGTCGGATTTTCCCAAAAAGGGCGTACTCTTTTATGATATAACATCCATCTTGGCGGCTCCTGAGGCTTTTGACTATTGTATTACGTCCATGGTTGATATGTATCAAGACAAGAGCATAGACGCGGTTGCGGCTATTGAGGCAAGAGGGTTTCTTTTCGCGGCGCCCTTTGCCGACCGCATGGGCATTCCCCTGATTCTGATTCGCAAGAAAGGCAAACTTCCAGGCAAAACGATCAGCAAGAAGGTTACGCTCGAATACGGCGTTTCCGAGATTGAGATTCATCCTGACGATGTGCCGTCAGGCAAGCGGGTGTTATTGATGGACGATCTTATTGCGACAGGCGGGACGCTCAAAGCCGCGTATGAACTCCTCACCAGTGTCGGCGCCATTGTGCCAGAGATATTTGGCGTTATCGGGCTTCCCTTTCTTCATAACGAGGAATCGTTGCCTGACGCACCTGTCCGCACACTCATTCAATACAACAAGGAATAGCCGCGAAGGAGCGAGATGAACAGGCTCGTCAGTCCCCTTCTTGAAGCCTGCGCTTACTTGCAAGCGCGGGCTTTGTTTGTTTCAGGGCTTATGAGAGGATACTGTCTGAAAGGGGGCGGCGTTGCGATTACGCGCCTTTTCAGGGTCAAAACGCTGATTCAAACTTTAGGCGCCGAGGACTCAAGTTTTGTGCGCCGGGGAATCAAAAGTTTACTCCCGTAGCTCAAAACTTTACTCCCGTAGCTCAAAAGTTTACTCCCGTAGCTCAAAAGTTTACTCCCGTAGCTCAAAACTTTACTCCCGTAGCTCAAAAGTTTACTCCCGTAGCTCAAAAGTTTACTCCCGTAGCTCAAAAGTTTACTCCCGTAGCTCAAAAGTTTACTCCCGTAGCTCAAAAGTTTATTCCCGTAGCTCAAAAGTTTACTCCCCTAGCTCAAAAGTTTACTCCCGTAGCTCAAAAGTTTACTCCCGTAGATTAAACGCTGATTCTGCAAGCGCGGGGATGCTTTGGAGGCGCGGATGAGTGGAAAAATGCGGCAAAGGAACGTTTCAGGTATGGGGGGGGAAAGACGAGCGGTTCTCTGGCGGGCGGGACGTTCAGCGTTCAAAGGCGATAGGAGCGGGATGCGCCCCTATCTGGTTATTAAATCGACTTTTTCCCTTTCCAAAAACGGAACCGCCGTCGCAGGCGCAAGAAGCGGTTCCGTGAAAATATCGAAAAAGGTTACGGAGACGGCGCTGCAAAGGTTACAGAGATTTCTGGGGTCTCGATGACGGTTCCTTTACTGGAAACGCCGCGCCACTTGACCTTTATGCCACTGCTGTTATACGCAGGAATTGAGCCAATATTGAACCCAGGGGTATTCACCTTGGTGCCGTTGCCGTAGGCGGGCGAAAGCGTGAAATTCGCGCCTTCCAGTGGTTTCCATACCGGGTCCACGCTTGACTTGATATAGCCGATGAACTCCCGTGTACCATTGTTCTCTGTAGCACTATTTAAGATAAAAATTTCAGAAGCACCGAGTACAGCCGCTGTACCTATCACGCCCTCAATAGAAGACTTGCCAGTGGTTATGCTCGCGATGGATGTGCCTGCTCTATCCAGGTCTGCGCTTGTATCTGCGACCAGAGTAACCTGTACTTCCGTCGCGTCTGCATTCAGGGCTTTGGGTCCGATGATGTACGTCTCTCCGCCTATCGTAACTGTAAACGACAGGTAGAAGGTTCTGCCGCCCGCAAGTCCGGTCGGCAATGTGATAGTCAACTCCTTGTTGTTGGAGAGGCTTACCGTTGCATTTCCGGCGTTGATGTAAGACGAGCCGTTCTGGTAATATACCGTTACTGTCGGATTGCCGCCACTGATACTGGCGCTGAACTCAAGCTTGATGGCGTCCGCCCGCTTCCAGCCAGGGTTTGCCGCGCCGATGAGCACGTTGGTAAACACTTTCTTGACGTTCTCTTTGTCTTGCGCGGTGGGACTGGCTTTGCCCAGATAGGGGTTCACCACAATCCCGTCTTTGTATAAGCCGTCTCCTGAAATGCCCGCTACGCTGACCGCGTCTTGGGTTGTCGTGTCGTTGAACGCATCGTCCGCCGCGAAGACCTTATAGGTAAGCGATGAGTCGCTGGCTATCGGCTTGTCCGCATAGACATAGACGATCTTCGCGTCTGCCGCGTCCACCTTGTATGCGGCCGGAACGTTGCCAATCGAGAAAGCTGTGTCGCCAACGAGAGGAGCGACATTCTTGTTGAAGGTCAGCTTGAGCGCCCCGCCTACCGGCAGAACCGCCCGCGCCGGCGGCGCTACGACGACTTCGGCGCTCAGTAGCTTGATGCCCTCTTGGGTGTAAACGTCAAACTTCGCGGCGCGGGCGGCGGCCGGACCTACAGCTGTTGTCGGCTTTTCCGGATCAAGGATGCTGGAGCCGTCCGCTGCTTTGGCGTAGATTAACAGTTGTCCAATGCGGACTGATTTGTCTATCGAATAGGGCAGCATTCCTGTGGTTGTATAGCTGGAAAGCTTCTTGCGCGGGGTCAGAGTCGCGACAGTGTTCTCCTGGTTCCACTCCGCATCGAAAGCGAAGTTATCGTCGTCGGTGGCGGTTCCTTTGGTGTTTCCGAAAGCCGCAATTGACGCGGTAAAGGTCTTGGCGTCAATGGCTTTGCTGAACGTAACGGTGATCTTCGACGAGGGCGCTATGGGCGCACCGGGTCCCCCTGCGGCCACGTTTGCGATGTACGCCGCGTCTGTCTTGCCCTTCAGGTAAACGTTCCATACGTCAGACGAGTCTTTGAGGGTGAAGAAGGAGGCGGAGGCGAAGTTCGTGCCGTTGTAGGCAGTCACAGACGTACCGTCATAGTAGGCGTCGCCTTCTACAAAACCCGGCATGACCAGGGAAAGTCCTGTGGTATTCGCCGGCAGGCCGGTTACCGCGAAGCCGCCGTTCGCATCGGTTTTGCCTGTTCCGTAAATCTTTCCGCTGCCATCCTTGAACTGGACGACAATATTCGCTTGAGTCAACGCGGCCGCGTCGGTTATGTTGCCGCCGGTGTACAGGAAAATCTTGCCCTTGAGCGAGGCGGTAAGGGGCTTGAGGCTCCTTGTCGCAACGCTCCGCCCAAACTTGTACGTGTAGTCCAGTCCTTTCAACTCGAACTTAGGCGTTCCGTCTCCAGCGTCAGTTACCTGCACGGTCGTGCCGTCGCTGTTGACGTATACGCCGTTGGTGTACGTCCACGTAGTAAGCGTACTGTTCGCGGCGATGTCGGGGTGGAGGTTCTGCATCCATGTTTGGAATAAGGTGGTCAGGTTGTCAATAACTCCCTTCTCGAAGAACGGGTCTTTGTTCAGGTACTCCTGTGCATCGACATATACGCCCGCGTATTCCGCCGGTAAGTAGCCGCTTTTGTAGTAGTAAATCGTATAACTATTTCCGTCAGGGTTGGGTATAACATCGTCGAGCAGGTAGTACCCAGATGCGTCTGTAGTGGCTTTCTTCCCGGCTGCTTCCACCGTTACGCCTTGCAACGGCAGTGCTGTAACGTCGTCTAATACAACGCCGCTGATCTGTTGCAGGGGACCGAGCCCATGCGAGTCAGAAGAACCACCGCCCGATGAGCTCTCCTGGCATCCCGCTGCGAATATAGACGCGGCAAGAGTGAGCGCGATTCCTAATAGTACTCTCTTTACGAGAGCGTTTTTGCGTTTTACATCCGCCGATGAGCTTGTTTTCAAAGGTTTCTCTCCCTTTTGGCTCTTGAATAGAGCCTTGTATATTCTCCCGACAGGCGGGAGGCGTTCCAACGGAACGTCATAAAAGAGGCTTGCACCTCTTGTTATGAACAAGCAACTGTGCGCCGAATTTTGCGTTGAGAGAAGATGGCAACATCTCTACGCATCGTGAATAAGCCTATTAAGCGGCGCTTGCTTATGAACCGACCGCGCCTCCAGCCTGTTTACTCTATCTGTAGAGGTACACAACGGGGGGGGGGTAAGAATCAGTTTACCGTAAAGTTTATGTTTCATAGTCTTACTATAATAACCACTAATTGTTGTAAAAAATATACAATTAGAGTACAGACTGATACTAGACTTCGTCTGTTAGGCGGCTTCTCAATGGGTATAAAGGAACAGAAGGCGACTTTGATAAATACAAGTTTATATTTCAGGGAATTGGAGATGTTTGGGCTTGTAATCGGGAACCCGTTAACTGTGAGAAACCCCGCCTTAATTGACAGAACCGCGTTAATACGCTAATCTGGTATTATGAATTTTCCTGATGTACTTTATATGCTTTTTATATGGCCGGTGCGATTCGTCATAGAGTTTCTCTTCGTCCTGTTTAACAGAACGTTCCACGATGCAGGGTTTGCCATCGCAGCTTTGAGTTTCGCCGTGAACGTCATCCTCTTACCCATTTACGCTGTCGCGGACAGATGGCAGAGGGAAGAGCGTGAAAAGCAAAAGCGAATGAGGAATAAGCTCCGCGGCATACGGGCGGCATTCAGGGGAGACGAGCGGCAGATGATAATCAACGCCTACTACCGACAGCAGGGTTATTCGCCTCTGTTCGCGCTCAAGTCAAGCGTCGGTTTGTTCCTGCAAGTACCCTTCTTTCTTGCGGCGTACTGGTTTCTGGCGCGAACGCCCAGCATCGCGGGCGAATCGTTTCTATTTTTGCAGAGTTTGGACAAACCAGATGGTTTGCTCAATATATATGGAATATCTATCAATCTCATGCCCATTTTGATGACCGCAGTCAACCTCGCGTCCGCCTTCGTGTATACCAAGGGATTAGTACTACGGGATAAGGTTCAACTCTTTGGAATGGCGGGAATATTTCTGGTTTTACTCTACCATTCGCCGTCAGGACTCGTGCTTTACTGGACCTGTAACAATATTTTCTCCCTTGGCAAGAACATTGCCTGCGCGAAGGTGAGAAAGCCTGTGTTTGTCTTGCGGATTCTGTCTTCTGCCGCGGGAGCAGGACTTCTTGGCGGGGCGGTAGGCGGTGTTTTCGATGTGGACCGTTACGCTTTCCTGTTTGCAGGGTTGGGCGCAATGCTTATCATCGCCCCCTTTGTCTGGACAGCTCTGGTCAAATTTATCAAGAAGCATCCTCTGCCTGCAAAAGATGCGGCTCTTCTCTACTTTTCCTCGGCGGTTATTCTCGCTGTACTCGTCGGTCTGCTCATTCCTTCGCAAGTAATCGGCGAATCGGTTTCTGATTTTGAGAAGCCGATAGACTCGCTTTTACGGACGTTTCTTCAGAGCGTCAGTCTTTTCCTGTTGATTCCAGCTCTCATCTGGGCGCTCGCCTCGACCAGGGTACGGGCGCTCTTTTCGGCGCTTTCCGCGATGACTGCGTTTTGCGCGCTCGTCAGTCTGTTCGCCTTGAGTGCATCTTACGGCGTTATGACGAACAGTTTCAAAATCGAGGATACGTCTCTTATTGTGAACGCATTTCCTAAATGGGTCAGTCTCGCCGTGGTTTTTGCCGCGGTCATTATTCCCTGCGTCTTCTTTTTATTCAAACGGCTGAAAATTCTGGCTTCGGTTTACCATGCGACTGCACTCGTGCTTCTCGTCATGTGCGTTATAAATGTTCGTAGTATGATTCGAGAAAATCGCGAGCTTGCCGCAAGAATGGAAATGGTAAACAACGAGACGGAGGCTTCGGATGCGGCGGTCTTTCGTCTCACCAAGACTGGTACGAACACGTTCATTATGTTTCTGGACCGAGCTATAGGAGCGGCGATGTTCACCGCCTTGGCTGAAGCGCCTGAATTGAAGGCGCAATTCGACGGCTTTACTTTTTATCCCAATACCGTTTCCTTTGGCAACTGCACTGTTGTTGGACTTCCTGCGATGATTGGCGGATACGACTATACGCCGGAGCGTATAAATGCGCGGGAAGAAACGCTCTTGAAGGACAAAATCAACGAAAGCCTTATGCTTTTACCGAAAATCTTCGGTGAAAGCGGGGTTCGTGTTACCATAACCGACCCAGCCATGACCAATCTCCAGCTTGTTCCTGATCTTTCCGTGTTCAAAGATATGCGGAATGTAACCGCATTGAATCTTGACGACCGGTACAGTAAGCGTTTTTTGGAAGAATTCGCTCAAGAGTCTGTTAAAGGGAGTCCGCTTGAAGAATTTGACTTTGACGTTTTGTTTCGTTACGGCGTTTTCCGTATAGCGCCGCCGATATTGCGTTATGGACTGCATTACAAGGGGACGTGGTGGCGGGACGGCGCGTCCAACGCATACGGGCGCTCTCTCTCTGAGTTCTCGACCTTATGGTACCTAGGGGATATTTGCGTTGCGGATAACGGCGCAGATACACTCACTATTTTTATGAATGAGACCACGCATGAACCCGGCGCGTACACCAAAGAGCTGCTTCCCACACCCGGCGTTATACGATATTCGGATGAAGAGATTGCTCAATTTGGCTCTGAGGACGACTGTTCTTATATTTACACCTTCATGTCTGCTTTGCGTGCGGTTACGCGATGGCTTGATTCTTTGAAAACACTCGGCGTTTACGATAATACCCGTATCGTCGTCGTTTCAGACCATGGAAGCAGTTTTAAGAATTCACTGTTCGATGAAGAAGTCAAGCGTATGGTAGATTTCAATCCCCTCTTCATGGTGAAAGAGCGGAATTCACAAGGAGAGCTTGCGATTTCCTATGAATTTATGACTAATGCGGATACGTTTTCTTTTGTTACAGCGGATTTAGATGACCCTCAAAACCCGTTTCTTGGAGCGCCGACCTCTGACGCCGACAAGTACAAGGCTCTTATGATTGTGAATGCGGTTTCCTCGCAGCCGCGGCGTCATGGTCCTTACCTGCTCAACTTTTCACGCGTTAGAAAACTCATCGGTAGGGATATTTTTAAAGCAGAAGCATGGCGTGAATAGCCCTTGGTGCCAGACACAGGCTTCGTCTGCTAGACGGCTTCATACGGGGTGTTGTTCGAAGGGGTTCCGCGGTCCCCGTCTTGACGGCTACGCCTACGTGGAATTGTGGAATTATTGTAGCCTTATTGCCCGTAATAAGCGTTTGCGCCGTGTTTGCGCTCCCAATGCTTCTTAATAAGATGCTCTGGAAGCGGCTCCGCGTTTGGGTTCACAGTCAGGGTAAGCAGCGCCATCTTGCAGATT
>JAIRSU010000068.1 GCA_031255285.1 Treponema sp. | reverse complement strand
ATAGAGCGGGTGGCAATCCTAGTATAGAGCGGGTGGCAATCCTAGTATAGAGCGGGTGGCAATCCTAGTATAGAGCGGGTGGTGGAAGTGCATGGTGCCAGACACCAAAAGTGTCTGGCACCATGCAAGACGGGGACAGCGGCGCTCCTTTATGTCCACAAGATTACACGGGTAAGGTATTCTTCCACACGCGACGCTGTGTCTGACACCGTCGAAGTTTGTCTGAAAAATGAAAAGAATAAACGGTATTTTAAGATTGTATATTTATATCATTTCATTTTAAATAGAATTAAAGGCAGAATTAAAGGAGTAAAAATGAAGAGTGGGCGTCTATTTATAAACTTAATTGTTATTTCCATAGTATCATGCAATATGTTTTCTGCATCTGAGGGCGTGTACCGTGAGAACAATCCTAATGGATTTGAGCCGGTTATTCTAAACAAAGACAACTTGAGCAGGCTGTCTTTTGGCACAAGCTCGCGGGAAGCTGGTAGCAGTGGCGCACACAACCCCGGGTGTGTAATTGACGCAGAGGACCTCCGGGACGATGGAACCGGAACTATTACCATTACATCTACAAACAGTAGCAACAATGCGGGCAAGATAGCGGGTAGTGAAGACGGTATTGCGTATTATTACAAGAAAGTGGGCAAAGATACAAACTTTCGTTTGAGTGCAGACTTTGAGGTTATCATCTTTGGGCTCTCCAACGGCAAGGCGGACCTGAACGGGCAGGAAGGCTGGGGCATCATGGCGCGGGACTATGTGCCGCAGTATGAAGATATCGGCAACTCACATTACGACCTGACTATAGAAGGGCTGAAAAACAATCCTGATAACAATACCACTAAGGGTATGTATTACACGGGCAAGGATAGAGCGGACGGTCCCGGCGGTTCCGGCAACATGATAATGGTGGGCGGGGTAAAACGCGGAGTGCGCGTGTACTACCGCTACGGCGTGACGGACCCAACGGAAGACGCGGCCACAAACCCTGATACGGTTGCGGACGCTTCCCATGCGAAATTCTACTACCTGCCCCGTGAATTCTCCGATTATTCTATTTATCCAAGCATACAAGCCCGCCCTGATTACCCGTGGGGAACTCATATTTTAAGCGATAGTACAGAAGTGTCAACCGGACTGCCTGTTCTTAAATACAGTCTTACGCTGGAAAAGACGAATAACGGGTTCAAGGCCGTCATAGACGCGCCGGATGAAGGCTTCAATACTACTTCATGGGGAACGGTTTACAAAGGGACAAAAGCCGACCGCTCGCCGTCTCCGGGCGCAAAGATCGAATACGGCGATGTGGATGTAACAACAAAGAAAGCCAAGGAACTCGGGGGCGCGAATATTCGAGATTTGTTGTTCTCTATTGATAAAGAATCTTATTATGTGGGCTTCTTTGCGTGCAGAGATGCGAAAGTCAAGATTTCCAACATACAATATTACGAAGCGCCTAAAGAAGCGTGCGCCCCGAGGATTGACGTTGAACCAGAAATCATCACCCCGTCTTTCAACGTAACCTCGCCGGCGACCGCGTCGTTAGCAGGGTATACCTTTGCGGCGCGCGCGAATGTGAGAGGCGTACTCGGGCTTTCCTTAAACGGACAAGCGCTGCCAGCCCGTCAGGGAACATGGACGACCGAAAAATCCAATGCAAGCGCGGAACCGTTTGAAAACTTCGAGATTCCCGATCTACAGCTCAAAGAAGGACCTAACGTGTTTACCGCGGTGTTTACACCCTTGTCTGATAAGCCTGATGCGGACCCGGATGATCCAGAGGCTAAAATGGAACAGCTTGATGATGCGTATCCAGTGGGACCAGCGGGAAGCTATCAAGTGCTTGACCGTACGTCTATAAGACGGACATTCGTTGTGGAACACAAGCAAATAGCAGGCGACGATGACAAGCTCTATGTCGCGCCTAACGGCAGGAGCGCCAACAATGGAACCAGAGAGTCTCCGCTTGACTTGATAACCGCCATAGACTTTGTTCGGCCGGGCCAACACATCATTATGACCGATGGAGTGTATTCCTACAAACACATCAATATCCCGCGTTACAATAGCGGAAAACCCAAGGAATACGAGGAGCCGCTTGGCCGACTGGCGGAGGTCCCAAAAGACTATCACCAGTTCAAGTATCTGGAGGCGGAAAACCCGGACAGGGCTATTATTGACTTTGGATGTCCAGAGACGTTAAAGCCTGATTTGCCAGACGTAAAAGGCTTTGAGTTGCGGGGGGATTATTGGTGGATAGAAGGGATTCATATCCGTAACACCGCGAACAAGGTAAAAGGACTCAATATTTTCGGCAAGAACAACGTCCTGCATCAGGTAAAGACGTATTTTAACGGGGACAGCGGCATTTCCATAGCAGGTTCCAGCACGGAGCCTAAAGCGCTCTGGCCCTCGGACAACACGGTACAGTACTGCGAGTCTTTCGCCAATATGGACAAGTCCCGCGAAGATGCGGACGGGTTCGCCGATAAGTTGACTGCCGGGGAAGGCAACAGGTTCCTCTATTGTATAGCGCATCATAATGCGGACGATGGGTGGGACTTGTTCAGCAAAAAAGAAACAGGCGGCATTGGACCGGTATTGTTGTATAAATGCATTGCATATATGAACGGGCGCTGGCTTGAACCAGGACCAGACGATGATGCGGCGCCGGGCGACGCCTATCCTAACTGGCATTTGCAGAATGAATCCACGAAGTCAGGAGGCAACGGCTTTAAGATGGGCGGAGAAGGTATTGACGTCCCGCATGAAGCGATTGACTGTTTGTCCTTCCTGAACGATGCGGATGGATTCACGAGCAATTCGGACCCAGCTATTCTGTTGACGCATTGTACCGGTTATAACAATGGCGGTACCATAGACGAGAGCCTGACCACCCGTCCCGGGAATTATGCAATATACGGTGCGGGCGCGGCGGGAACAACAGGGCTTGACGCAGTATTGACGCACGTGGTTTCGCTCTACGCGATAGACACAGACGTAGGCGGGGACCGAAGCGCATTCCCAACTAACGGGGACCGCGCGGAACTCAAGACCACGGCCACCGGTTATCTATGGGACGGAGGAAAAACCGCCAACAAACCAGGTCGTGAACTGACGGTGGAGAACAATGTAGTGAGCAAAACTCCGCCGTTTACCAACTGGGATGTTCCCGGCTCTGTGGATACACCCTATCAGGTTGAAGCGGCGCGGAAGGTGCAGGGCGAGTCCGCATGGTATGCAAACAACCTGAAAGGCGCTTTCCTTGAACGGGACGCGAACGGTAAGGGGTATAAACTGAAGGGCTTTATGCAACTCAAAGATGTGATTGGAACGCCGCCGGGAGCGCGGGACTTATGGCAGGAGTGAGAAGAAAATGAAGAAAATAGCGATTATATTAGCAATCAGCGCGGTAATATTCGCCGGGTGTATTCAAGAAGAGTTAACGCCGGAGGATATACCGCTTGAGAATCAGGGTGGAACAGTAGGCGGCGGCGCGGGGGACGATGAAAACGCGGACCCGCGAAACGGAAAGATACTGGACGAGGGATTAGCGTATTACCTCATGCGGGGAGGCATCGACGAGCTGGACGAGGGAACTTACGACACCCCAGAGACCATCGGGCGGACGCTGGACGCGGACTTCGACGGTAGTATCATTGGGACGGCTACTCCAGGGGGGGAAACGTACGCCGCGGACGATGATTCGGCGACGCGGGCGAAATACATTGTGAGAGGACCCTCTTCGGTGTCCACGTCCAAGCTGGATTCAGGCGGGTTTACCGACGTTGCGTTTCTCTATTACAAGGAGCCTCTGGAAGGTGAATTCACCCTGAGGGCGAGGGTATTGATAACCGCGAAAGCGGGCGATTCCAGTAGTAAAGGGTATTTTTTCGGGGCGTTTACCGGTGAGCCGATATTGGACGGCGGCGCTGTTGCGGGCTATAAGGAACTGCCGAATACCACTTCTCTGGGCGCGGGCATTCTGTACCGCACTAACGACACAGCGGATAATAACAGCGGTGGACCGTCTATGCGTCCCTATTTCAAACAGGCCGCGGACGGGGGCGGGGCGGGCGGCTGGTCAACAGGACCAAGCAAGTCAAGCGCCGAGTCAGGCAGCAGGCTTGAAAACTGGATGAACTTCCGCCAGCCAGGATGGAGACAGGAGCGCATCCTGGAAGTGATCCGCGAAAACAGACCGCATACAGCGGACAATAAGGACCAACGCATATCGGTGTTCGTACTAAATGTCTACGATAGTAAAAGCGAGAAGCTTTTAGAGACTGTTTATATTTATGACAATGCCGTCAACGAGAATCTGTTTGTTGGGAAACCGGTCTATGCGGGTATAGCCCTTTTGGGAACGTCTGTGGAAGTCTCGGAGATAAGCCTGTGGAACACTGCGGACAAGAGCGGAGATCCTCTTCTCCAGACGCCTCGAACGACGCCTGCTTACGTTGCGGTGGACAGCGTAAAAATTAGGGCGAGCCGTGTCGTTAGTACTACGACCAGTCTTACTCTTGAGACGCATCCTGACTTACCAGGCGCAGATAGAATAAGGGGCACCCCATTAGCGGTTAATTATATAAGCGGGGGTATTGAGCTGACCCCGGTGTTTTCTCCCGATTACGCGGATAACGAGTATTTTGATTGGGATGTCGTCTTCCCGTTTGGTAAGGATGAGGGGGCATTGGAGAATATCACCCTTGAAAAGATAGACGGAGAGGAAGATTTGGGTTGGAAAAAGGCGAGAGTGTGGATAACTGCGGCAGGCAGTTACTTTATCATGGTTACATCCCGCGACTCAGGGCGTGCGGACTGGGTATTGGAGATACGGGTGAGATAGGTCTCTCACGCATGGGTGAGCGAGTCACTCACCCGTAGGTGAGAGGAGTACTCACGCCTAGGTGAGTGCAACACTCACCTAGAATGAATAGGCATTAATCGGCTTTGCCGACGAGTCCCTTGGAAGAGGGACATAGATATTTTTCTAATATTTTTTCTGAGGAGGAAAATATGAAACGAGTAGGAATTATTACAGCCGTTGTAATGGCGCTTTCCGTGCTGTTCTTCGGTTGCGACACTGGTGGCGATGATGGAGATTCGACTGTCAAAGTAACCAAGGTTACTATTAGCGGTACCGGCGTTGCAAGCGGCGTTGTTACAATAGCCGTTGACGGCACCCTGCAGTTGACCGCAACAGTTGAGCCTGACAAGGCAACCAATAAAACGGTTACGTGGAGCAGCGACAAACCTAACATAGTCAGCGTCAATGCTGGTCTTGTAAAGGGTGAGGCAGCGGGCGAAGCGGTCATCACCGCGACTGCGGGAGGCGTTAGCGGCAGGGTTACGATAACTGTTGCGGCTCCTGCAAAAGTTGAAAGCGTTGCTATCAGCGGCGGTACCACAGTAGCCGTTGAGGAGACTCTCTCGTTGACAGCGGAGGTTAGTCCGACCAATGTGACGAATGAAGACAAGGTAATTACGTGGACTACCAGTGATGCAACTATAGCCGAGGTCTCTGAGGCGGGAGTTGTGACCGGCAAGACAGCGGGTTCGGTGACCATCACCGCGACAACCGCAGGCTTGAAAGCTGATGGAAATCCCGCGACTGCGACGGTTTCCCTAACCGTTACGGCTCCTGTACAAGCCAACCTGGTAGTGTTTAACCAGTCCGCAAGTCCTACCACGGGAACCACCACGGCGTTGCCGGAACTTAATGCGCAGGGCCGCTATGTGATTAACAATGCTAACCCGGAGGCGGCTTTTGCGAGCGATGGACTACCAAATAGTAAATGGAAAGATAACGTACTGGTCTATCTGGATACTCCCATTGAGGGTGATTTCACTATGGATGCACGGCTTAATATAACGAAGTTTAACGAAACCGGAGCGTCGATCGACGGTGCATGGTCAGGCGCATGGATAGGCGCTTTCAACGCTCCCACAATGACAGACTTTGGGACCGCGCCTGTGGATTCATGGGGCTTTGTCGGCGCGAGGAAGGTTTATAGCGGTGATGACCGTATGCTTATCACACGAAATAACAGCACCGGTTCAGGCACCACATATCCGACAGGAAGGCTTTATGCCTCGAATAGTTGGGAGTACGAATATCTTTATACCATAAGCAGGGCGGGAACTACTTATACTATTCAAGTGAAGAATTCCAAGACAGGTGCAGTACTGGCTGAAGGTACACGGTCCGCTGGTTCAGATTCTGGAAGTACAAGTGCTTATACTGATAGTTTGAAAGGTGCAGTGTACCTCGGCGTTATGATTACGAGTTGCGAGATTGAGATATCTAGCTTTAAGGTAACGCAAGGCGAGAATATTGTATATCAGCAGACGCCAACCGATCACGGCCCCACTCCAGTAGCGGCTACGGCGGTTGCGTTGAGCGTAACCGCCGTAGAAGGCGGGAGTGGTTTTGATTACCTGGCGCCTTTGGCGAATGTTCCGGATGAAGGCATCCAGATTAACGCGGCGTTTACACCTGCAAACGCGACAGACGACCTCCAATGGTCGATTACGGGTAGCGGCACAGTCTCGCAGGTGGGTCTTGTTACGATTACAGCCCCCGGTGAGTATACTGTTACTGCAACAGCATCGCCGTCTAATATTGCAACCGAGTACAAGATTAAGATACTTGATGCAGTTCCTGATGTAACGAGCGTTACTATATCCGGTCCCGATGAGGTGAACGTTAACTCGACAATTACTTTAACCGCTACTGTAGAACCTGTCGGCGCTGATGCCACAATAGATTGGTCAAGTTCCAATGGGAGCATAGCTACCGTGAATGCCGATACAGGGGTCGTAACCGGCGTTGGGCAGGGAACGGTTACGATAACTGCTACATCTTTTAGCGGAGTTGATGGTGCTGAAGTAAAGGGTGAGCATACTGTTACTGTTATCGCGCCGAAAGAAGGGGTATTCTTCTCTTGGAACGCCGAAACCGATGACGAACTGGCGACAATTGCTAGTGGCGGTACCAGACAGATAGGCGACGTTCCTGTCGTCGCAGTGGCTAGAGTTGTAACCGCTGTGACAGAAGGTACCAAGGGATATGCTGTAGGGAATGGACGGTTTGTAATCGGTTCCACTAGTACAACGGAGACAAAGGCAGACGATACGACTACTGCCGGCGTCTTTGACTTGAGTGTTCCATTCAAAATTACGATTGTTTACGCTTCTATGAAGAGACCGGAGAATGATACGAACAACTTGGCTTTCCAAGTCTATTTGAATAATAATAGTTCAAATGAACACCGTTCAGCGATTGGGAAGCCGTCAAGTGATACAGGCAGTTACACCGACAGAATTTGGAACGGTACAGAAGTCGAAGATGGCGATACCATTGTAATTGAGGTTGATCCGTCTGTCTATCCCAGAAATCCTGAGGCATTAAAGACAGGGTTTATTAGTCTGCGTGCCGATTCTCATACGATTGCTTTGATTACATCTATCACCCTTGAATACATCACAGCCGAATAGCAGTTAATGCTTTGTTGACTAAAGCCGCTTCCTACTGGGGGCGGCTTTTTTATTTGGTCCGCGGGGTACACGGTGCCAGACACGGAGCGGGTTTTGTTGGGTACGGGGTGGATGCCGACACCGAGCAGGATCGAGCAGGATAGCGCCGGCATGGTGTCAGACACAGGGAGGGGAAGCGGGTTATGCGGACAGCGGCCGCATCGGCATGGCATCGGCATAGTGCCAGACCCTTTTGGTACGCGGGACGGGGAGGGGAGTGGGTGTCAGACACCGAGCGGGTTTTGTTGTTGACGACTGTGATTAGATGGTGTATAATATATAATAAAAGCAGGAGGAATTATGTCTGATACAGCGATAGAATATGAGAGAGGACTGACTTTCGAGAAAGTATGGTTGATGTTTCAAGAGACGGATCGTCTAATAAGGGAGCTACGGGAGGAATCCAAGGAGACCGACCGTCGTATGCAAGAGACGGATCATCTGATAAGGGAGCTACGAGAGGAATCCAAGGAGACCGACCGTTTGATAAAGGAATTATCGAAGAATGTGGGAGGAGTGAATAATACGCTGGGGAGTTGGGCTGAAGAGACGGTTGCGGCGAATCTGAGCAAGAAGTTCAATGCGCTGGGCTATAATCTTACCGAGACTGCTAGGAACAAACTATTTACTAAAGATGGACAGACTTTTGCGGAGGTGGATATTCTACTGGAGAATGGGAAGTACATCATGCCTGTAGAGGTTAAGGCGACACTGACGGTCGAGGACATTGATGGGCATTTGAAACGTCTTGGGCGGGTGCGGGAGTGTCTTGACTTGCGCGGGGAGAAGCGGCGTGTGATAGGTGCGGTTGCAGGAATGATAACGTCCAGAGAAGCGTTGAGGTATGCACAAGACAATGGGCTTTATGTTGTTATGCAGTCTGGGGACTCTGCGGAGATAGCGCCTGCGCCTGAGGGCTTTACGCCTCGCGTATGGTGACCCAAGCCGCCCTCTGACAGGGCGGCTCTTTTTATTTGAGGGCACAGCGCGAAGACAGATGCTTCTAGTCTTGGCGGGGATAGCCTGATGGTTGAGGGGTGACGGGAGACCCACAGGTTGCGTCTGCTTTTATACTGCACAATGATTGTGGTCCGAATGACTGCGAGGCTCTTGCGTAGGAGGGCGCGGTGATAGGCTTACGGTCAGCCGACTGCGTTTTGGAAAGTGCCCCCTCCTGAAACAGGCAAAAGAGGTTTACCATTCTAGTCAAAAGGTTGTACTGACTTGAACATCCTCTATGTTCCTGCTATGATATGAAGCAAGAAGTAAGTAATAGAGAATGGAAAGCGGGACGCGCCGTATTCTAATCAATATTTCTACAACTCCCTCAAACAATAAAGAAAGGAGCAAATATGATACAGATGAAGACGCCGATTGTTGAAATTGACGGCGACGAAATGACCAGAGTCCTATGGGCTGTGGTAAAGGACAGGTTATTAACACCTTTTGTGGATTTGAAGAGCGAATACTATGATTTGGGACTTGAAAATAGAGATGAGACGGGCGACAGGGTAACGGCTGAAGCGGCTTATGCTGTCAAAAAGTTTGGGGTTGGGGTGAAATGCGCTACTATAACGTCAAACGCGGCGCGAAAGATTGAATATAACCTAGAAAACTTGTACCCAAGTCCTAACGCTACTCTGCGGGCGATATTAGATGGGACTGTTTTTCGCAAGCCAATCGTGGTCTCCTGCATCAAGCCGAGCGTTTCTACATGGAAAAAGCCTATTGTTATCGGACGCCATGCTTACGGAGACGTCTATAAGAACGCGGAAATGCGTATACCGGGTGCAGGTAAGGTAGAATTGGTCTACACAAACACAGATGGTGTTGAAATACGTCTGCGCGTTGCGGATATGCCTGGAGCGGGTATTATTCAGGGGCTCTATAATCTTGATGAATCTATCCGCAATTTCGCTCGCTCTTGCTTTCTTTACGCGATAGATGAAAAATTATCCGTGTGGTTCGCTGCGAAGGATACTATTTCCAAAATCTACGATGGATGTTTTAAAGAGATATTCAATGAAGTTTACGAAACCGAATTCAGGGACAAGTGTGAAACTATGGGCATCGACTATTTCTATACATTGATAGATGATGCAGTAGCCCGGGTGGTGAAAGGCGAAGGCGGGTTTCTTTGGGCGTGCAAAAACTATGATGGAGACGTGATGAGCGATATGCTCGCCAGCGCTAGCGGGAGTCTGGCTATGATGACGAGCGTTCTGGTGTCGCCGTCCGGCGCGTTTGAATACGAGGCGGCCCACGGCACGGTTCAACAACATTTTTATCGATATAAAAAGGGCGAAAGAACTAGTACTAACCCTGTTGCGCTGATCTTTGCATGGACAGGGGCGCTTGCTAAACGTGGAGAACTAGACGATTTACCAGAACTGATAGCGTTCGCAAAAAAGCTGGAAAAGGCGACTCTGCAAACCATAGAAAACGGCTTTATGACCGGCGATTTGGCGAAGCTTGCGGAACCAAAGCCGGAAAAAATCCTTGACTCATGGGAATTCATTGACAAAATAGCGGAGCATCTGTAATGCAGGAGATTTTTGATTTTATAGAAGGTTCCACCGCTCTTGCGGTGGAGCTTGAGACAAAACTATGCAAACTGCCGGCAGTTTCACCGGATTCCGGCGGCCAAGGTGAAATAGACAAGACTGAATTTCTGGAAAGATGGCTTAAAGAACACGGCGTCACTAATATTGAACGGTTCGATGCGCCTGACAAAAGGGCGAAAGGCGGCGTCCGCCCAAATATTGTCGCAACTATTCATGGGAATAGTGAAAAAAGGCTCTGGATAATCAGCCATCTGGATGTTGTGCCGCCTGGCGAGCGGAGTCTATGGAATAGCGACCCGTGGGTCCTTGTTGAAAAAGATGGGCGACTCATAGGGCGCGGGGTTGAGGATAATCAACAAGGCTTGGTTTCTTCGTGCCTTGCCGCGCTTGCCTTTGTCAAAAATAACGTTAAGCCTGATTTTACCGTGAAGCTGTTATTCGCCGCTGATGAAGAGATGGGCAGTAAATTCGGCATATTGTGGTTAATTGAGAACAGTCCAGATTTGTTTTGCACGGATGATGTTGCTTTGATTCCCGACAGTGGAGATTCTAAAGGTCAGAGCATAGAGATTGCCGAAAAGAACCTCGTCTGGCTGAAGTTTACTACGTCTGGTGTACAGGCGCACGGAAGCCGTCCTGACCGAGGCAATAACGCTCACCTTGCGGGCGCTTACCTCTTGACCATGCTTTACGAACGTCTATCCACGAAATTCAACGCCCGCGACAGTCTCTTTGAGCCTGATTCTTCGACCTTTCAACCTACGAAAAAAGAAACCAATGTTCCAAACGTGAACACCATACCAGGTGTAGATATATTCTATATGGATATGAGGATTCTGCCGCAATACTCGCTCAGAGAGGTCTTTGACGAAATTAATGAGGTAAAATCAGAAATCGAGAGCTGTTTCAAGGTAAAGATTACCTATGAAATCTGCCAGCAATCCGAATCAAAGGCGACGGCGGCAGATGCACCTCTTGTAAAGAGACTTTCCGCGGCTGTGAAGGAGATTTATAGCGTTGATACAAAACCCATTGGCATAGGCGGCGGTACCGTCGCCGCGTCTCTCCGCAACAGGGGGATAGACGCGGTAGTATGGGCGCGTTTAGACGATACGGCTCACCAGCCAAATGAATATGCCCTTGTCAGCAACATCATCGGAGACGCAAAAGTCATGGCAAGACTGATGTGTAGTGAATAGTATTCTTCATAGCGATGTTATTCACTATTTATTTTCCACTTCTTCCATTTCTTTTTGATTGCATAAAGGCTTGAGTCAACCGTTCCTTTGGAAAGACCTAAAATATCGGCAACCAAGCGGTTGCTTGCACTGGTGCTGAGACCCGCAAGTCGTTTCTTCATTGTGGCAAGGCGTATTCTTCCTCGTACGAGATAGTCCTCTATCTTTTTGTACTTGGAGCAAGAGGGGGATAATACATTCAGCCGTTGTTCAAAAGAAAGGCACCTGTAAAATTGAGTGTGTATATGCTCTTTTAAACACCGTATTTCCTCGTCATGTTTAAACCTGATAGCTCTGATTTCAGAAATCCATTTTTTAAGTTGAGCGGCTTCGATATTGATGGAAGAGGCTATCTGTTCCACAAACTCATCAGACACAAAGGCATAAGATTTAAGGAGTAGTATCAGAATCTGTTGCGTAGTGGCAATTTTTTTTCTTTTGCCTTCAAAGACTATTTCCGCATTTTTCGCCTTTTCTGTCTTTTCTATAGGATATACAGCCTCTGTTTCGCAAACGTCATATGCCCGAGCCTCCCAACACGCATATTCAGTAATACCATGTTCCATCTCGTTGCAACGATATTCCCTTGAAGACCATCGCACTATAGTATTGAGATATGCGCCAAAAGATGATCCCGTATTCTTATATGTCTCTATAGCTTTGCTCAAACGGGGATAAAACCAGCATAAATAATCAATATAAGCTTCCCGATCCCAGTCGGCCAAATGAAAACAGCGAGGATTGTCAACGATAAACTGAAAGATACGCCCTTCAAAATCCTTCTTTTGCAGTTCTCCCGCTGTGTAATGTTTCATTAACGCATTTAAATCTTCCATAAGAAATACTCTCCTTTTACGTTAAAAGGAGATATCGTGGATTTTGCTTTGACTTATATGACAAATGTAACCATGAAATTTATCTCACGCTTTCAACCGCTCTTGCTAACTGGTCGGCGCAGGATGTATTCTTATATCCACACTTTATCCCTTTAAGTTTGCTCAATAATTCTTCTATTTCCATGCCTTCCACTAGAATAGGAATCGCTTTTAGATTGCCGTTGCAACCTCTTTCAAAAGAGACGCTGTAAATCCTATCGTCTTTTAGGTCGAATCGAATTTTTGTCGCGCAGACTCCCTGCGTTTTATATTCAAACATATCTTACTTACCTCCATAGGTCTTTCATTAATCATGAACCACAATACAGCGGTTATATAGAACTTATTTGAAGTCGTCCGCTGATTTGAATAGTCTATCAAGCATCCACTTTGAGAGCGTGTAAACATAATCTGAACTAGAAACCGTTACATCTCGCCTATCTGTGTCCGACAAAGCGCCTGCGTTTATGGTACGATTTGTTCCGTTGTCAAGGTATATCACGATTTTGCCTTCAGTGGAATCGGCGCTAAAAGATGAGGCTACGAAGTCTTCGCCTTCTGCGTCCAGTACGCCGCGGACGTAAGATTCCACTGTTGCGGCGTCTATCTTTTCCCCGTTGACCATCCAGCCGCCTTCAGCCCGTGCAAGCATTACCGGGGTCTGTACTTCTTCGCCGGTAGGCGGCGGCGTGATATCAATACCTTGAACCGAACTAACGGTTAATTTTTCAGTTTCCGGGAATAATCTGAGGTTGTACCATGAAACTTTTCTTCCCGTAATATACCCATCAAGCGAGACTGAACCTGTACGCGCCTCGTTCAGCCCGTTTTTTCGCAGGTATATTTGCCCAGTCGCGGCTTCAGAACCCACAAACATATCAAGCAACACCGCATCTCCATTCCTAATGACAAGTCTGTTCGCCTTGTCTTCTGTAAGTCCAAGTTGTTCAAGAGACGCGCTTTCTCTACTCCGCACTGGATAGGCGTCCTTTTTAGATAAAAGGTTAATCAAATCAGACGCCCGCGCGTTCTTTGCGGGATATTCCCTTTCGTCAATCTCAACAAACCATGCTTCGTTTTTCTTCACCAGGTTTATTTTGTCGTTGGGGTTGCTTATTTCAATACTTGAAACTTGGGACGCCGACTTTGCATCGAGCCATGCAAACGCCGCATCCCGCGCGTTCATTCGTTCTGGGTCAAAGACGAGCGTACCGATATACGCTATAGCTAAAACTCCGACCAGACTACATAATATAGTTAATTTCTTGTTATACGTCATATTTTACTCCATTAAATAATTAGACAGAGAGAGGGAAGGGGAGGGTTCGTCGGCAGGGAGCCAAGCCTGATAGCTTCAAGCGGCGCTCTGTGGATAAGACGTTTCCCTCCGTCTTCTACTTCAAACTAGCTTTTTTCCGTTTCCACGCCAGCAATAGACCGAATCCAATGACCATAAGTGGAACGACTCCCAAGTTAACGATACGGACCATGTTTATGGCGGCGGCTTTTTTTGCTGGATCCAGAATCTTATCGAGCCGTCCTGCTTGAGGCTGTCTATTTCTTATGCCAACGATGTCTGGGTCATTGGATAAGTAAAGCCCTGTTTGTACCATGAAATCTAGGTTTTCACGCCGTTGAATAAAAGCGGACGCCGCATCGCTGTCGCCGATGACGATAATGCGCGCTTCTTTTGGGGTTGCGGGCATATCGGGTAGGATTTCATCGGAGCCTTCGCGCGTCGGCTTGGGTTGGTTAGCAAAATAGCTAGGGAACACGCCATGAAGGGAGGCTCCGAGAATCTTTTGACCTGTTGTGTCTGGTTCCGTGTTGAAGCTCCCCCCGAGTTCAGGATTTGCAGAGAAGTTCTCTGTTTGGAGCCACGCTTCCTGTGTGCTGGTAAAAAGCGGCTTAGCTGTTACTGAGCTGGGAGGATTAAGTTCGAGTGGGCTTGCCCAGAACAAGTCCAGTCCGTTGAAACGTGCGGTTATCGGCTGTTCCGGGTCGCCATTATCCGCAAGAACGCCGAACCACAGTGGGTAGCGGCTTATGCGGTACTGGAGTGCGCCAAAGCGGGTGGCAGTCTGGTATTGTATGGTGAGCGCGGAGTGGTCAAGCACGAGGGACGGTGCGATGGTTACGCCTGCAACGGCGAGCATTTTGAGCAACCCTCTGTCTTCCATGAGCCGGACTTCAAGGGATCCCTGCGTATTAACCGCGACTGCTTCGGTTGCGAAAAGAACATTTCCGCCCATTTGGATATAGCGGTCTATACGGTAAAGCGCCCAATCGTCGAGATTTTCAACACCGCCAAACACAAAAAGAACGTCTAGTGCGTCTGGAATTTCGTCCCCTGCGTTGATTTCCCGCACGATAAAGCCTGCCTGTTTCAAGGCTTGGTCCAGATATTGGTAATCCTGCGCCCATTGTCTGGACGTATCGCCCACGATAACCCCAAGTTCCTCATTGGTTCCTCGTACCATGGAGCGGATTCGGCTGGTAATATCGTATTCAAGCGTGTCTAGGGAGAACACGACGGGCAGGACTTCGGTCTGGGTTAGATATTCAATGGCAACGCCTGAATACACGGTTGCGATGCTCGCCTCGTCTTTTTCGATATTTTGTATCTGTTGCGGTTGGATTCCGAGCTGTTCAATCGTGTCTGTAGTTTGGGACTTTGCAGGGTCTTTAACCATGACGCGAATTTTGCCGTGGGAATACGCGGCGTATTCCCGCAAGAGGTCTTCTATTTCTGCGGGAATCGGGGTCATTGAAGCGAGTTTCTCGGAAAGGTAATAGGTAATGAGGACTTGGTCTGGAATTTCTTTATACAGATTCTTAGAAACTTCAGAGATGGTATAGGCGCGGTTCCGCGTGAGGTCAAGCCTGAACCATAAACGCCTGCTCAAGAGCAGACCCAAGACGATGGCGGTTACGGATAGAACCGTGATAACGGTGAATTGTTTCTTTGTCATACTTATTCTATTATAAAAAAAAAATTGATTCTTGTCAAATCATTGGCGCTGTTTCGTTGCACGAACGGTAGAGGCGGAGCCTGTTTAGCGGGCGCACCCTTTTCAGACAATACCCATCACACCTAGTCCGAGTGCGTATTCACACCTAGTCCATGTGCGTACTCACACCTAGTCCGAGTGCGTATTCACACCTAGTCCATGTGCATACTCACACCTAGTCCATGTGCGTACTTGCACCTAGTCCGAGTGCGTACTTGCACCTAGCCAGTAGTAGAATGACTGATAGCATACGAGGAGTGCAAGGTCGACCGGACTAATTATTAGACAGTGCAACCTCTTGCACATACTCATCATTTTTACTATCATAAGCCTATGAAATCTTTAGGAATAAATATCGGTTCGACCAGCCTTAAAATGGTACTATATAATGAAAGAGATATAGAATGGGGAGCAGCCGTACCCCATGAAGGCGATTTTTCTACAGCTGTTCAAAAACTTCTGGCTGATAAGAACGTCCTCCAGGGAGTACCCGCTCTGGCGACCGGCAACGAAGGGCGCTTCATGTTCGATGTTGCGGGGACTTTGGAACCCCTCTGCGTGGAAGCCGCCCTGCAAGCGTCTAACCTCTCTGCGGATGCGGTTGTGAGTATGGGCGGGGAAGACCTAATCGTGTACCGTCTGGGCGGAGACGGAAAAATCGTCAATAGCTTTTCAGGTAACAAATGCGCGTCAGGCACGGGCGAGTTCCTCAAACAACAGCTCGCGCGCATGGATATGACGCTCGAAGATATAAATAAGATAGCGGATACCGCAAAAGTTTACCCTCTCTCAACCCGCTGTTCAGTTTTTATGAAGAGTGATTGCACACATCGCCTTAACAAACGCGAGGCTACTAAAGATGATATTGTACTATCCTTATCTGATGTAACCGCAACCAAAGTCGTAGATTTCTTGAAACGCGCCAAAGTTACGGCAGGCAGAGTCGTGCTTATCGGCGGTGTAACCCTCAACCGACACATCGTCAGGTTCATCCGTGAAAAAGCGCCTGAAATTGAATTCGTCATACCGGAAAGTGCGGCCGTCTTTGAGGCGCTTGGAGCCGCGGTCCTCGCGCTCAAGTCGGGTACGCCTTTACCCACGCCTGATAAGCTTCTCCGCCCTAACCAAGTCCGTTTCGGGAGCCTCCACACGCTGAAAGATTATCAGGATAAGGTGAAATACTTTGAGAAACCAGAAGGCAAGATTCAAAAAGGACGTACCTATATACTCGGAGTCGACGGCGGCTCCACAACAACCAAAGTCTGCCTCGTTGACGCGGAAACAGACGAAATAGCCGCCAGCCACTACGGACGTACACATGGGGACCCCGTAAAGGCATTGAAAGAATGTCTGAAGGTTGTGCAGGATAAGGCGCTCACAGATACCGGCGGCAAGGAAATAGATATTTCCCTCGTAGCCTCAACCGGCTCGTCTAGGGAAATACTTGGCGTGTTTTTGGAAACGCCGGGCGTTTATAACGAAATCATCGCACACGCTGTCGGTACGACCTATTTTGATCCTGATGTAGAGACGATTTTTGAAATCGGCGGGCAGGATGCAAAATATGTGCTTTTGAAAAACGGCGTTCCGATAGACTACGCGATGAACGAAGCCTGCTCCGCAGGTACAGGTTCATTCTTGGAAGAGTCTGCGGACGGAGACTTGTCGATCCACAATGCAAAAGACATTGGTCCAATCGCGCTCGGTGCAGATGCTCCTTGTAAATTCGGGGAACATTGCTCCGCCTTCATCAATTCTGACATACGCAAGGCGGTTCAGCAGGGCGCAACGAGGGAAAATATCACCGCGGGTATCGTTTGCTCTATAGCGGCGAATTATCTGAATCGCGTCGTGGGCGCGCGTACCATAGGCGGTAAAATATTCCTCCAAGGCGGTGTGGCGAAAAACCCCGCTGTTCCACAAGCTTTCGCTATGCTTATCGGCAAGGAGATTCTCGTGCCGCCATCCCCTGAACTACAGGGCTGTTTCGGTGTGGCGCTCTTGGCGAAACGTAAACACGCAGAAGGGTTGTTGGCGGAAAAACAGACGGTTATTGAAGACTTGCTCACCCGTGAAATCGTCTATGAGCGGATTTTTACATGCCAAGCCTGCGAAAACCATTGTCCCATTCAGATTCTCACCGTCAATGACCATAAGTATATGTTCGGCGGGCGGTGCAATAAATACGCGAATATGCGAAAGGCGGTCAAAGACGTTGCGGTGTTTGACTATGTAGAACGTCGTCAAAAGATGTTATTTGAAGAATTCGTACCTTCAAATGATGCTGATACGCCCAGAAAACGCACCTATACTGTGGGTATCCCCCGTGCCTTTTCTGTTCACACGCTTTATCCTCTTTATGCGAATTTTTTTCATGAGCTTGGTATTAAAACCTTTCTTTCCAGTGAAGTCGCTCATGCAGGCGTTGCCCGTGCGGAGTCAACTTACTGCTTTCCAGCGGAGATAGCGCATGGTGCAGTGCAGGATTGTTTGGATAAGGGCGCGGATTATGTGTTTTTGCCTCATTTCCGCGATATGCCCAGCTACGAGGACTCTGTTCACGCCAACTTTTGCCCTATCACCCAGAGCCTGCCTTATTATATTCAAAAAGCTTTCCCAGACGTAGACCCTCAAAAGTGGCTTACGCTCGTAGTGAGTTTTAAATTTGGAGAGGAAAAGGCACTGGAATATTTCATTGAAACGATGAAAAAACTCGGCGTCCTGCCTGAAGAAACCAAAGCCGCCTTTGAAAAGGCCATGGGCAGGCAGAAAGCTTATATGGATGCGTGCAAAAGGCTTGGACGTGAAGCGTTGGAAGAGGCGCGAAATGCGTCCCGTCCGGTGATTGCGGTACTGGGGCGTCCTTACAACGCTTTCACCTCCGAAGCCAATATGGGAATTCCCCGAAAATTCACTACGCGCGGTTATTCTATTGTTCCTTTTGACATTCTCCCTTTTGAAGACGAACAAATTTTCCCGAATATGTACTGGTATTATGGGCAACAGGATGTAAAGAGCGCGAATTTTCTCAAAAAAGAGGATAATATTTACGTTGCTTATATTACAAACTTCTCCTGTGCGCCTGATTCTTTCATTTTGCATTACTTGAAGTGGTCGATGGGACAGAAACCTTTCCTTGTGTTAGAGCTAGATTCACATTCCGCTGATGCGGGTGTGGACACGCGGGTTGAGGCGTTTTTGGACGTCATTGAAGGTTATTTATCCAAGAAGACGGAAATTGAGGCGGAACGTTACCGTAACGGTTGGAAATTCGTTGCTGAAAAGATACCTCAGAGTGATGATTTTGACCTGCGTGTCGATAATGAGAAGACTGGCGAACAGGTGAAAATAATGAACGATAAGCGCGTTAAGGTGCTTTTGTCGAACATGGGCGCAATCTCCACTGAATATATGGCAGCTGCGATCCGTAGTCTGGGCATAAATGCAGAGGCTCTTCCTGTAGCGACTGCGAAGACCGTGCAAATCGCTCGCGCCCATGCGTCCGGCAAAGAGTGTGTGCCGAGTCATCTGGTTTTGGGAAGCGTCTTGCAGTTCATTTCAAGCGAGAAGTACCGCAAGGACGAGCTTTACCTTGTTTTCGTGCCGATTACGACAGGACCGTGTCGAACAGGTCAGTATTTTGTCTATTATGAGAATCTCTTTCGAGACTTGCGGTTAGAGAATGTAGTAATTTTCACGCTCTCGGCAGACAATTCTTACACGGAACTCGGTCCCACCTTCGCCAAGGAGATGTGGAAAGGGCTTTTAA
The DNA here is from genome assembly GCA_031255285.1 of Treponema sp. Classification (GTDB taxonomy): domain Bacteria; phylum Spirochaetota; class Spirochaetia; order Treponematales; family Breznakiellaceae; genus JAIRKH01. Next base: position 5,787 of record JAIRSU010000068.1, on the reverse strand, counting down.
TTGCAGATTATCTTAAAGATATTCAGACTGCGCTGCTGGCGACCGCAGAGAATCCCAGACAGGCGATCCGCGATTTTGAGACCGCGTGGCGCAAAGTGATGGATGCGGTAGAATTTCGTCCCAGAGACGTGTGGGATGAGCTTAAGAAAACCGCATCGGTAGTGAAAAAGATACCGCTGAAACGTAAAGTTGCGGATTGCCCCAAGGTATTGATTGTGGGAGAAATCTATGTACGCCGAGACGACTTTGCGGTGGGAGAGTTGATTGAGCTTATGAGCGAGCGTGGGATAGTCGTGAAAGTGGCAAGCATCGCGGAATGGATTCATTACCTTGACTTTGTGCGTGAATACTCACTCAAGAAGCTCGTCAACCTTGAGAAGAATCCCGCGAAGCGCCTGCTTTCCAAGCCGTTTCTTGATTTGAAGAAGCTTGAAATTGAGGAAGCGTGGAAACATTCGGTTGAGAAGAGGGTACTGTCTATCCTTGAGTCGACGGGTTTGGTCGCAGATTCACCACGCGATATGCGAAAGATAATGGAGAATACCCAGGAGCATTTTGTGAACCTAGAGCTTAATTCGGAAATCGCGGTTTCGTCTGGTGTAGCTGCAACTGCTATGATGAGCGGTTATTCGGGTATTGTGAATATTTCGCCGTTTGCATGTCTGATAGGACGGGTTATTGAAGGGCTTTTCACGCCTTGGGCGCGTGAGCGCGACTTCCCGACGCTTTCGGTCGAAGTTGACGGTAACCTGCTTCCCCCGAATATCGTCAACAAGCTCAACATATTCATGGTGAACGTCTTACGTTTCAAGGGCGGCGGCGACTTATCCTCTCTGGTTGACCCGAGAGAGGAAACAAAGACGGAAGTTGCGTAAACTCGACCATAGGCGTTAGTAAAGAAGTAATTGCGATTATGACAACTTATGAATAGAGGCATTAAATATGCTTCATGATCTTTAAACTACTGCTCAATATTTATTTTTATTTTTCTTGTGGAATAGAGAAACGTATGTTATAGTTTAGTATTAATTTTTTATATGGAGGCATTTATGGCTTGTTCAGCTGAAGAAATAGGTAATCTTGAAAAGATCGCCCGTGAGTTGCGATTCACGATGATAGACATAGTTCTGTGGTCCGGGGGCGCTCACATCGGCGGATCGTTGAGTATAGCAGAAATACTTACCACTCTTTACTTCAAATATCTTAACGTCCGTCCGAATGAGCCAAAATGGGAGGAGCGCGATAGGTTCATCTTATCAAAAGGACACGCGGCCGCAGGATTCATACCTGTCTTAGCGAAGAAAGGCTTTTTCTCCGAATCGGAGCTTAAGTCCTTTAACCATTTTGGTTCACCTTTTGCCATGCACCCAGACGGTAACAAGGTCGTGGGATGCGACGTGTCGGCAGGTTCGCTTGGACATGGACTGTCTATAGGCGTTGGTCTCGGACTCGGCGCTCGATATCTCAAGAAGAATTACAAAACCGTCTGTCTTTTGGGAGACGGCGAATGTTGTGAAGGCAGTGTATGGGAGGCGGCAATGTCGCTCGCCCATTTTAAACTTGGCAATGTGATAACTATTGTTGACCGCAATCGTCTGATGATTGACGGTCCTACCGAAGAGATTATGCGATTGGAGCCGTTTGCAGATAAGTGGCGGAGCTTTGGTTTGGAGGTCGTAGAGGCAAATGGTCATGACTTTGCGGAGTTGTCCGCAGCCTTGGACAAGGCATGGTCTGCAACAGATAAACCGGTTGTCATCATCGCAAACACGGTAAAAGGTAAGGGCGTTGACTTCATGGAGAATAATGTTGTCTGGCACTATGGTTCCGCGGATTCAGAATTGGCGGAAAGGGCAAAGGCTTCAATAATGAAGGTATAAGGGGGAGAATAGGTTTATTGTTATAAACCGCTTCTAATTCCTAACTCTTTAAGAGAGGTAACTAATGGCAAACATAATCACAGGAACCACTTGGAACTGTTATGATTCCGCGACCATGACGGCGCGGGAAATATATGGGCGTACGCTTGCGGAGATGGGCAAAGTCAACAATCGCATCGTAGCGCTTACTGCAGACTTGGCGAAGACGACCGCCATCGTTCACTTTGCAAACGCTTTCCCGGAGCGCTTTTTCAATGTGGGCATCGCAGAGCAAAATATGTTCGGTATAGCGGCTGGACTAGCAAAAGCTGGGCTCATCCCATTCGCATCCACAATGGCGGTTTTCACGTGTCTTCGTGCAGGCGAGCAGGTACGTACGGACGTCGCATATCAGAACCTGCCTGTTAAAATCATTGCTACACATGCCGGTGTGTCATTTGGACATGCGGGAACTACTCATCATTGTACCGAAGATTTAAGCATTATGCGTTCTATTGCTAACATGACGGTCATCGCGCCGGCGGATGGTATTGAAACGAGTAGAGCTGTTCGCGCTAGTCTGGATGTTCCAGGACCGGTTTACATACGTATCGGGCGCGGTTTTGAGCCGCCTTGTTATGAGAATGAAGATTATCCATTTGAAATCGGTAAATCCGTTACCATGTGTGAAGGAACAGACCTTACGATAATTTGCTGTGGCGTCGCGGTTCTGCAATCGGTACAAGCCGCAAAAACCCTCACGGAACAGGATGGTCTTTCGGTGCGCGTCCTCAACATGCACACCATCAAACCTATTGACCGCGAGGCGATTCTTAAGGCGGTTACAGATACACGGCGTATTCTTACAGTAGAAGAACATAACGTTATCGGAGGTCTAGGCGATGCGGTCGGTGGGGTCATAGCGGAATCTGGGAAAGGCTGTGTGTTCAAGAAGCACGGGATTCAAGACGAATTTGCTGAAATCGGATATGCGGAAGATCTTTACGCGCATTACGGTTTGGACAGCAATGGCATTGTCGCAAAAGTCCGCGAGATGATGGGCATGGAGTTCGAGGCTGACGAGGATTGGGAGGACGAGTAAAGTTGGAATCGAGGAATAGGTTTAAGGAGCAACCATGACACAAACAATCCAACAGGACATAACCACCGCGAAACTGTTCTTTAATGCGGCGTTTCCGGTAATGAAGGTCGTTCTTGAAGACGACCCTTCAATGAAGGCGAAGTTTCAGAATGTTCAAGCTATTGTGCAAATAGGTGCTTTTTGGGAAAAAGCCGGCGGTGAATTGCTTGCCTGTCATCTTGTGTTTGATAAAGGGCGGTTTTCCGTAATTCAAGGAACCGTGGAGTCCGTGGGTAAAAAACCAGACATTGCCCTCACTTTTTCATCTTTGGCGAAGATGAATACGATGTTCCGCGGCGGACTGGCATTGCCGTCGATAAAAGGCTTGGGTAAACTAGGGCTGTTGCTCAAAGTGTTTTCTTTACTCATGTCTCTCATGTTAATGATGCCGTCGAGTCGTCCCAAGGACCCTGCAAAGCAGAGACTCAAGGTGAAGATGAGTCTCTATATGATAACGCGGGCTCTCTCGGTCTACAATAAGCTGGGCGACCCGGATATGTCCGAATGGTGCCGCCGTCAGCCTGAGCGCATATACCAATTCATCGTGGATGGCGAAGCTAACGGACCTCCTGCGGTTGCCTGTTACCTGCGAGTAAAGGCGGGAAGGTCAAAGTCTGGACATGGGGTCTATACACGGCGCTCTCCTTTTGTGCTATTCCACTTCTTCAGCATCGGCGGCGCTTTGAAAGTTCTGCTTAAAGACGTTGCGTTTGTGGAAGGAGTGGAGCAAGGATGTGTGGAAATCATCGGTTCTCCAGAATATGCCATGTATTTAAACGACTTTATGTCCATATTGCAAGGAATGTTGACATAAAGAAACGGCGTCTGACGGGGACAGCGGCGCGCCTTTTCAAACAACACCCTGTATGAAGTCCTAGAACAGGCTATGCCTGTGGCGCCAGACACCCGTACAAAAAAATCGCGGGGACGTGCGCTTGCGCACGCCCACACCACTCGGCGCCAGACACTGTCTCTGGTGCCAGACACTTACTCTCCGCACCCCACTAGTCGGGGACAGCGGCGCACCTTTTCGTACAACACCCCGTATGAAGTCCTTCTCTGGTGCCAGACACTCGTACAAAAAAAATCGCGGGGACGCGCGCTTGCGCACGCCCCCACCACTCGGCGCCCGACACTTTCTCTGGTGTCAGACACCCGCGCTATCGCGCCGGTGCCAACCTATGCCTCCGGCGCCCGACACCCAAACACCAGACACCCGTACAAAAAAAATCGCGGGGACGCGCGCTTGCGCACGCCCCCGCCGCTACTCGGTGTCAGACACTTTTTCGGTGTCAGACACCCGCGCTTTCGCGCCGGCGTCTGACACCGTTTGCGGTTACCAGCCGTTATTCTTCAAGTTGCTTGACCTACTATTGTTGTCATTGATATCCCCCGAAGCGCCCGCAACTGCCGGGCTATTCATGGTAACCATTCACCATTCACTACTGACCTTGTCGCTGATTGTGCCGCCGCTCCGAGTGAATCTGCCGTCGACATACACCCCGTTGCCGAAGGAGGCGGAATTGCCGCTGATTTCACCGCCGTTCATGGTGAAGTCGCCGAACATATCGACATACACTCCGCCGCCGAAGGAGTTGTGCACTCCGTCGCTGCTCCGGACGGAATTGCCGCTGATTGTACCGCCGCTCATGATGAAAATAGCTTCACTTGCGCTGCCGCTGCGATAGGCGTCATCGGGATTATCCCGGCCGACCCATACCCCGCCACCGTACCCCCAGTTGCTGACGGTATTGCCGCTGATTGTACCGCCGGTCATGGTGAATTTGCCGCCCCTATAGGAGGTGTTGCCGGTATACACCCTATAGCAGATACTCACCCCGCCGCCGCCGCGGGAGGCGGAATTGCCGCTGATTTCCCCGTCGCTCATGGTGAAACTGCCGCCGCTGACATACACTCCGCCGCCGTCGTCTTCTCCACTACTGCTATTGCCGCTGATCTTGGACCCGTCCTCCATCACCAGCGTCCCCCCGCCGTCCACCTGTACCAGCGAAACAGTGTTGTCGCTCTGTCCCCGCAAGGTGATGTTGTTTCCCAGTTTCAGGGTCACGCCGCTTCCTATGGTAAAGAGGGAGCCGCTTGAACTCAAGTCCACGGTTCGTTCCGTTTCATCCCCCTGTAGGGTGACGCTGACGTTCTTGCCGTTGTAGAAAAGGGTCTGCGGCGAGAGAGACTCATCCGCGTCTATCGTAATGGTATACGCGCCGCCTTCCTCCGCGTCACTGCTTATCCGCGCCAGTGCAGTCGCAAGCTTGCCGCCGCCGGGCTTATTCGGGGCGTCCGGGTTGTCGCTATTATTGCCCGCGCCGCCGGGCGCGCACCCGGCGAGCGTCATGGTCAATGCCGTCAAGATAACAATAAGTGTCTTTTTCATCGTTCTTTTCTCCTTTGTCAGATTGACAATCCGCAAGGAAGGGCTTGCGATACTCTCACATCTTCTAAAACTTTTCCCCAAAAACGACCCCTTCGTCATTCCGGGAAACCCTGCCTATCGGACGACTCCTCTGTGCTTCCTAGTTGAAACCGCCTGTGATTCCTAGTTAGAACCACCTGTGATTCCTAGTTAGAATCACTTATGATTCCTAGTTAGAATCACCCGTGATTCCTAGTTAGAATCACCCGTGATTCCTAGTTGGACGACTCTTTGACAGGCTCGTCAGGCGGGACAGTCAGGTCAACATCGTAATCTATCTGCCGGGGGTCCTTCAAAAACGTGCTTCCAGAGCTGTACTGGGTGATTATCCGTACCCGGTAGACCCCGGGCGCTAA
>JAIRSU010000046.1 GCA_031255285.1 Treponema sp. | reverse complement strand
TATTCGCTTTTTTCAAAGGCGGCAAGACTGTTGTCTTTTACCTGATGTCGGGCTTCAAACTCAACCCTGCCGCCGATTTCTTTTATATAACGATCGGGCGATATGCCGAGACCGGCGTCCTCGTCAAGGAACAGCCGCAGTTGGCTGCCCATATCAAGATAGCTTTTGTTGTAAGGCGTGGCGGTCAATAGTATTACCTTTGAACCCGCCTGATACAGGTATTCGCGAATCGCACGGTAGCGCCGTCCTTCGCGGTTACGGAGATTGTGGCTTTCATCAATGATAACAATACGAAATGGCCGGGTGTTCTTCAATTTGCTCTGCACTTCTCCCAGGGACATTACTTCCGCTCGCAATCCGTATTCCCATTTGTAATCGTTCCACATTTTTTGCAGATTCGGCGGGCAGATAATCAAGGTCTGGTAGCCGAAATCATCTTCAAATATTTTTGCCAGGGCAGTAGCGGTGATGGTTTTGCCCAGTCCGACAACGTCCCCTATCATCACGCCGCCCCGCTTGTGAAGATGCTGGGCGGCCACCTGCACGGCGTTTTGCTGGAAAGGCAATAAGACCTTCCGTAGCGGCTTTGGCACGGAAAATTCGGCTATACCGAAACGGGCTTCCTGAGAAAGGTGATAGGCAATCTTCATGTAAACATAATAGGGCTTGAGTGGTGTTTCCCGCGCCCAGCTTTCGTCGATTATCTTTGCCAGTTCGCCGGTTATATCCACGCTGTACCGGTCGTCCCAACGGTCCTGAAACCACTGCTCAAGCCGCAGTCCCGAATCCTTGTCGGTTACATCGACATTTAATTCGCCCTGCTTTGAAAGCCCCGAAAAAGTAAGATTGCTACTGCCCAGGTAGCCGATTATGGGGGAGTTATAATCTTCCCGGTAAGCGAGGTAGAGTTTCGCGTGTAACGGGAAAGCCAGATGGAGTTTTACTACTACCTGTCCAGTTTTCAATTGCCGACAAAGTTTCTTGAGCGTTGCCTCGTCTTTATTGTTTGGCTGTCCGATAGTCAATTGTGCCCGGAATTCCGCCGCCATTGCTTTTTTCAGCCCGGCGGCTTTTTCATTGGAGATTTCGCTTTTCTTGATGGCGTAATAGTCTTCGAGTTCTTCCCTGGGGTGCCTCTGCATCCCGATAAGTACACGGGCTTTGTAGGTTTCATCATCCTCGAACCGCTCGTCCAACTGGCCGCCGGGAAGAGCGTCCACGCTTTCAAGCAACAGGTCCCAGCCTCGCAGGTTGAAGTACCCAATGCAAAAATCGGCCCGGTTTGCCTTTTCCAGGGTCTTTTTGAGGGCTGTGGCTAGATTGTCTCCTGAAATGTTGTCATAAATGGACATTAAATAGCCGCTCCTCTTGAAACAAAAGGATGAATCTTGTCCAATGGTAACTCCTACTCATTCAAGCAAAAAGCGAGCTATTGTCCCAGACATGCGCCTACGGAGAGCGCTGTGTAGAGCATATAGTGGTCAAGCGGAACCGTCTTTGATTTTCCGGCAGGAACGCTTAAATCTACTGATGTTACACTGTCGTTCGTGAAGCTGACCATACGGTTATACTCCCCGCGGGCGAGAAGGTCGGCCGCGGTTGCACCGAGACAGGTGGCAAGCGCCCTATCGGATGCACTGGGAACGCCGCCGCGTTGAACGTATCCCAGAACTGTGGTGCGGGTTTCTATATTGGCTTCACACTCTATCTCACGTGCGACACGGTAGCCTATTGATACATTCTCACGTCGTCGTTTACGCTCTTTTTTGTCCATTGCAGCCTCTTCGCGAGACATTGCTCCTTCCGCTACTACTACGATAGAAAAGCCTTTGCCTTCCTCAAGACGCTTCTTGAGACGCTTGCCAATTATCTTTGCACTGTAGGGGATTTCGGGAATCAAGATGACGTCGCCTCCGCCAGCCACACCTGCGTAGAGCGCCAGCCAACCCGTCTTGTGTCCCATAAGTTCGATGACCATGACGCGGTTGTGGCTCTGTGCAGTAGTGTGGAGGCGGTCTATGGCTTCTGTAGCGATAGAGAGCGCGGAATGGAAGCCAAAACAACGTTCCGTGCCTTGGACGTCGTTATCTATGGTCTTCGGTAAGCCGACAACGTTGAGTCCTTCTTGGGCTAATCGGTAGGCTGTAGAATGAGCGCCGTTACCGCCCAGAACCACGAGGCAATCAAGTTTCAATTCATGATAATTTTCTTTTATAGCCGAGACTTTTTCGCCAACTACGTCATAGTCGGCGCCTCCAGTCTTGAATGGTTTTTCGCGGCTTGATCCAAGAATGGTACCGCCGCGCGTAAGTATGCCCCAGAAGTCTTCGCGTCTTAAAACCCGGTAATCGCCGCTTATGAGCCCACGGTACCCATTGGCGAAGCCTACGCCGATCATACCGTACTTGTCGTAAGCGGCGCGGCATACGCCTCGTATGGCCGCATTGAGTCCAGGACAATCCCCGCCTGACGTTAATATGCCAAATCTTTTAGTTACAGACGTCAATGTAGCTACTCCTTTTTTAGCAGAGACGCGAAGAGGCTTATTCCTCTTAAATCACGGTTCCTGGATAAAGCACGGCGTTTTTGGGAATCACGATGACGCCGTCGATGATATAGTAATTGCCGTATTCGCCGTCTGTACGGGGAATGTTGTCAATACCGATGCGGCAGTTCTCCCCGATAGCCGCATTCTTGTCAATTATTGCACCCTTGACTATAGCGCCCTTGCCTATACCGATATTTGGTTTGTGCCGCTCCGCGTTATTCTTCTTGACTATCTCGGACTCGTAGTAGTCGGATCCCATACACACCACCCCGTTGAGACTGGCGCCGTTCTCAATAATAGTTCTGATACCGATGATGGAATTGGTGATAGAAGCGTTAGTGATGATGCATCCCTCCGCGGCGATAGACTGGTTTACGGTGCTAAAGTTCATTTTAGACGGCGGAAGGTTACGCCTATGCGTATAAATGGGATGTCTTTCGTCATAGATGTCAAAGCATGGTTTGAGCGCAGTAAGCTCAAGGTTTGCCTCGTAGAAGCTCCTGATGGTTCCGATGTCTTCCCAATAGCCGTTGAACACGTAAGCGTTTACCTTGAGATTACCAATGGCGTGCGGGATGATTTCCTTACCAAAGTCCGTCATATTGTTATTCAGACAATCTTCCATTGACTGGGCGTTGAAGATATAGATGCCCATTGAGGCGAGATACGCTTCCTTCTTGTCGCCTATAAGTTCTTTCGGCGCTCTGAAAGAGGAAATGTCTTTTGAGGGACTAGGTTTCTCCAGAAACTCGGTAACCATGTTGTTGCTATCGGCTTTAAGGATGCCGAGTTGACTAGTATCTTCCTTACTTACTGTGGTGCAGGCTATACTAATAGCCGCACCGGACTCCTTATGTTTCTTCAGAAAGTCCTGTAGGTCCATACGGTAGAGTTGGTCACCCGATAGAATAAGGTAGTATTCTGGATGCTGAGGGCGGAAGTGTTGAAAATTTTTCCGCACCGCGTCCGCGGTCCCCTCATACCAATCCGTGTGCTCCGGCGTCTGCTCGGCCGCAAGAATCTCCACGAAGCCCTTTGAGAATGAATCAAAGGTATAAGTTTTCGCAATATGCAGGTGGAGACTTGCGGAATTGAACTGGGTGAGAATATATATCTGCCGCAGGTTGGCGTTTATACAGTTTGATATGGGTATATCAACTATCCTGAATTTGCCCCCAAAAGGAACTGCTGGTTTTGACCTGTCCTTGGTGAGCGGGTAAAGGCGGGTTCCCTTGCCCCCGCCTAAAACGATTGATAAGACTTCCGACATAAATTATCCTCCGCTTGAGCATTTTAACGCGCTATGTGGACGCGTCATTCAAGCTATTTAACATTAAGGTATTATAAACGGAAAGCCTATTTTTGTCGAGACTTTATTTTTTGTATTTGTTTCAAATCGTTTTAGAAAAAACTTTACAAAAAATTTCAGATTTTATGGCGCCTAACGTTCAGGCTGTATTGATGTTTGGTGATCAAGACAAGGGCTTTGTGAAGCAAAGATCATGACTGTTATGCGCCGTTTTTGCTTTTTCAGTTATTTTTTATTTTTTTATAGTACGGGGGACAGTGGACAGCGTCCGTTAAGAAGTCGTCCAACAGGCTCTGCCTGTGTCTGACACCCGCGATGGGTAGTCTACTCTTTGCAGGAAAAGCCCATGCGCGGGCGCAGTTGGTCCTGCTTTGGAACGGTCAAGACTATTAACGGTGGCAACAAATTCAGCAAGCGAAGCGCCTTTCTCCTCATAAAAGAGCAGGGTCCCCACAATGGAACGAACCATTTTCCACAAAAAAGCGTTTGCTGTTATCTCAAATATAAGACAGTCGCCTTGAACAAAAAAAACTGTGTGGTAAATATACCGGTAACGCGATTCGTTTTGGTTTTTTAGACTTGCAAAGGTAGAACAGTCCATTTCTCCGTGCAGGAGATGGGCAAGCGTGTTGAGCCGCACTACCGAAGGGCGTCTCCTCAAACAGAGGTGATAGCGGCGTTCGTGAGGGAAGGCGCTACGTCCTGCTATGATGCGGTATTGATATGTGCGGGAACGCGCACCAAATCGTGCATGGAAGTCGTCCGCGGTTTCTTCGGCGGAAAGAATACTGACGTCTTGAGGGAGGATGCTGTTAAGCGCGGGTGCAAATCGCTTCGGGGAAATAGTTTGAATATCGGTGTAGAAATTCGCAACTTGTCCTGTTGAATGCACGCCTGCATCTGTTCTACCTGCGCCGGTAAGGCGTACTGGATGCTTATGCAATTTTTCAAGTGCCTTTTCTATACATTCTTGAACGGTTCGCCTATCGTTCTGCTTCTGCCATCCGCAGAAATCTGTCCCGTCATAGGCAATGAGCAACTTGATGTTTCGTTCAGTCATCAATATCAGTCTCGTTCAATTCATGTTTGATTTTTTCGTAAAGTCCTTTGGCAAGTTCCAAAAGCGGGCCTGGTTTGTTTTTGGAAGATTTCCCCAAACCAAACATCTTGGCGATGGTGCGTTTGGTAGCTTCGAGGGACTCGTTCCGCTGTTCAGCCGTCCCTGCACATCCATATTTCATCTTAAGAATGCCTGAAAGGTAAAGTACGCCTTCATAGCCATAGTTTTTATCTGTATCGGGTCCGAGGTTTCTCGCTCCGGAAAGGCTTTCTTTGCCAGATTGTTCGTATTCGACTGCCCTATCATAGAGGAACTGCGCTTTCTTTTTGAAGAGCATGGCGAGCCAGTCGTAGTTTTCGCCTGGGTGTTTCTGGTGTAGTTCTTCAAGTAGCCACGCGGTTCGTAGAGAAGCAATTCCTTGTTTTATGGTGGGAGAAAATTTCGGTCCGTAGTAATCATAACATCTCAAGACTAAATATTGAGACGCCACACCGGAGATGATATTGCGGTTTTCGTAAAAATTCACGTTGGGAAAGAGAAGGCTCACTTCATCTTTTCTATCATCCTCGCCTGCATTTACCTCAGAGCGGATATTTTTTGGCAGAAGGTTAAAATCTTTGTCCATTGAGGCAAACCAACACTTGGGGCATACGGTCGCTTGATAGACTAACGGATACACATCTCCATATTTTGCCGAGGGTTGATAGAGTCGGTGAAGTTCATCGGTCAGCTGACCTGCAATGAGTCTGCCTCCACCGGATAGTAACTCCTCACGGTGAAAAACGGTATCACATACGGGACAAGCGTATTCTTCTTTTGATTGAAATGTTATCTTTTCCATCTTTCTTTATTCGCTTTCTAAGCTCGATTATGCTGACTGTTTCAGCTCCATAGCCGTTCTAATTCGTAAAACGAACGTGCTTTTTCAGACATGATATGAACAACAATGTCTCCCATATCAATAAGCCGCCATTCGTTGAGTAAGTCAGGCATTCCGAAGGTGCGGGGACGAATCTTTCGTGTAATGTCAAGCCCGTTTTCACGGGCGAAATCATAGACAGTACGTTCCAGCGCATCTGCATGCGTACTGCTTGACACAGTTCCAATGACGAAAAAATCAGTGAACGCATTCTGAGTCCTTAAGTCAAGAATAGTCACTTCACCTGCCTTGTGGTCTGTAAGCAAACGCCCGATAGCGTCCGCTTTATCCACCTGTAACATATCGCCCATTAAAATCCCTTCCGATAATTAAGATAAAGTCAGCTCGGTAGTTCAAATTTTTCTCGTCTTCCTCGGACATTTCGTATACCTCCTCCTGAAAATTGCCGCAACGTATCACTTCGCCGAAATTTCGCACCATCTCTTCTGAGCCTGTTCTATTTATAATGACCGTATTCTCATACTCGCTCGGAGCGTTGCCAACTGAAATAATATCATATCCGAAATTTTTAAGGAGTTCCGCTGTCCTACCTGCAAGCCCGTTTGTCGAAGTGCCGTTCAGAACTTCCGCGGTCCATACTCGTCTGTTTGAATTCTCAGTTTGCCGTACCAGCGCCCCCAAGGTCTGGCGTACAATGTCTTTGATAAGGCTGCCGTTGTACGCGGGGAGCAGCAAGGTCTGTCCCGAAACCTCGCGGGTTACGCCTGTTACGGTCTGAATATTAATACGATCCATATTGATCTTCGCATACTCGTCAAAAAGTCGCACCCGCTCTTTCTCCTTCATGCTAACTTTCAAAAAAGACTGGTAGAGCTTGGCAACAGCTTTCCGCTTGAGCATCTCGTTTTGCTCTTCAAGCCGTTTGATAAAAGCGTAGAAGAACCGCTGCCGCCGTAGTTTTGCAGAATACGCATCCTCATCTTCGAGTTCGTAAGTGATATAGGACACGGCTTTGTCCCCGTCTATCATGGATACACCTGACGAAAAAAGCACTGGCGGGTTATTATCAAATATTTCAACCGATACGGGGATGAACAGCTCCACACCTTCGAGTAAATCAATGACTTTTGCCAGCCTGTTAAGGTCAAAAACTACGGAAAATTTAATTTCAATCCCTAAAAGGGAAGCGACTTCATCCTGATACACCGATATTTTCTGCGGCTGATAAACCATGTCTATACGGTCCACGCGATTAATGTCTCTTAAGATGAGCCCCGTCTCTCCCGGTATGTCAAAAATAGCGGCTCTCTTGGTTGCCGGGTAGTACATCAGCACAAAAGAACAAAGAGGCTTACCTGTTTGTCCCTCAACAATGAAAAGCGTATTGATTACTTTGTCCAAGGCTATAGCTTCCTCGATAGAATCGTAGTTCACCATCAGCACCCCGGCGGTTACGGTTCCTCCAATAAGCAGCACGATAAGTATCAGAAAGACGAGACTGGCATCTCTCTTTTTTAAACCGCTTTTCATTGTTTCCTCATATACTTCGTATGCACCTATTCTACGTCGAGCCTGAACACCGCTCTCTGGAAATTCTCGTTTATGTCCTGAGCAATAATTTCAAGGCTAGCTTGCCCATAGGTAAAAGACGCTGACCCTATTTCAAAATACGGGGCTTCCCTGTAAACCGTCCGTACCGCCACCGGACCGTTTCGATAGACCATGAGACCTCCACTCCGCGAAAAGAACGTTTCAAACGAGACAGCCCCCATTTCCAAGCCATTTAACGAACAGATAAGCTTGAATGGGGCGAGCGTATTTCCACTGGCGTCGACTCCGTCAAAGACCGTGACAAATACCGTATATGTCCCTCGGCTTATAGTCTTTACTACAGGTGAGTTTCTGTCTCCTTGCATCAGGTCAATCGTCGCCCCTGCTGCATTCTTCAGCATGACAGCCTGGATCACCGGAGGTTTCGTGTCTGGAACAGGCTGTACGATCATCGCTGGATTTACATAACTGCGTTCTTTTCTATCAAAGAGTAAAAAATAAAAACCATTTTGGTTTGACCATCCAGACCCCCCCATATTGCCAATAACCATGCCCTTTTCAATAGTGACCGGCAGAGACAGCCTCTTGTTTTCTTCGAGTCTACTATATATGCTTATAAGTCCATCTCCATGGTCCAGAGCAATCCATGCACCCAACGGGGAAGGCAGACGGTCGGCGTTGTTTACATTACGGTTAAAGAGCAACTCTCCTGTCTCTGCGGACCGCACAACCCCCTGCCCTGTCCATACGGTTCCCATTACCGGGTTCCCGTGATCGTTTGCACCGAAGTTGCTCTTCATCTGCGCCTCTTCAGACGGCCAATCCATGCCCCCCAACGTGAGCGGCAAAACAAAAGTCGACAAGAGTACTGCCCCAACGTACCAGCCTTTTATATAAATTTTCACTTTACCTCTCCGCTATTCAAGTATCCCCCATAACATCGAATTTGTCAAGGGTATTTATTAAAGTTATATGGAGTAGTCGCGGCTTATTAGTTATTTAGATGTCGCCTGCCAAAACCCTTTCCATTCATCTGGATGCTTGATATAATAACGGCATTGCTCCGCATAAAAGAAGGATGGTTTGTCTACGTTAACGATTTCCTCAAAAAGAGGTGAGGCTTCCAAAAATTTTCCCTCGTAGAACAGATCGCGGGCTTTATCAAACTTCTGAAGAACAGATAAGTTTTCCATATAAACGGCTTGAAATAAGGGCTGATATACGGTCGCAGGTTCTTTTTTGCCAACGACTGCTACAGACGCCAGCTTCCTCCCTACGAATCGCTGCCCGTCCGCAGGAATTGTTTTATTCGCATCGTTGAACGTCTTCTCCGTACACATAAGAAAGGTACCGAATTGTTTGTTCAAACCTTCCAAACGAGCCGCAAGATTCACCGAGTCACCAAGCATTGTATAGTTGAAGTGCTTATTAGAACCCATATTGCCCACGACTGCAAATCCTGTATTCAAGCCGATACGAGTGATGAGGCTTGCCCCATATTTTTCCTCATAGAAGCTTTGTTGCTCTGCCAATGAATGTTGGCATTCCATCGCCGCTCCAAGCGCTCGTGCCGCATGGTCTGGGTAACTCAAAGGTGCGTTCCAAAACGCAATGATGGCATCTCCTTCGTATTTGTCAATGGTACCGCCAGAATCAAGGATGATATTCGTCATAAAAGAAAGGTAATCGTTCAGTAATTCTGTGAGTGTAGTCGGATCAAGTCTTTCGGAGATTGTGCTAAAGCCCTGAATGTCAGAGAAGAATATGCTGATTTCCCGCCGTTCCCCGCCGAGCTTTAGTTGGTCTGGGTTCGCTAAAAGCTGTTCTATGACTGGAAGGCTTAAATATTGGCTAAACGCGGACTTGATGAACCGTTTTTGACTGCCTTCGGTTGCGTAGTTGTACAGGGTTGCGGTCAGGTAGGCGATGATAATACTAAAGAATGGGGCTACCATAGGCAACCACCATCCGTTTTCATAGGCAAGGAAGCCCGTACTTACACAAATAGTTATGGAAGCGATGAGCGAACCGAGTGAGATATATACCTTATTAGGGAAGATAGTCAGCCCTCCAACGAGGGTGATGGCGGCGAATATGATGAACAAGTTAAGCCACAGTGGGGTTTCCCTCGTAAAATCGTATTGTAAGATGTTGTCCATCATGGTGATATGTGTCCCCATACCCGGATACACGGAACTTATCGGCGTTGGAGCGGTATCGTAGAGACCAGGGGCATAATAACCAAAGAACACATATTTATCTTTGAAATCTCCGGGTGGTAATTCCGGCATTTCCCCGTTCTTGTAAGCTTCTGCACTCTGGAGAATCAAAGAAATCGGATACGGCGTGTATCTATCAAAATCATGTCCTTTAAAACGGAGGAGAGTCTTCCCGTCTTTGTCAACAGGAATATTACGACCGTTCCAGACCAGAGACTTCTTTTTCGCATCGTAGAACACTTGGCGAGAGAAGCCGCCGAGTATAAGGGACGCGGCCGCTTCACTTGGAACTGCCTTGCCATCGAATAAAGTGAAAAGCGCCAGTCTGCGAACCACACCGTCCGAGTCAGGTATTCCTACAGTCGAGCCTAAAGCGCCCGCACTTACGAGCAGTTCCGGTATGGGGAATTGCCCTTTAGCTTCCCCCTTGAGTGCAAACTTTTGTAGAAAACCGCCGAAACCAACGGTGTCAAAGAAAGGTTTATCGCTAGCCGCGAGAGGCATTGTCCGACTGTCTCCATTTTGAACACTGAAGTGAGCAGACTGCATAAACCCACCGAATTCCCGCTCCGCGCGGGCGAATTCTGCATCGTCCGCCTCACCGTAGATCGAGTCTTCGGTGAAAAGCACATCAAAAGCCAGAGATTTAGCTCTACCGATTTTCATGTACTCAATGAAATCAGAATATGCGGTGCGAGGCCAAGGCCAGCCCCATCCGTGAGTTTTCCGCGCCCAATCAAGGCTGTTCTGGTCCAGAATTACAGCGACAATTTCGTCAGACGGGCTATTGGCATCGGCAAATGTGTTCACTCGCAAGTCATAAGTTTTAGACTCAAGGTAATCAAACAATCTAAAAACGGATCCAGCACCGAAAACGGCAAAAACCGAAACTGTAATGACGAAAAAAGCAAGAATTTTCTTAGACGATTTCTTCATTTTTCCTCCTGAAATAGAACCGTAGTCTTCGCTTTTCTATGTCTGTCCGCATCAAATATCCACTTCATAGACGTTTCGGGCAATAGGCATACGTCTGCCCATGCCGAAAGCTCGTTTCGACACTTTCAGAACAGGTGGGGCTTGGCGGCGTTTGAATTCAGCTTGCGCTACGGTCTTTATAACGCTTGTAGCGAGCGCTTTGTCAAGCCCTCGCGCTGCTATCTCATCAACTGAAAGATTGTCAAATAAGTAAAGTTTAAGTATTTCATCTAATATCTCGTAGGGCGGAAGGCTGTCCTGGTCATTCTGGTTGGGGCGAAGCTCCGCAGAAGGAGGCTTGGTGAGAATAGACTCCGGAATAATAATATTTTTTTCCGCGACTAGAGCTTTTTCGTTGATGTGCTTGCATAGTGCGAAGACCTCAGTCTTGAAAAGGTCGCCTATGGGTGACAATGCTCCGTTCATATCACCGTAAAGCGTACAGTAACCCATTGCAAGCTCGCTTTTGTTCCCAGTAGTAAGCAATATTGAAGAGAATTTGTTAGAATATGCCATAAGGAGTGTGCCGCGGATACGAGACTGTAAGTTTTCTTCTGCAACGTCAAAAGGCTTTTTCTCAAAGACTTCTTCCAATGCATCTAAAAAACTGGTGAACACAGGTTCTATCGGAAGAGGTGTATAACGGCAACCAAGCCTAGCGGCAAGCTCGGACGCATCGTCCTTGGAGCCTTGCGACGAAAAACGAGACGGCATATTGAGACATACAACACGGTCCTGCCCAATAGCCCTTACTGCAAGATAGGCGACAAGTGCGGAATCAATGCCTCCGGAAAGTCCCAGATGAGCGCGCGTAAATCCGCATTTCGCTATATATTCACGTATTCCCAGAACCAAAGCATTCTCTATAGCATCAAGTTCATCATCCGGAGCTTGTGGTATGACCAGCGGGGTTTTCTCAAGGGAATCCACAGTGTCAAAAAGAAAAAAGTCTTCCTCAAAGCCTGCGCCTTGGAGAAATGCACCGTCTGCCCCAAACGCAAACGACCTACCGTCAAAAACGATGGAGTCGTTGGCGCCCACTGCATTTATGTAAATAAAAGGAACGTTTCCCTGTCGACTTATGTGGCGTGCAAGGTCGCGCCGCACCGACAACTTGCCTGCAACGTACGGAGAGGCGGATGGAACACAGAGGAGGCTTACGCCTTGGCTGAAAAGCTTTTTCACAGGGTCTCTATCATAATTCACACCCGGAATATTTGTCTCCCGCCAGATGTCTTCACAAATCACCGCGCCGATCCTCTCGCTTTTCCATTTAAACACGTTCCATTCACGCGCACTCTCAAAATAACGCGCTTCGTCAAATACATCGTAAGTTGGAAGAAGGGTCTTGACTTGTTCAAATGCGAGTTTTCCCTCAGCTATGATACCATAGCTGTTGACTAGAGCTTTACCCATCGTATAAGGACTTCTTCTCACGAAGCCTACGCCGCAAGCTATGTCTTTTGGAAGACTCTGCTGAAGAGCGCAAAGGGTCTGTATATTTTTTTCAATAAAATAATCATAGTCTAAAAGATCCATCGGTGGGTATCCACAGATTGAAAGCTCCGGGAAAAGTACTAAATCTGCGTCTAACGTTTGAGCTTTCTCTGAATATGCGATTATTTTCTTCATGTTGCCGTCAAAATCAGCGATAAAAGAATTTATCTGCGCTATAGCTACTTTCATAAGTGTTTTATCATACACAAGAATATGGCATTTGACAAGTTGCTATCCACTGTTTCAGGATATTAAAATCCGCGCGTTAAGGAGTCCTCTTACAGACGTAGCCTCGTTGACAAAGCGTCCGTAAAGATTATAATGAAACCATGAATATATTAATATTAGGCGGGACTGGTGTAATTAGTACGGAGATTGTGAGCCGTCTTCACAGTCTCAACCACCGTGTAACCGTGTTCAACAGAGGGCGCCGAAGGGTTCGGTATAGCGCTGACGCGGAAGTCATAGTTGGGGACAAGCAGGACGCGGAGGGCTTTAGAAGGGCTTTAAAAGGCAGGAAGTTCG
>JAIRSU010000022.1 GCA_031255285.1 Treponema sp. | reverse complement strand
CTCTCCAGACTAACGGTCGTGGATTCCATAACAGACTCTTCAGTGCAGTGGCTTTTTTCATAGGAGACGGTTATAGGCGTTCTCCCGTTATATTCAAACGCGTCTCCGTATACAATAGTCACATGACTAATGTGACCAAGCAAATAGATGTAGTAAAAGAGGTACGGGTACGGTGCCAGACACCGATCGAGGTACACGTCTGATGTAAGGGAGTAGTGCTGTTTTTAGTACTAAAAGTATCCCACGGGGGGGGGGGAGAAACACCGCGCTGTACGGCGGGTGCGGTGTCTGACACCGACGAGACATCGAAGTCTGTGTCAGACACCGAGGACATGAGCGCCGCGGGCACGGCTGTGTTGAGCGCGTTATGTTTCGTGTTCATAGAGAGAATATAGCGCGTTTTATTGTTTTTGTCAACATTGACACGGTGTCTGGCACCGAAGCAATTTCCGTAACAACTCCGTATTATGGGTATGAGAAAGCGCCGAGTACTCCTCGAAGGAGCGACGTACCATGTTACGTCGAAAATAGACCATGACGATATGTGCCTCCTTGAACCGCAATTCAAGATGTTATTCCTTCGTTAAGAGAGCGAGGCGAAAGTTCCGTTTCCAATTATGGGACTTCTGCGTCATGGGAAATCACATCCATTTCCTGATAAGACCGGGCGAAGGCGGTAATCTATCTGAGATAATGCAGTGGATAAAGTGTAATTTTGCCAAAGCGTGGAACAAAGCGCATGGACGCAAGGGTCATGTGTGGGGGGGGGAACGCTTCTATTCACGGATAATCAATGGGATAACGGACTTCTTGCGGGTACGGGAATACATAGCGGACAATCCTGTGAAGGCTGGGCTTGTGGAACGAGCCGCGGAGTGGATGTTTGGGAGCCTATACCACCGTCTGCATCGACAGTCCGACTTACTAGATGAGCCTGATACCGGTGATGTATGTATCTGACACCGATACCCGTGTCTGACGCGAGACGCGTGTCTGCTCACGATACGTGAGCGCATGGACTCACGATGCGTGAGAGTGTCTGGCACCCAGCAGGCGAAGCCTGTGGTTGGGGGGGGGGTAGCGGGAGACCCGCTCGGCAGGGCTCCCGCGTAGGGGGGCGCGGCAGGAAAGTACTCCGTCTGCCGCGCCCCCCTCCTACTGCTCGTTCAGAGCTTCCTTCCATCGAATAACGCCCGTTGAGAAGTCGTAAAACAGACGAAGCCTGTGTCTGGCACCAACTCGGCATGGCACAGTTAACAGGCGGCGCGTTCTTTTAGAACTGCCGCCTGTTAACTGTTATAGCAACTTATTAAACGACTCGATTATTTTTTTAACTGTTTCGTAGGGGATGCCCCGTACCATATAAAGATTACGCAGGGGCGCTTCTAGGTAGCCGCGTTCCGCCCACTTGGTACCGCTGGCGATGTTCTCCAAACCTTCCGGTACCTTATCGTTACCAAAGTACTTTTCGCCCAGCTCCAGAGTCAATGGTCTGGTACGCGGATCTTTCAAGAGCGCATCGACCGTCGTGTTCCAGTCAACATGGAAGGGTGGATTGACGTGGGACGTTACCCGTACTGTTGCAGAAAGGCGCAAATCGCGAGAAGACGCGCCGATAACGACGTTATAATCACCAGCTCCACAGTACCAATCATTGAGCTTTACGTTGTACCATGAAAAAGAGCGTTTATTCAGCATGAAAACAACTTGTTTGGTTTCGCCGGGTGCAAGACTTACCTTATCGAAGCCTTTAAGCTCGCGCACGGGGCGGATAGTCGCGCCGGTTTTGTCCTCCACATAGAGCTGAACCGCTTCTTTACCCTTGACTTTACCTGTATTAGTAATATCGACCGTTACTATGAGCGTTTCGCCGCCTGTAACAAAGTCAACCGTGGACCTTTCAAGCTTCAGATTGTCGTATCTGAAAGAAGTATACGAAAGTCCATGCCCAAACGGGAAAAGCACATCCATCTTACGGTAGTCGTAATACCGGTAGCCCACGAAAACGCCCTCTCGGTATTCCACGGTTCTACCGTCTCCGGGGAAATTTTCATAGGAAGGATTATCTTCAAGGCGCAGTGGAAAGGTCTCGGCGAGTTTGCCCGAAGGATTTGCTTCGCCAAACAAGAGGGCGGCGGCCGCTTCGCCGACAGCCTGTCCACCGAGGTACAGTTCCAGTACGGACTTCACGCGGGCTATCCACGGCGCTTCCACAGGCGAGCCGTTATGCAGAACGACAACGACATTTGGCTGGGCTTCGGCGACCGCGGCGATAACCGCGTTCTGGCAGTCAGGCAGCCTCATGTGCTCGCGGTCATATCCTTCGCTTTCAAAAGCATCGGGCAATCCCGCAAAGACGACGGCCACGTCTGCTTGCAGAGCAGACTCGACCGCGGCGGCAAGCGCAACTGGATCACCCACGTCTCTATCGGACGGAAAGCCTTCAACATAGGTAACGTCGACGCCTCGCGCTCTAACCGCTTCAAGCGTGCTCGTTACCTTGTGCGCGTTGATATGAGAACTGCCTCCACCTTGAAAACGTGGTTTTGCAGCATATGCTCCTATAAATGCGACTTTTTGGTCTTTCTTGAGCGGCAAGAGTCCATTATCCGGACCGCCTTCATTTTTAAGGAGAACCGCGCTCTCCTTCTCGATTTCCGCTGCAATGGCATGGTGAGCGTCGCGGTTGAATTCCGCCTCTATTCGGCGGTTATCCGCGTATTCAAAGACTTTACTCAGTATGCGCTCAACCGCTGTATCCAGAACGTCCTGCGGTACACGGCCGTCTTCGACTGCTTTCAAAAGCGCCTCGTCGTTATGTCCTCCGGAATACGGCATTTCCAGATCAAGTCCGGCTTTGAGCGCAGCTGGGCGATCGCTGACCGCAAACCAGTCGCTCACCACGTATCCTTTAAAGCCCCACTCACCGCGCAGGACCTTGGTGAGTAGCCATTGATGTTCCGAAGCATGAACGCCGTTCAGTTTGTTATAAGAACACATAACGGTCCACGGTTGGGCTTCTTTGACAGCTGTTTCAAACGCCGCAAGGTAAATCTCTCGTAAGGTCCGCTCGTCGACGATGGAGTCGGTCGTAGTGCGGAAGAATTCTTGGTTATTAGCCGCGAAGTGTTTCAGGCTGGTTCCCACGTTCTTGCTCTGTACACCCTTGATAAACGCGGCCGCGCTTTTTCCTGCAAGGAAGGGGTCTTCGGATATATATTCGAAGTTGCGTCCGCACAGCGGGTTTCGCTTTATGTTTATAGCAGGACCGAGTATTACAGACACGTTCTCGGCCTGACATTCCTCGCCTATGGCTTCGCCCATCCTATAAAGTAGTTCTTTGTCAAAGGACGATGCGGTTGCACAGGCGGCTGGGAAACACACCGCTTTAATACTATCATTCACTCCCAGATGATCAGCCTTATCATTCTGTTTGCGTAAGCCGTGGGGTCCGTCGCTCACCATCACGCGCGGAACGCCCAGACGTTCCACAGCCCGCAGATGCCACCAGTCTTCTCCGCCGCACAATCCGACTTTTTCTTCAATGGTCAACTGTTTGACCAGAGCCTTAATATCACGCTCCATGGGTATCTCCTTATTACGTCCTCCAGAGGAGGCGTTGATGGGAATAGTATATCACTGATCTGCTGTAAAGTAAACTGCGGCGCAATTCTTTAAAAAAGGTTTGACTAAACGCGGCGCCATGTATATTTTATAAATCAGGAGATTACAAATGCCGCTCTTAGCCGATTTTCACAATCATTCCTGCCTCTCGCCCTGCGGGTCATTAGCGTTAAGCCCGCGCGCTCTGGTAGAAACAGCCGCTATGAAGGGCGTCAAAGTACTTGCGCTCACGGATCACAACTCCAGTCTCAACTGCCCGTCTTTTGCTAGAGTCTGTCACCGATTCGGTATCGCGCCTCTCTTTGGCATGGAGGCGACCACGTCTGAGGAAATACACGTACTATGCCTGTTTACCAAGCTCGACGCCAGCCTTGCTTTCAGCGAATACGCTTATAACATCTTGACGCCTTTTCCCAATAACCCTGAAAAAACAGGCGACCAAGTGTTTGTAGACGAAAATGACGATGTTGAAGGTGAAGTGGAATATTATCTGGTGAATCCTCTTGATTTAAGCGTTGAGAATATTGGGGGCAAGGTCGCGGAATTCGGCGGTATTGTGATTCCCGCTCATGTCGACCGATCAGCATTCTCCATGACGAGTCAGCTTGGAGTAGTAACATCAGGTCCCTGGGCGGCTGTTGAGTGCGTCCGTCTACCTCCATCCGTAGACACGCTCGGCTATCCGCTTACCACATCATCAGACGCCCATTATCTGGAACACGTAGCGCGGCGTCCTTTCAGCTTGGATATTACCCTTGAGGAACTCGTCCCAGACGGACCTGGTCAAGAAATTGACATACAGGCTCTGGTAAAAGCGCTTCAACGAAGACCTATTGCCTGACAATTAATTACTGATAAACGCTGTCCAGTCCCTGTCCTTTACGCTCTCGCTATTTTCACGAACCAAGTCTCTTCATCCGCAGGAATCTCCTTCATACCGTCGACTTGTTTCCACTCAAACGCAACGCTCAAGGTTTCTGTGCACACAAGCGTAGAAAAGGCATCCCACGCCTTCTTCAATCGGTCGGAGCCAAAAACCGTAAGGTTGATACGGTCAGTAATCGCAAGACCAGACTCCTTACGCTCGTTCTGCACTCCGCGGATAAGGTCGCGAGCGTCTCCTTCCTGGGCTAACTCTTCCGAAATCGTGGCATCAAGCCCGACCGTAAGAGTTCCTTGATTCAGTACCTTTAAAGCCGCCTTCTCAATACGCCGAATGTCGAGCTTATCAGCCGTAACGTCGAACTGGCGCAGACTGTGGTCTGCGGACTCGACCTCAAGCGTCAGAGTTGCGCCGTCAAGTAAAGCCCGTGCAGCGTCTTGCCCCAAACTCGCAATGCGTTCCGCCGCCGCCTTCATATCTTTACCCAACTCCTTGCCCATCACACGGAAATTCGCCTTTACCTCGTAAGTTACCAAACTGTCTTCATCGTCACTGAAAAGCACCTGCTGAACGTTGAGTTCATCGCGGACCACGTCCTCCATTTCCAACAGTGCCTTCTTTTCCTCTGCATCGCGGGTAACTAGTTCCACCGTCTTGAGCGGTTGGCGCGTCTTTATGTTATGCGCTGAACGCAACGCCCTGCCCATAGAAACCGCCCGTTGAACCACAGAAGTCTTATACTCAAGCGCTAAATCGCGCCGCGCCTCATTTACTCGCGGGAAATCTGCAAGGTGAACCGAGACCAAATCATCTTCAGAGCGCAGGTTGCGCCAAATCGCATCCGTAGTAAACGGAATGAACGGCGCAGTAACTGTGATAAGCGTCTTCAACACGTTATACAAACAGGCGTATCCTTCGAGTTTATCATCGTCGTTTTCAGAACGCCAAAATCTTCGCCGAGAGCGCCGAATATACCAATTGTTCAGCTGGTCAATGAAGCTGATAATCGGGTCGACCGCGCGGGAAAGGTCATAAGCCTCAAGCGCGGACTCAACGCTCTCAACGAGAGACTCGGCCGCGGATAATATCCACTTATCAAGCAGATTAGTCGGGTTGCTTGGCGGTATGGACGGTACTATATGGTCGATATTCGCATACGTAACAAAAAACGTATAAGCATTCCATAGGGGAATAAGAACGCTTTTAAGCGCGTCACGCACCCCTTCGTCGGAATACCGCAGGTCGTCTGCCTTTACCACAGCCGAATGTATGAGGAAGAGGCGCAAGGCGTCGGCGCCGAATTGATTCACCACTTCAGTGGGGTCTGTATAATTCCGCAGGCTCTTCGCCATCTTCTTGCCGTCAGACGCAAGAACTAACCCGGAAACTATGCAGTTCTTGAACGCAGGCTTATCAAAAAGAGCGGCGCTAAGAATGGTAAGCGTGTAAAACCACCCACGCGTCTGGTCAAGTCCCTCATTGATAAAGTCCGCCGGAAAACGCTCCTCAAAGAACTCCTTGTTCTCAAACGGGTAGTGAACCTGTCCATAAGGCATCGCGCCAGACTCAAACCAACAATCCAGCACTTCGGGCGTACGGCGCATAACGCCCCCGCACGCGCAAGGAATCGTTATCTCGTCGATAAAATGCTTATGCAAATCTACAGGCTCGACTCCAGAAAGCTTCTTGAGTTCCGCTATGCTTCCTATACAGATAGTCTTACCACAGTCGGGGCAGCGCCATATTGGTAATGGGTTGCCCCAATAACGGTTTCGGCTGATAGCCCAATCCCGCGCGCCTTCAAGCCATTTGCCGAACCGTCCTGTTTTGATATGATCAGGCATCCAGTAGATTTCCTCATTAGCCGCTATCATACTTTTCTTTATCTTTTGCACATTGACGAACCATGAACCTACCGCGCGATAGATAAGCGGATGACCGCATCGCCAACAATGCGGATATGCGTGGAGTATCTGTTCCCGCCTGACAAGTTTGCCTTCTTGTTTCAGACGCTCTATAATATCTTTGTCGCAATCTTTGACGAATCGTCCTTGATAATCCTCTACTTCTGCGGTGAATTTACACTCCGCATCGACTGGGCAGACAGTAGGTACGCCGCTGTCTTGGAGGACGCGCTGGTCGTCTTCGCCGAAGCCTGGTGCGGTATGCACTATACCGGTACCGTCTTCGGTTGACACAAAGTCCCCGTTATACGTACGGAAAGCGTGCGCCGCCGCATCCGCAAAATACGGGAAAAGCGGTTCATAGGCGATTCCGAGCAGTTCTTTGCCTTTTTTCTTTTTTATGATGGTGTAATCCGACGGAGTCTTGTAATACGCGGACAAACGTGCTTCCGCAAGGATATAGCAGTTCCCATCTTCGCGGTCTTTGACAAGTGCGTAGTCAATATCTGGACCCAAAGTCAACGCCAAGTTGCTAGGCAGAGTCCATGGGGTAGTGGTCCACGCCAAAAAATAAACGGACGCGCCGCCTAATCCTTCATCCGTCCAGTCTTTGACTTTAAACCGAACAGTAATCGCCGGGTCGTGAACGTCGCGGAATCCACCCAAGTTGAGTTCATGGTTGGACAACACAGTGGAACATCGGGGGCAATAGGGGAGGATGTAATGCCCCTCATAGAGCAAGCCCCTCTCCCAAAGGGTCTTCATCACCCACCAAATGGTCTCCATATAGCCAGCGTCCATGGTTTTGTAATCATGGTCAAAATCAACCCAGCGACCCAGCCGCGTTATGACCTGCCGCCATTCTTTGGTATAGCGCAAGACCGAGTCTCTGCACTTCTCATTGAACTCCGCCACTCCAAACTTCTCGATGTCTGTTTTTGAGTTGAGTCCTAGTTCTTTCTCGATAAGGTTCTCAACTGGTAGTCCATGGCAATCCCAGCCGAACCGCCGCTCTACCTTGTAACCTTTCATCGCCTTGTAGCGTGGAATAATGTCTTTTATCGTGGACGGCACAAAGTGCCCAAAATGCGGAAGCCCTGTAGCGAAGGGGGGACCGTCATAATAGATAAACTCTTTGGCATATTTCCCCGCGTCTCTCTGTTGGACGCTTCTCTCAAATATTTTTTCCTTTTCCCAAAACTTGAGTATTTCCTCTTCCAGTTTCGGGAAATCTACCTTTGAATCAACGGGTGAATACATACTTCCTCCTGCTTAATGTCTTGAAATTGTAACATATCACGATGATTTCTACTAGAGACTGACTTATCATAGACATATTCATCAATGTGAGCGAGATTGGGAGAAGAAACAGAGAATAATTCTACCTTTTTTAATAAAAGGAACAGAGAAAGCGGACTAGCCGTGTATCTTCTTGACCAACCATACGATATTTTCCCCTAAAGTCTTCATCGTCTGCAAACCTTCCGCGTCTTTTGTCGCATCTCCGACATCGCGGGACAGACTCATGTTCAGATAACTGGAACCAGGGACAATCATACCGTTAATCAAGAAGAAGTGCTGCATGGAGTCGAGCGTAGCGACTCCTCCTGCGCGGCGTACCGCGCTCACTGCGGCAGCGGCTTTGCGGTTGAAGGCGAAGCCGTCAGACCGTGAAATATAGCCCGTCCTGTCCATAACCGCCTTTGTCTCCGGCGTCAAGTCGAAGAAATAGGTAGGTGACCCCAGAACAATGGCGTCTGCTGCTTTCATCTTGGGGTATAGTTCGTTAATCCAGTCATTCTGAATACACCATCCCTTATTTTCTCCACATGAGTTACACGCTTTACACCCGTGAACCTCCCGGCCACCAGCCTGATATAGCTCGGTTTCAAACCCTGCGTCAGCACACACCTCCAGGACCGTTTTTAACAAAGTCTCGGTGTTTCCTCCCCTACGCGGACTTCCATTGATTGCAAGTACTTTCATTAGTTACTCCTTTCTTGCTTAACTATTTTTTCGCATCGCTAAAGTATATCGTGCGCACCATGTTAATTCCCCACGCCGCACGAGTATACGATTTATTCTAACTTATCCTTATCTAAACGTCAATGACGTGTCTGGCACAGGCTTTGCCTGTTTTACGACTTTTCAACGGGCGTTATTCGAGAATGTCCTGCGGTCCCCGTCTTGACGGTATCGGGATGCGGCGGTTCGGTGCTAGACACCCAACAGGCGTAGCCTGTCAATCCGTGTCTGGCACCGTTGGTTCATGAAGTTCTAGAACAGGTCAAGATGGGCGGAGGCGCGGTATAAGGACGAGCGTGGACCTCCAGCACTTGCAACAGAGCGTGGCGCCAGGCACAGGCAAAGCCTACGGTGCCAGACACAGCTTCGTCTGTTTTACGACTTCTCAATGGGCGTTATTTGAAAAGGTGCGCCGCGGTCCCCGTCTTGACAGTGCCAGACACAGCTTCGCCTGCGCTCACGTCTCCTGAAGCTAATTGCCCCTTGCAATCTTCTTGAGTTTATGCCATACTTTACTATGAAAGTTTATAAAAATACTCTGCTTTTTCCCGAAGCCCTCTCCTACGACGACGTTCTCTTGCTGCCAGGCTATTCGAATATTCTGCCTAAAGACTGCGAAGTGCGGTCAGCCTTATGCGCCGATATAAAACTCAATGTGCCGATCATTTCCGCTGCGATGGATACCGTTACCGAGGAGGATCTCGCCATCGCCCTTGCCCTGGAAGGCGGCTCCGGCGTCATTCACCGCAACCTCACCCCCCCTGCGCAAGCTCAGCAGGTCGCTAACGTCAAACGTTATCTCAACTGGGTGATTGACACGCCTGTTACCGTGAATGCGGACGCGCTTGTCCGAGACGTAAAGGCAATGATGGCTCGATTCAACGTGTCTGGTATGCCTGTCGTTGATGCGGACGGCAGGCTTTTGGGCATCATCACGAGCAGGGACCTTCGCTTCTGCGGAGATGAAAACCTGCCGGTTCTCGAAGTGATGACGCGCGATGTAATCGTGGAACAGGACGGTCCGTCTGTACCAAGCGCCCGAGAGAAGTTTGACCGTCACCGTATCGAGAAACTGCCGGTGGTTGACACACAGGGACGGCTTACGGGTCTTATCACAGTGAAGGATATGGAGAAACACGCGAATTTCCCCCAGGCCGCGACCGACAAAACCGGTAGACTGATAGTGGGCGCGGCTGTTTCCCCGCAGGATTACCGTATCCGAATGCCCCTGCTCAAGAACGCCAAGGTTGATTATGTAGTGCTTGATGCTGCGCACGGGGACTCGCGGAATGTATGCGAGGCATCCGCAAACATCAAGAAGGAGTTCGGGATCCCGGTCATAGGCGGGAACGTAACAACGAAGGAAGGAACGCGGCGGCTTATTGACGCAGGCGCGGACGCGGTAAAAGTGGGAGTGGGTCCTGGTTCCATCTGCACCACGCGCATCGTGGCCGGCGTGGGCGTACCTCAATTCACCGCAGTGTGGGACTGCGCGGAAGAAGCGGCGAAGTCAGGCGTACCGGTCATAGCGGACGGAGGCGTCAAGTTTTCGGGCGACATCACGAAAGCTATAGGAGCAGGCGCGAATATCGTGATGATCGGCAACCTCTTTGCGGGTTTGAAGGAGTCTCCGGGCAGTGAAATCATCTATGACGGACGCATCTACAAGTCCTACCGGGGTATGGGCAGTATGGGCGCAATCAAAGACGGGGCCGGCGACCGTTACCAAATGTCAAAAGACGAAAAGCCGGTTCCCGAAGGTATAGAAGGGCGCGTGCCTTACAAGGGTGAGTTAAAGGAGTACTTAAGACAGCTCGTGTCCGGCTTGCGCAAAGGCATGGGCTACACGGGCTGCAAAACCATCGAGGACCTGAAAAAATACCGCCGCTTTGTACGGATTACCGCGGCTGGTTTGCGGGAAAGTCATGCACACGACGTTACCATCACTCAAGAGGCGCCGAATTACTCTCGGAGCTGAGACAGGAGCGGCTATGTCCCAAAACAAGCGGTTATACGCCCTGCGGGGCGCGGTACAATGCCTCAACCAGGCGGATGATATTGAACGGCAAGTATCCATGCTTTACAAAGAGCTTCTGACGGAGAATATACTTGACGAGGACGGTATTGTGTCGGCGGTTTTCTCTGTTACGGCGGACCTGGACGCGCAGAATCCGTGCACAGCGCTCAGGCGCGCGGGCTTAGCGTGTGGGACGCCCCTCTTCGCTGTGCAGGAGGCGGCCGTACAGGACAGTCTGCCCCGCGTCATACGGATTCTCGTGCATTGTTATCTGAATGAAGGCGCAGTGATCCGCCATGTCTACCGCAACGGAGCGGAGTCCCTGCGCCCCGACAGAAAAGGATAAATAATGAACAAATGGGAGCGTTTTAAGGAGAACAAGAGGGCGTTTGCATCTCTGTGGATTTTCGGCGTCCTCTTTGTGATGAGTCTCTTCTCGGAATTTATCGCCAATGATAAACCGATTCTGGTGTATTATGACCATAAATTCTACTTCCCAGTCATGAAGAACTATTCGGAACTTGTCTTTGACGGTGAATTCGACATTAACGCAGATTATCGGGACCCTTTCCTTATCGAGAAAATAGAGGCAAAGGGCTGGATGCTCCGCCCGCTTATCGGTTTTAATTACAACGCCATCAACTATGACCTGCCGGAACCTGCCCCTTCCCCGCCCACCCGTGAGAATTGGCTGGGAACAGACGACCGCGGGCGGGATGTACTCGCGCGGGCGCTCTACGGATTCCGTATATCGGTGCTTTTTGGTCTGATGCTCACGCTCTTCTCGTCGATTATCGGCGTCGCCTTGGGAGCTTTGCAAGGTTATTATGGCGGTACTTTCGACATTGTCTTTCAGCGTTTCATGGAAGTATGGTCAGGGATGCCGACTCTCTTCATGCTCATCATTCTCTCGTCTGTGGTGGAGCCGAATTTCTGGTGGTTGTTGGGCATCACCCTTCTATTCGGCTGGATGAACCTTGTCGGGGTGGTGAGAGCCGAGTTCCTCCGCGCCCGCAACTTTGAATATGTACTTGCGGCGCGAGCTATGGGTATGAGGCACTCACGCATCATGTTTGTCCATATCCTCCCCAATGCTATGACAAGCGCCTTGAGCTACCTGCCCTTTATCTTGGGTGGGTCAATAACCACGCTCACGTCTCTGGACTTCTTGGGTTTCGGACTGCCCATAGGCTCTCCTTCGTTAGGCGAGCTATTGGCTCAAGGTAAGGCGAACCTTCAGGCGCCATGGATCGGCATTGCGGCGTTCGCCGTACTTGCCCTGACGCTCAGCCTCCTCGTGTTCATAGGCGAAGGCGTGCGGGCGGCCTTTGACCCAAGGCGGCAATAACCAAATACAGAAAAGCAGAGAGACGGCGGAGCCCGGCACGTAGCGTCCGTCCTCCGCCGTCTTTGTTTTCTATTGCAACGCCTCCTTTAGCCTTGGCACGTTGGCTTTTTGTATTTCCAGAAATGTTACGCCGTTATCAAAATCCCGTTTGGAAATGTTGTGGGCGGCGTGGAGCAACTGTTTTTTTGCGCCGGTTTCCTCGACTATTGCGTCCGCCATTCTTTCGTTGGACAGTTCGATGTGAAACACCACGGGGATTTTTTCCGCCTTAATCTTGTCGATTAAAAAGGCGACGGTTGCCGCGCTCGGTTCGGTCTCGGTGGAGCAGCCCGGAAAAGCGGCGAAGTAGGTCAGCCCGTAAGCGTCCGCAAAATAACGGAAAGGGAAGCGGTCGCCAAAGACAATGGTTTTGCGCTTGGCCGCATTCACCACGGACTGAAACTCCTTGTCCAGTTCAGCAAGCCGGGCAATATAGGTCTGGGCGTTTTGCCGGAAAAACGCCGCATCCTCAGCGTCCGCTTCGCAAAGCGCGTCCGCTATGACCCGCACAATGCGCTGCGCGTTCTTGGGAGAAGTCCAGACGTGTTCGTCATAGGCGGCTTCTTCCCCGTGCCCATGCCCGGCAAGGGTTTCCGCGATTTCCACTGCCGAAGCAGTGCTGTCAAAATACATGGCTGCCCAGCCGGAGCGTTTCAGAAGTTCGGCAAAACCAGCGCTGCCATATTTAAAATGGATATGGGCAACTCCTTCATGCTCATGTTCATCGTGATGTTCTTCTTCGCTGCCGTCTCCGTGGTCATTAAGCATGATATAGGCAGGGAGGCCGTCAGTTGGCGCGGTTATTTGGTATTTATACCAAACAGAAGCGCCGTGATCGCTTTCCACGATTTCATATCCCCGATAAGCATACCCGGCGCTGCGATTGCCGATGACAAGCGTATTTCCTGTAACCGTTAAAGCGTCATAATCGGAAGCCCACGAGGAATTCAGAGATGCCTTGATCTCCGCTGTAGATTTTCCTTCTTCCTCTGCCCGGTGCGCCAGATATGAATCAAGGGAACCGTTATTCAGCAATGGAACGCCCGACTTCCAGGAACCTGAAAAATCGCTCATGGAACGGTCTTTTACGTTTGCCGGATCGAATTCTCCGTGGCCGTGGCCATGGTCATGCCCGTCGTCTTCCATGCCCTCGACGATTTCTTCTTCCACCACGTCAACCGCGTCCATCATGCGGATGATCTTTATTTTCGATGTGTCCATCGATTCAAACACACGGTCAACCCACACATCATTTTCACCGCCAACGTAAATGAATACATCGCAGTCCT
>JAIRSU010000003.1 GCA_031255285.1 Treponema sp. | reverse complement strand
AATCGCGATGGCACAATGAAAGATTTGCCTGAATTTCAGGAAATCAACCGCCGTATACGAAGCCTGCGGCGCGAGCTGGAGAGCATAGTCTCTCGCTATACAAACGGCAGTGAAATACGGGTGCTCCAGTCAACTGTGCCGTCTCAGAGAGATGGACGGCTTGTTTTGGCTGTCAAAGCCAACTTCCGCGGACGTATACAGGGTATTATCCACGAAGTTTCCGCAACTGGGCAGACCATTTTCATTGAGCCAGAAGAGGTGGTGGAGAAAAATAATGAAATTCTTATTGAGACGCGGCGGCTTGATGCGGAAATGTTACGAGTCCTCCGCGAAATGACTGCTCGAATCGCCGAGAAACGTCACTCATTATTGGACTTCCATGAGAAAATCATCAAGATTGAAGTCTTACGGGCAAAGGCGCGATACTCTTTTGAGACAAGGGGCGTGTTTGCTAATAACGGGCAGAGAGAAAACGAATTCATCCTGAAGCAGGCGCGGCATCCGCTTTTGGGAAGATCGGCCGTGCCTCTTGATTTTACGATGAAGGTTGGCGTCCGTGTCGGCGTCATCACCGGACCCAATACCGGCGGCAAGACAGTGGCTTTAAAGACAGTTGGTCTTTTCGCTCTGATGAACCAGTGGGGGCTTGCCCTTCCCGCGGGCGAAGGTACGACAATGCCTTTCTTCGACGGCGTTTTCGCGGACATCGGAGATGAACAGTCTATTAGCCAGTCTCTTTCCACTTTTTCAGGACATATTTCCAATATCGCAAAGATCATCGCGGCTGGGACTGAGAACTCGCTCATCCTGCTTGATGAACTTGGCTCTGGGACTGACCCGGAAGAAGGAGGGGCGCTCGCAATGGCGATTCTCGATTGCTTCATCGAAAAGAAAGCCCGTCTCATCGTTACGACGCATCATAGCGTACTGAAAAACTACGGCTACACACGGACGGGTGTGGAAAACGCCTCAATGGAGTTTGACGGCAGTACGCTCTCTCCGCTTTACCGCATCGTTATGGGCATACCGGGCGAGAGTCGCGCCCTTGATATCGCATCCCGCAACGGATTGTCGACTGCGCTTATCGCCGCCGCCCGATCCTACCTTGACGAAAAACGCTCGGACGTCTCAGCACTCATCGCAGGACTTAAGCAGAAACAGGCGCAATTAGACAATGAAGATGCGGCGCGAGAGGCAGAAACTATCCGTCTTGCGGAAGAAAGACATAAAATCATCCTTGAGGAGTTACGCCTGAAACAGAAAGAGGCTGAACTTGCCGAGTCTGGTCTTGTTAATTTAAGACAACTGCTTGAAGAAAGCAGAAAGACGCTTGAGAACCTGGTACGCGAGCTAAAAGAAGGTGAAGTTTCGCGAGAGAAGACGCGAAAAGTGAAAGAATTCTTGCATGATTTTGAAGACTCGGTCAATGCGGCTGCTGAATACAGAGAGAAATCCGTCAAGGAACTGAACTCTTTTAAACAGAAGGTGGAAAAGACAGAAGAAAGACCTGAGATTGCCTTGAAAGCAGGGGTCGAGGTGTTGATTGGGGAATGGAGACAGCGCGGGAAAATCGTGCGCCAAGAGAAAAACGGCGCATTTTTGGTAGAAACCGGCTCTGTCAAGCTGACGTTTCCTGTAGACGCCCTTATCCCCGCCGCCCGCCCTCGTAAGCCTCAAAAGCCCGCAGTGCTAACTGATCTTGCCTCTGAAAGCGGAGCGCAACTTGAGGTGAACCTCATGGGCATGCGGCTTGAGGAAGCATTGTCCGCCATGAGGCGGCAGATTGACGGTGCGCTTCTCTCAGGTCTGGGGCGTTTCGCGGTAGTTCACGGCAAAGGCAACGGCGTCCTGCGTCAAGGCGTTCACGAATTTCTTAAAAAGGAACCGTATGTAGCTGATTTTCACTTTTCACGCCCAGAACTCGGCGGCGCAGGACGTACCGAAGTGGAAATGAACGTGTAACGATTCTGTTTTTGGGATCTGGTTTTGTTCATCCATTAAAGCAAGTAACAACAAGTTTCTCCCCATTTTTCGTCATCCATATACAAACCATTCGTCGAACACGATGATTTCGCCCGCCTTTTCCTTGCCCAAGGCTTCTTCCGTCGAAACGGCTCGTGCGCGTCCATAGACCAAGCCCAATAACTGAATCACCACCAAAGGAATCATGGCGACCATAGCTACGATGCCGAAAGCGTCTTTCATTATATCGCCGCCCACGCCCGTGCAGGTTCCCAGCGCCAGGGGAAGGAGAAACGTTGACGTCATGGGACCCGAACACACGCCGCCTGAGTCAAATGCAATTCCTGTGAATATACGCGGTACAAAAAACGTGAGTATCAAAGCGAAGGCGTAGCCTGGAATCAGTATCCACATGATGGAAATACCTGTGAGAATACGAACCATCGTGATACCGAGTGCAATGGACATTCCCACCGAAAGCCCTGTGTTCATCGCTTTTTGCGTGATTGCGCCTTGGGAAACGTCTTCGACTTGTTTGTTAAGCACATGGACCGCAGGTTCTGCGGCTACGATGAAGTACCCGATAATCATACCGAGAGGCACAAGAAGCCATTTAACTTCCGAGCGCGCGAGTTCGCTTCCAAAGAGATGTCCTGCTGGAATGAATCCCACTTCCACGCCTGTCAGGAATACGACAAGGCCGATGAACGTATACACGAAACCAACGAGGATGCGTCCCACCTGCCGTTTTTTGAAACGTTTGGAGATGAGTTGAAAGATGACGAAGAAGATGAATATAGCGGCGAGCGCTGTAGCTACGTCCTTGATGGTTTTTGGAAACGCGCGCAAGAAGCTCAACACCACGTCTCGGTCTGTGTAAGCCGCTATTGCCGCAATATCGACCTCTTCGCCGCCGCTGACCTTGTTGATGTTTTTTACGAGTCCGAGCACGAGTACAGATAATATGGGACCGATACTACATAGGGCTACGAACCCGAAGCTGTCTTCTTTGGAGTTTTTATCGCCGCGGAGGGACGCCACGCCAAAGCTCATAGCCAGCATAAACGGTACGGTGATTGGACCTGTGGTAACGCCGCCTGAGTCGAATGCGACTGGAATGAAAGCGCTGTTTGGCGTTCCGAGCATATAGGCGGCTACGCCGAAAGTTATCGCATAAAAGATAAGCAGAAGCGTCATGAGTGGTATACCGAAAAATACGCGGAGAACCGCCAGCGCAAGGAAAATCCCCACACCCACGCCGACGGTAACGACAAGCGTCCACGGGTTGAGCGACTCCGCGAGCTGCCCTGCAAGCACCTGTAAGTCCGGCTCTGCTATGGTGATAACAACGCCCATCACGAAACTGATTCCAAGCGCGAGGAACAGGCTTGTAGTTTTTGAGAGCTGTGCGCCGATTCCTTCGCCCAAAGGCATCATCGCCATATCCGCACCGAGCGTGAAAAAGCCCATACCCACAACCAAGAGCGCCGCGCCGGCTACAAACATGACAATTACCCCTGCGGACATCGGCACAAATAAGACGCTGGCGATTATTACTATGATAGTTACAGGAAGCACTGAAGAAAACGCTTCCATGATTTTTTCCCGAAGTATCTTGTTCATTGTACTCATTATAATAAATGAGAAGGGCG
This sequence comes from Treponema sp., assembly GCA_031255285.1. Taxonomy (GTDB): domain Bacteria; phylum Spirochaetota; class Spirochaetia; order Treponematales; family Breznakiellaceae; genus JAIRKH01. Next base: position 28,935 of record JAIRSU010000003.1, on the reverse strand, counting down.
GAGCCGTCAAGAGGGGACAGCGGCGCCCCTTTTCAAATAGCGCCCCGTATGAAGTCGTCCAGCAGACGAAGTCTGTGTCTGTCACCGAGAAAGTGGACGGAAAGAGAAGACCTCACACCTGACGATGTTTGGGATGCTATTGTTGACGGCGGGACGCGGAGCAGCGGCGGAGAGGAATAGGAAGATGTCCAGACACGGACAGTTAGGAGGGGGGCGCGCTTTCCAAAGCATAGTCGGCTGACCGTACGTGTTTTGCCACGCCCCCCTCCTTTCAAAAGGAGATATGAAACCGCCTTGCAGACTAGGCTTTGTTTGTCCGCAAGATTCTGGGCAGGATGAAGAGAAGCGCACTCAACATGAACAGAGATGAAGTAAGCGTTATCGCAACACTTACGGCAAAGCCTAGTGTCGCGGTGAAGCCTGCAGTGAGATAGCCGATGAAGCAGACGCATGCCACAGTAACCGCATAAGGAATCTGGGTTGACACGTGGTCGATGTGGTTGCAACGCGCACCTGTGGATGAGAGTATTGTGGTGTCGGAAATCGGCGAACAGTGGTCCCCAAAGACCGAGCCTGCAAGCACCGCGGAGAGCGCGGTTATAGAAAGGTACGGCGCCACAATGTCGCAAATACTGATGGTAATGGGGATGAGGATGCCAAAGGTTCCCCATGATGTGCCCGTGGCAAAGGAAAGCGCAGCCGCGACTATGAACATAATCGCCGGTATCAGCGCAACGGGGAGCGACGAAGCTTGCACAATGTCGGCCACATATTTCCCAGTTTCAAGCAGGTCTCGGCATACCCCGCTTATGGTCCACGCAAGAGTCAGAATCATAATCGCCCCAAACATGGACTTAGCTCCTTGTATTACGCAGGCGAAAAATTCAGAGAAAGAGAAGAGTCTGCGCGGTACAAAGAGGAAAAACGCCACAAAGAGAGCGCCAAATCCGCCGAGCGCCAAAGCAAAGCCTGCAGATGTGTCCCCAAAAGCCTGAAACAGAGTCTTGCGGGAGCCGTCATCCTCTAACTGCCAATAACCACCGTACCAGAGCATCGCTGACACCGAGAATATAACAAGAAAGATAACGGGTACAAGGAGGTCGAATACTGTTCCTTTTTCTGATACGTTGAGCTTGGTTAGTTCGTCGTCTGTTGACGCGGGCTGAGTCTCGGCGATTTCCGAGTTCAACGCGCGGCGTTGAACGGCGTCCATGGGTCCAAAGTCGCCGTTTTTCCGTACTGCAAGGAAGACGACCATGAAGATGGTGAGAAGCGCGTAAAGATTCATAGGAATAGAACCGATGAACGCCTCCATTCCACTGACGCCCGTTTCTGTCGGATAATAAGAGATGACAGACGCAGCCCATGAGGAAATCGGCGCTATGACGCAGATGGGCGCGGCCGTAGCGTCTATGAAATACGCCAGTTTCTCGCGGGACATTTTCTGCCTGTCTGTTATCGGACGCATAACCGTGCCGACGGTAAGGCAGTTGAAATAATCGTCGATAAAAATCAATACGCCAAGCAGAATGGTTACCAGTCCGGCGCTCCGCTGACTCTTGATCTTCCGCGACGCCCATATGCCGTAAGCCCGTGAACCGCCCGCCCGCGTAACGAGCGCCACCAAAGCGCCTAACAAAGCGAGAAAAATTATCATCGCGACGTTGCCGCTGTCCGCTACCTTATGTATCATAAGGTCAATAGTCGTTGTGAATACGCCAATAACGCCAAGTCCTAAAGCCGCACTATAGATGACCGTACCCGCAATAATGCCAAAAAGCAGTGAGAATATCACCTCCTTCGTGATAAGCGCCAATGCAATGGCGATGACCGGCGGCAGAATTGACCAAATTCCAACGTTTACACTTTCCATACCTACTCCTTTTCTGATAAAGAATATCAAGCGGCCGTTCTTCACGAAGAAGCGGATTGTTTTGTCAAAACAAGCAAAACAGAAGAAAAATAGCCCTTGCGGTTTAACAAAGTCTCGTGGACTCTGTCAAGACTGTGTTAGAATTGCTGGTTGAGGCTCATTACCTGATCAACCGGCAGAGAGAACACGATGCCTTCGGCTTTTGAAGACGGACCAAAAGCGCTGCTCACAGCCTGCATGATGGGAACTTTCTTTTCCCTGTCCGCCAAAATGATGATGATTTCCTTTTCATCCTGTACAGAGATTCCCAAAAACTTCTTGACTTTTTGTTGAGAGATGCCGCGCGCGCTGATGACTGTGCCGCCCCGCGCACCTACATTACGAGCGGCCGCCATAAAGTCGTCGCTGTACCCGTGGTTCAGTATTGATACAATCAAGTCGTGCTTGATTTCTACTTTTTCTTCCATTACTTCATCCTTTTCTTCAACAGTAATTGATTCGAGAAAGAGTTGCATGACTGGCGCGTTGATGCCAGAAAGCGGTGTGGTAAACGCAATGCCCGCACCTGCATTCCGTGCTCCGAGTTTCACCCTCACTGCGTCTACTAATTCCGCAGACCCTCCTTCCTCAAGGCAGAGAATCACCGCCTTGTCCGAGCTGCCCAAGCCCAAGAGATCGAGTATCTCTGAGCTTGCGGTTCCCAGCCCTTTGCTCATGAACACGAAACGCCGATTCCCGAACACATCAGAGACCACCTTTGCCTTGTCCCAATCTATGATGAAAAACAAAAGCTTCAAAAATGGTTTTTGCATAAAACCTCCTTGATAATAAATTGCGCCCAGAGCTAAGGAATAGGCTATCATCTGCAAACAACGTCTCGTAACAACAAGTCTGCTCCCCTGCCCTGCTTCTTAACTAGTACGCTGATAAATATTCACCACTTCTTTGCAAGTCAGCCTTAAACGCGAACAACACAAACGAAGTCCGTACTCTTTATGAGTAACAACAAACCCGCTCTATTATACGAATCTATCATTGAATACGATGATTTCACTTGCTCGTTCCTTATTCGAAACTTCCTCTGACGAAACGGTACGAGCGCGTCCATAGATTAGCCCCATTACTTGAATCACCACGAGGGGAGTCATGGCGACTATAGCGACAATACCAAACGCATCCTGCATTACATCGCCGCCTAAGCCGTCGCAGGCTCCGAGCGCCAACGGCAGAAGAAAAGTAGACGACATGGGACCTGAACACACGCCGCCTGAGTCAAAGGCGATGCCCGTGAATATACGCGGCGTGAAGAACATGAGTATCAAAGCAAGCGCATAGCCCGGAACTAGTATCCACATGATAGAAACACCCGTGAGAATGCGAGTCATCGTAATGCCGAGCGCCAGCGCCATGCCGATAGACAAACCAGTATTCATCGCGTTTTGGGTGATTGCGCCTTGAGATACGTCCTCGACTTGTTTGTTTAACACATGAACGGACGGTTCAGCCGCAACGATGAAATAACCAACGACCATGCCCAACGGCACGAGCAGCCACTTAAGTTCTGAACGGGCAAGCTCACTTCCGAAAAGCTGACCCACCGGGATAAAGCCCACTTCCACGCCCGTCAAGAACACGACTAGTCCGATGAACGTATAAACGAAACCGACGATGATTTTTCTTATTTGCCGTCTTTTGAAGCGCTTGGATATGAGTTGAAAGGCGACGAAAAAGACGAATATCGCGGCAAGAGCGGTCGATACTTCTCTAATGGTTTTTGGGAATGTACGCAGAAAACTCATCACCACATCGCGGTTAGTGTAAGTCGCTATGGACGCAATATCAATCTGTTCACTTCCATTGACCTTATTGATGTGTTTCAACATACCCAAAACCAACGCGGCAAGCACGGGTCCCAAACTGCACAGAGCCACGAACCCGAAGCTGTCGTCCTTGGAGTTTTTGTCGCCGCGGAGAGACGCTACGCCGAAACTCATCGCCAGCATGAACGGTACGGAGATTGGTCCTGTAGTAACGCCGCCGGAATCAAACGCAATCGAAATGAAAGCGCCATCCGGCGTACCAAGCATAAAGCCCGCTATACCAAAGGTTATCGCATAAGAAATAAACAACAGTACCGTAAGCGGTATACTGAAGAGCGCTCGAAGAACCGCAATAGCAAGAAAAAACCCTACACCCACGCTCACGGTAACGATGAGCGTCCACGGATTGAGCGATTCCGCAAGCTGCGCCGCAAGCACCTGCAAGTCTGGTTCCGCGATGGTGGTAATCACACCCATCACAAAACTGACACCGAGGACGAGGAATAGACTCGTTGTTTTGGAGAGTTGCGTGCCAATACCCTCACCCAGTGGCGCCATAGCCATATCCGCGCCGAGTGTGAAGAAACCCATACCGATGACGAGGAGCACCGCGCCACTGATAAACATAACGATAATACCCGCCGACATTGGTACGAAAATAAGACTTGCAATAAGTACTATGACTGTTATGGGAAGCACGGAGGAGAACGCTTCTATGATTTTTTCTTGTAGAAATCGATTCATTACGCTTATTATAGAAAATGAACATAAAAAAGACAAGAATGAATAAACTGAATTTTCTGGGATTTTTCAGATTGCCGTTAAGTCTACGGCAATAACAGCGTCCATCTTTTTATCAAAAGCCGTTGACGGCACTTCATCAACTATATGCTCCACAGAACAGAGTCCGATTGACAGATAAGGTAACCCTTTCCTATCGATTTCTGTAAAAAAACGGTCGTAATAACCCTTACCGCGCCCTAGACGTCTGCCATTCCTGTCAAAGGCGAGCCCTGGTGCGATAATGCACGCAGGAAAATCTTGGTCTGTTAGCTTAACACCGCCTCTCGGTTCCCTGATGTTAAAAGCGCCAAGTTCAAGTCCGCTCAAATCGGCAATTCTAAAAAAGTGTAAATCGTTTTCAATAACTTTTGGAACAAAAACAACTTTCTTGTCTTCAAAAGCCGCCTGAATAAGCGGTTTCGTATCAATTTCATCTTTTGTTGAGAGAAAAAGGAGAACTGTTTTGTAACACATCCACTGTTCCCGCGCCGCAATACACGTGATGTACACTGGAACCACCGAATTCGACACGGGAAGCGGCAATAGCTTCATTTTTTGCCGCAACAAGTTCTTTGCTTCTTTTATATTTAAATGCGCCGCGTTCCTCCAGCCTTGAGTCCTGCTTCGTAAAGTTTTCCGCACGCTATAAACATAGGCAGCTTTGTGCCTGCCAAGATAATGTCCGACTCTTGAGCCATATCTATCATGTCGCGGCTCGGAGTTTTCCCGCGGACGAAAATAATACAGTGAATATCTAAAAGTTCGGCGGTTCTGATGACTTGCGGATTCACTAATCCTGTGAGAAGTACCACTCTGTCCTTTACGAAAGCCATCACGTCGCTCATCAAATCTGCACCACAGGCAGAAGCTACTTCCATCATAGAGGCGTTTGATTCGCCTGAAAAAAATTGTCCTTCAAGTATTGTTACCGCATCGTTTACGGTCATATTTCCCCCATATCTAAAAACAGAATGTTCTAATTTGTACTTATAGTGCCTACGGGTTTGTAGAAACACTCATTATTTGTAGATATAATATACCACGCAATCAATTTTGTTTCAAGGGGGAGGAGTTGTAAAAGCGGATTAACAAAAAATCTATAATGGCTTTGAAAAATATAATTAGGAATAGGGATCGTCGGCAGTACTTGAACGCTCAAGAGTCTGTTCCCTATTCCTCTCCGATTACGTGGTTACGTGGTATGGATACAAAAATCACTTCACGAACTGAATATCCCAGATTTTGAACCTGACGTTTCCTGGAGAACCATTGTTGGTTGATTGGAACTGCAATTGGGTCGCATTGGATTGATTGAAAGACTTCTTTTCACCCCAGTATTGAGGCTGACGCAAATCCTGCGGTATCTTCACGGTGATTTGCCGCGGCTGCTTGGGGAACGGCAGTTCTTTCTGATAGTACGCTGAATCAGTAATGTCGGCGGGTGTACATACTGACAACCCGAAACGCGGGAACGCGGAACCAAGGTCTTGCGCCCAGAAGGTGACAGCTTTGGCTGTTTTGAGAGCCGCGACCGTGGCGTCATCGGCGGGAATAAATATAGCGCCGGCAAAGCCGTATTGGTACTTGTTCGTAACTCTACCCTCAAACGTGTAGGTCGTTACCGTCTTCCCTGCAATGGTTTCCTGAGCTTCGGTCAATTTAAGCTCCGAAGTTCCTCCTTGGCTATCGCGATCGTCAAAAGTCGACGCGTTGAGCTTGGCCTGAGCGAACAGTCCGGTTCCCAATAACAGTACAAACGCTGTTAAAGCCAGCTTTTTCATAAACACCTCCAAAATAAAAGCTGTGTTTTTCTTTGCCGCATCTGTATGGTAGAAAACGGTTCCAGAAAAACTATTCAGAGTATAACGATTCAGAGTATAACGAATTTCTTGAAAAAATCAAGCGGTATTCGTTATGATTATCGAGTAAATTTTTTGTTTTCGTATTTTACCGTGATACTTTTTCTTCCACTTGACTATTTCTCAAAAGTAATTTACAATATCTGTATGGTAATCGCCATTGATGGACCGGCTGGAGCAGGAAAGAGTACCATCGCACGACTTCTTGCAGAGCGGCTTCATTTGACCTATATCAATTCCGGAAACATCTACCGTGTTCTCACACTCGGTTGTCTAAAAAAAGGCATAGACATAGAGAATCCTGATGCGGTTATTATGTTTGCGGAACAGGCAAACATAACATATTGTGAGAGAGAAATATTCCTCGACCAAGAAAATGTCAACGCTTTACTCCACTCCGATGAAATTGATAAAACTTCTCCTCTACTATCAGCTATTGTCCCGATTCGACGCATAGTTAATACGCTTATCCGAAAAATATCAAAGGATATAGACGTTGTTGTCGAAGGGCGGGACATGACAAGTGTGGTCTTCCCGAATGCGGAATACCGTTTTTACCTTGACGCTTCGGTTGAAACGAGGGCAAAACGACGGTTTGAGCAAAGCGTCTCCGGGCTTTCTCTTGAAGAAATCACCGCTGCTATACAGAAACGGGACGAAATCGACCGAAACAAGATTGAAGGTAGTCTAAAAATTGTGGACGGGGTGATAGTTTTGGATACAGCGGACTTGACTATCGAGCAAACTTATGACAAATTATTAGCATATATTAGGCTGTAAAATAAAGACGGTCTTTAAAAAAGGAATTAATTATGGATAAGATGGAAGTGGAAGCGGGCTTGGGACCGCAGGACACCAATCAGGGGACTCTGGCGGTCGAACAAAGAGCCGACCAGATGCAGTTACAGGAAGAGTATCTAAAATCTCTCGATTTGGCTGAAGAGGGACAACTCGTCGAAGGCGAAGTCATTCAGATAGCGAATGATCATGTTTTCGTTGATGTGAGCCTCAAGTCTGAGGGTAAGATACCCGTATCGGAGTTTACCGCCCCTCCTCATATAGGGGACAAGGTAATGGTCATTCTCGTGGCAAAAGAGGACAGGCACGGGGAAGTCATCATTTCAAAACAGAAGGCTGATGTGAAGCTCTTTTGGAAGAATTTGCGACAGGCGTTTCAAGAGCACCTGCCTGTCGAAGCGGTGATTGAAAAGACCGTCAAGGGGGGATTCGACGTATATATGGGGCAGGACGCTCATGCTTTCCTTCCCATTAGTCAATCCGATGTGCAGAAGGTTGATAAGCCTGAAAAACTTGTCGGTTTGAATACCAAGGTCTACGTGGAACGCCTCTACTCCGAGGGTAAGCAGAACATCGTGGTAAACCGCCGTAAATGGCTTGAGGGAGAAATAGAGAGAGCGCGGGATGCTTTTTTTGAGAACACGCCCGTAGGCGCAGATGTGGTCGGGGTCGTTAAAAGCTTCACCTCCTTCGGCGCTTTCATAGACTTAGGTGGATTTGATGGACTCCTTCACCTTAACGACATGAGCTGGGGACATGTAAACCGTCCCAAGGACTTCGTGAAACGAGGACAGGAAATCAAACTCAAAGTTATCCGTCTTGATCCCGTCGAAAAACGTATCAATCTTTCTATAAAACACTTTACGGACGACCCGTGGGTGCACTTCGAAGAAAAATTTCACGTCAACGATGTCGTGAAAGGTAAGATAACGAAGATCACCGATTTTGGCGCCTTCATCGAGCTTGAAGAAGGTATTGAAGGACTTGCCCACATCTCCGAGTTTTCGTGGGTGAAAAAAGTGCAGAAACCCGAAGACATGGTGGCTATAGGCGCTGAAGTTGAGTGTATGATTCTGGGTTACGACCTACAGGCCGGCAGGGTCTCTCTGGGTTTGAAGCAGGTAACGGCAAACCCGTGGTCAACAGTTGGGGATAGGTATCCGGCTGGGACGCGGCTTACGCGCAAAGTGGTGAAGATCACCAATGCAGGCGCATTTATCGAGCTTGAGGAAGGCATCGACGGGTTCCTCCACACGGACGACATCTCTTGGACCAAGAAGGTGAAACATCCGGGAAGCGAATTGCAGGTGGGACAAGAGGTCGAAGTCATGGTCATTGATGTGGAAAAAGACAAGCGCAATATCAGACTCAGCATAAAACAACTCACCGAGGACCCTTGGCAGAGTTTTGCGTCTACCTATCGGCAAGGTTCACTCGTAGAAGGGGAAATTTCCTCTATCACCGATTTCGGTATTTTCGTCAAGGTGCCGGGCGGCATTGAGGGATTGATTCACAAATCCAATCTCCCCGAAAATTCGGACGAAACGCAGGACGAAGCCATGAGAAAGTATAAGATCGGCGACAAAGTCAAAGCGGTTGTCATTGAGATGCAACCTGACAGGCAAAAAGTTGCATTCTCCATTCGCGATTACCATCGTAGGCTCCATCGGGAAGAGGTATCGCAGTATATGTCCACCGATGAAGGAGATGGTTCGACCTATAATCCCTTCGGGGATCTTCTGAAACAGAAGGGGGAGTAGGGAATGAATGATAGGGATAGATTTTTGTTATAGGGCATCACTTAAAACAGACAGGTTTTGCCTACTAACAAAAATCTTAACTCCCAATCATTTACCCTAAAAAAAATGCAGACCGTTGATATTCAGAAATTCAACGCGCTTGTTGATATTAATACACGTATTAACTCAAGTATTCAGGACCTTACCGGTCTGCTGACTGAAATTATTGACTCTGCAGCAAAACTTTGCGATGCGGAAGCGTCCAGTCTTCTTCTCCTTGACAGAAAGACCGATTTACTCTACTTTGAAGTTGCTCTTGGACCAAAAGGTATGGATGTGAAGCGGTTTCAGATTGACAAAGACAAGGGCATCGCGGGCTGGGTCGTCAAACACAACGAACCGGTGGTACTGACCGATGCGGAAAACGATGAGCGGCACATCGACTCCATCTCCAACGAAATCGGCTATTTTTGTAAAACCATGCTTGCTGTTCCCATGCGGGTCAAGAATGAATGTATCGGGGTTATTGAACTCATTAATAAGAAGAATGGGCAGTTTTTTTCTGGAGACGACATGGATTGGCTCTTGATACTGGCAAACCACGCCGCACTTGCTATTATCAATGCCCAAAACATCAAGAAAGCTCAGAACGAAATCCGTCAACTACAAGTCGCGATGATAGAAAAGATTGACAAGTGGGAGACCGAGGACGGTTATCACACGTTCATTGCGAAGAGTCCTGTCATCTTGGAGAAACTGGAATTGATTGACCGCATTGCTCAGACTAATTCTTCGGTGCTGATTTTGGGAGAGAGCGGCGTGGGTAAGGAGCTGTTCGCAGAGCAGATACATCTCCGCGGTCCGCGCAAGAAAGCCCCTTTCGTACGGGTGAACTGTGCGGCTCTGCCGGATAATCTCTTTGAGAGCGAACTTTTTGGGCACAAGAAAGGCGCTTTTACTGGTGCGATTTCAGACCGGAAGGGGCGTTTTGAAACGGCTAACGGCGGTACCGTATTTCTGGATGAAATTGGAGAATTATCACTATCCATGCAGGCTAAACTCCTGCGTGTGCTACAGGACAAAACCTTCGAGCGGGTGGGAGACTCGACTCCTATAACAGTGGATGTCCGTGTCTTGGCCGCGACAAACCGCGATATCGAAGTCATGGTGAAAAGGGGTGAATTCCGGAACGACCTCTACTACAGGATTAGTGTTTTTCCTCTGCTCATTCCGCCTCTGCGTCAGAGAATGGAAGACATCACAGAACTGGCAAATTTCTTTTTGAAAAAATTCATGATGGAAACAAAGAAGATATTCGCAGGTTTCTCTACAGACGCTGTTGAGGCAATGTTTGCGTACCCATGGCCCGGCAACATTCGAGAACTAGAGAATTGCATTGAGCGTGCATGCGTATTGGCAACTGTACCGAGCGACGGCGCCCACTTTTTAAACAAAAATGATCTCTTCCTAAAGATCGACCCAAATGAAGAAGAAACTTGTAGTCTCAAAACTGCGGTTACCATCTTCAAAACTCGTTTCATCAAAAAAGCGCTGTACGAAAATGAATGGAACCAGACGAAAACGGCAAAAGCCTTGGACATTCAACGGACGTATTTGTCAAAGCTGATTCAAGAGCTGGGAATAAAAGAATGAATCTATTGCTACCAAAGTATTGTCTGAAAAACAAGCTCTGTTTACTAACAAAAAACTAACTCTCAAAACAGTAAGGAGATCTATATGACTAAAGAAAAACTAGAGAAGACAGAAAAATTAGAGACAGTGGAACCTGTAAAAGTAAAAGATAAAGATGGATTCACCCAAAAACTGAGTGACTTCATTCAGAAGAACCGTGTAGGGTTTTTCGTTGGTTTGATTGTTATCATTGTAGGGATAATAGCTTTTAGTATTGTGAACGGTGTTATCAGATTGCTTAACACGAAAGCTATCGCACAGGTAGAGGATTTTTCAAGTCGTTTTGATGTTCTACAGATTGATATTAACAGTGAGGAGAAAGCCTCCGACGTGCAGACGCTCTTGGATGAGCTGACGGCTTTCGCCCCAAAACACAAAGGCTATGCAGGCGCGAGAGCTTTCTTCATCATGGCGGACATTTGCGCGAACAAGAACGACTGGGTAGAAGCCGAAAAAGCATGGAATAACGCGGCAATCGCCGGTATGGGCGCTTATATCGAGCCTGTTGCGCTCTACAATACAGCGATCGCGGTTGAGGAGCAGGGGGACATTCCTCGCGCCATAGAGTTTTACGCCAAAGCCGCAAATTTCGACTTCCCTGGCGCCTCCCGCGCCCAATTCGCTATAGGCCGTCTCAACGAGTCTCAGAATAACAAAGACGCAGCACTCGAAGCCTACCGCACTCTCTTAAGTAAGTGGCCCGACGACCAAGTGTGGTCTAACCTCGCCCAATCCCGTATCATAAGCCTATCCGTGAAGTAACAGATACCTTGGACAAGGCAAGGATTAAAGCCCATTGTCATTTTAGCTTTACTTGTGGTATAGAAACGCTGCCTTCAGAAGGCGCTTATCTCTTGATGAATCGATATCATAATTAAAAGATTTAACCGCTTTATAAGTTCTTTTATTTAACTTTACCTTTTATAACATTCATAGCTCCCACTAAAAATGGTTGCTATGAATGTTATAAAACTCTATAAACGATAGATTACTCGTTCTTTAATGGACTGCTCTATCAAGCTGTTGATATCAAGTTTTTCGAAAAGCGACAAAGCTTCCTTAATATCTCCTCGCAAAACAGGATGCTTAGGACTGAAAAGCGTACAGCAATCTTTGTAAGGGAGGATGGATGTCTTATAAGCGCCGATTTTCTCCGAAATATGAATGATAGCTTCTTTGTCCATCCCAATGAGTGGACGGAGAATCGGCATAGCGACGACACTTTGGGTACAAGCTATGTTTTCCGCGGTTTGGCTCGCCACTTGCGAAAGGCTTTCTCCAGTTATGAGGCATCGCGCCCTGCATTGAGCAGCTATATTTTCAGCCGCCCTCATCATCGCCATCCGCAGAAGAACTGTGGACCATGGAAGTGGAGCGCGTTCCTTGATACGCATCTGAATGTCTGTAAATCCAACGACGTGCAAGCAGACGCCTAATGTATAGCGTCCGAGTATTTCCGCTAACTTGGCGACTTTTTGTTGCGCCTCGTTAGACGTAAAAGGATATGCATGGAAATGTACCGCGTCGATACTCACACCGCGTCCAGCCATAAGGAATCCTGCAACAGGCGAGTCGATACCGCCTGACAGAAGCAGTAAGCCGCGTCCAGCGACGCCGACAGGCAGTCCACGCAGACCCTTGACGCTATTGCTATAAACATAGACCTTCTCGCGAATCTCCACATTGATAACTGATGACGGCGTTTTGACATTGACTGTTAAAGCCGGGACGTTCTCCAGTACACTCTGCCCTGCATTCGCCATGATGCCATAGCTGTCCAAGGGGAAGCTCTTGTCAGTTCTGCGGGCTTCAATCTTGAAAGTTTTTACACCCTTCCCTGCAAGAACACGGGCTTCTTCTATGCAAGCGATAAGCATCGCATTGACAGTTTTCTCGCAAACCCGCGTTAACGCCCAGCCTGTTATGCCGAAGAGCCGAGAAAAGGCGTTCTCCGCCTGTTCCGCACACGCTTCAGGAACGTCCACAAAATAACGTCCATTTGTAACACTTATTTTCGCCGTGATTCCCGCCAGAAGCATCTTGAGGTTGTGTTGCAGTACTTTCTCAAACTCGCCGCGGTTCTCGCCTTTGAGGGTAAGCTCGCCCAACTTTAGAAGATATACCATATTTCTACGGTTCAACCCGTTTTCTATCTCTGGGGAAGAGACTCGCTTCTTTCACATTAGAGACTCCGAGGATACGAGCGGTCAAGCGTTCACAGCCCACGGCGAACCCGCCATGAGGCGGACAGCCATATTTGAGCAAGGAAAGGTAGTTATCGAAGTTCTCCGCCTTCAGTCCGAATTTCGGCAGTACGTTTAGAAAAGCTTGGTAATCATGCTGCCGCCTGCCGCCAGTAGTGATTTCTAAGCCGCGGAAAAGTGCGTCAAAACTCATGGTTCTGCTTGCATCCAGCGGATATGTGTAAAAAGGACGATAGCGACGAGGGAATTCGTTGACGAATACAAGGTCTGAACCATATTTACATTTGGACCATTCGCACAAATAACGTTCCGCTTCAGGCGTTATGTCGAAAATACGTGCACCGCCGGCCTTTGCGGACTCGGCGCTTGCGAGCTTCACTGCGGCTTCATAACCTATGGTAGGCGATTGCGCTACCATGTCTGCACTTGGGACGGCCGCGTTCCACAGCTTGAGCTCCGCATCGTTCTTGAGCGCGACTTGTTCGAAGATGTACGCCAAGAGCCCTTTCTCAAGCTCTATCAAATCCTTTTCCGACTCGATGAAGCCCATTTCCACGTCCATGGATACATATTCATTCAAATGCCGCGGGGTGTCGTGTTTTTCGGCGCGGTATGCAGGCGCAATCTCGAAAACCCGTTCCATGCCGCTTGCCACCATTACCTCTTTATAGAACTGAGGAGACTGAGCGAGATAGACCTTACGGTCAAAGTAATCAACCGCGAACAGTTCCGTACCGCCCTCTGTACCGCTTCCAACGAGCTTACTGGTTTTAATCTCAGTGAAATCTTGAGAACGTAGGTATGCGGCAAACGCCTGGATAATAGTTGACTGAATGTGGAAAATCGCTTGTATTTTAGGATTGCGTATCGACAAGATACGATTATCCAGAATAGCTTCAACACCAATTTTGTTTATATCGCCGTTCACCCGGTAAGGTATATCTTGTTCCGCGCGCGACAGGCAGGTCAGTTTCACAACGCGCAATTCAGCACCGCTCGGCGCCTTTTCGTTAAGCGCTGGTTTCCCTCTAGCTGAAACAACCGATTCCAACGTTATATTCGGCTTATTTCCCAACACGAGCTGAACGATGCCCGATCTATCTCGTACGACGACGAATGTAACGCCGCCCATATCCCGAATACGATGTACCCATCCGAAAACCTCCACATCTTCCTCCGGGTTTTCCCGGGCGGCTCGCGCTATATCCTTTGCTAAAACACGCATTTTATCGTCTCCTTTCTTATTCTACAGTGTTTTTTCGTCCCTTTTCAAGGGCATTCTTTCCGCATCTTTTGCGTAAAAAGCGCAACGGCGGTTCCCATGAGTGCATGTATATAGGGAGGCTTGCCCATATTGTCCAGCGCTTCGTTAATCGGTACTATTTCCACATCAACATATTCGTCTTTATCGAGGCGTTGTGCAGGTAGTTTCTCCAGCTCTTCCGCCAAGAAGAAGTGTGTATAGTTAGACATGATGGCTGGATTCGGGCTCATCTTCCCCAGACTAGTGATTTTCCCTGCCGTGTACGCAGTTTCCTCTTCCATCTCACGCAGAGCCGCTGATAGAGGCGGTTCGCCTGTTTCAAAGACCCCGCCGGGAAATTCGAGGCTCAAGTCCCGCGCCCCATGCCGCCATTGCCTTACCATGACGAAAGCCTTACCCCGTTCCGTTTCTAGGACAGGCAGAATAATCGCCCAATCCGCAGAATCGATAGCCACAAAGACGCCTGTATCTGTGTTGTTCGGAGACCGACACACGCTTTCGTGTATTGAAAACACGCGACATTGAAAGACGTCTCGCCGCGACTCTTCTTCCCATTTCAACTGATTTTCCATATTTTCCTTTTCCCCCGTAACTCCACAGCCAGAGGTTGGGGCGGTGTTCATATTTGGGGATAGCGGGAGGCCTGTAGACCTCGTCTGTTCTAGTACTTCACAATGGTTGTTGTCCGAAACTTTACTGTTTGTTCCATCTGAATAGATGCAGGATTCTGCGTAGGAGGCGCGATAAGAAGTACTTCACCCATCCTATAGGTGTTTTGAAAAGCGCCCTCCTCCCTGCTGAAGACTGTTGGACAGTATTTATTAGCGCAGGCTCGCTTACACAATGACTCCCCTGTCAAGGGACGACCTTTCTCAGGTCGTATTCCACTATATCTGTTGCACCGAGTTTCTTTAGTATTGGGATGAGTTCTGGCGCTTCGTCCCTTTTAACCGCAACTCTAACTGCAAACCCGCCCTTCTCACCGTAGAGCGGTGAAACAGTGGGACTTCGCATACAAGGGAGCGCTGCAACTAACTCATCAAAGAGGGACTCGGTTACATTCATCTCGAACATAACTTTGTCTCGTGCATCGAGAACGGCTTGAAAGAGCATAGCGAGTTCCTGAATACGCCCGCGTTTTTCTGGATTAGCGAGTGCGGCTTTAGACGCTACGAAATAGGTAGATGACTCAAGGAGCGTCCCTGTTATCTTCAAACCATTGTCTTTCAGCGTTTGTCCAGACGAGGTATTATCTATAATCATATCTGCGTCATCTGGAGGGAACACTTCAGTCGCCCCGTAAGTACGAAGGATATGGTAATTATAGTTTTGGGCAGACAGCCATTTGTCTGCGATGTTCACATATTCGGTCGCCACGGTAAGTCTTCTTTCCTTCAAGTCGCTCGTATCAAAATCTTTAGGGACTGCGGACACAATGCGAACCTTGTCGAATCCCAAATCCATCACCTTTTCCACATCTGCGCCGCTCTCTTCAAGCCAATCGAGCCCAGTAAAGCCCGCATCGTGCCGCCCAAGTTCCAGAAGCGAGCCCACATTCTGAGGCTTCATTATTTTTGCATCCAGCCAATCAGCTTTGATAGTCGGTCTATACGTCCTATCCGCAAGGTTTATAGGGAAGCCAGCGGAACTAAAAAGAAGGGCGATATTATCAAATATCCTACCCTTTGGTATCAATATCCGTAATTTTTCCACTCTTTGAGTATACTTCATATAAAGGTAAAACGTCTACAGGCAGACGAAGCCTACAGGTCTCTCCTGCTACCTTCCAATCGGTGTCGCGTTTTCGGCATGGTGCTCCTTACCTGTATTCGACCCCCGAAGTAATAGGCTTACATACTGAAGATAGTCAGATAGAAAAAGAATAGTGGATTGCCGATACAATATCATTCAACCCTCTTGCAATTTGTTCTAAAATGTCATATTCTATAGAAATGGACTATTAAAGACGATTTCTGTCGTTTCTGCGGAATATGTTTCTGGGAGATATACCTCGGACAAATACGGTTAGGGTGATATTTATTTGCAACAGTAAAGCAAGAATTTTTGGGACGAACTAAGCGTTTCCCGCATCTGATAAGTTCCATGTCATCGTTTAATAATACAAGGTATGCGCTTCAGAAAGCTTGTTTTCCGACTCTGACCTAGGTAGTTAGTTTCTATTCCGTCAGGACTTGCCGCATTTTTTACTTTCCCGTCGACGCTTTATGTTTTAGGAGCTTGAGGAAAAGTCGTTTCCCCCTAAACTTCTCAATAACGCATCAACACATCAGTCAGCGTAGAGCCTTCGTCCCTCTCACAGTATTAATCAAACGCGGCGCGTAATTATGCCATGTCCATAAGGAGAATTATTAGATGAACATAAACCACGTGAATGCACGAAGCATCATTACAATAACAAAACTGAAGAAAGCTGATTACACGATAAATCCCTATATAGGCTGTACGCATGGATGTGCGTACTGCTATGCGGAATATATGGCGCGTTTCAGCGGACACAAAGGCGAAAAGTGGTGTAGTTTTCTTGATGTGAAAGAAAATTATACCTTCCCATCCGACAAATTCCAAGATAAAAATATCTTGATAGGCTCCGCGACCGACCCTTATAATCACTTTGAAAAGCAATTTGAGAAAACTCGTTCCATCCTACAGTATTTGACAGACAGCCTCGCTCACATAGAAGTACTCACCAAATCGCCTATGATTTTACGTGATATTGATATCTTATCGAAGATAAAAAATGTAACTGTAGGATTTTCTCTGTCAGCAAGCGATGAAATTGCCCGTCTCATTGAACCCTACGCTCCGCCTCCCTCGGAACGGATAAAAGCCATGCGTATTCTCCATTCGGCGGGTATTACGGTATTCGCCTTCATTTCCCCGGTTATTCCCTTTTTCTCTGATTATCAGACCATCGTCAAAGCCATTAAAGAACATGTCGCTTATGTCGGGTTTGAGAATTTGAATTTGCGCGGTTCTTTCAAATCAGAGGTATTCGCCCTTATCAAAGAGCATTTCCCCAATATGTCTCAAAAATTCGCATCCATATACTATTCAAAACAGGCTTTCTACAGGTATTGGCATATACAAGAACGAGGAATTCACA
Source organism: Treponema sp. (assembly GCA_031255285.1). Taxonomy (GTDB): domain Bacteria; phylum Spirochaetota; class Spirochaetia; order Treponematales; family Breznakiellaceae; genus JAIRKH01. The sequence goes on along the minus strand of JAIRSU010000003.1, from coordinate 11,779 downwards.
AATTTATGCAGACAATGGGAAATCTCCCATATAAGATGTACTTTTTCCACGACGATAACAAGAAAGAATGAGAGCGAGAGACTCTCATTTAAACTCATGTGAAAGCTTTTCCAAGACCCGTGTAACCTCCGCGAGTCTTGGAAAAAATGCCTGTTTTTTAACTAGAGGCTCGTCTTGATTTGCGGAGAATCTATGCCATCCTTGCTTCTTATAAATAATCTCCTAAAGCGGCCGCTTCCTCGTATATCAACTGGTATATGGAAGGGATGTCTTCTTCTTCAATGCTGGAGAAAGCTATCCGTAGATAGGCGTCGCCTAGGGCGACGACGCCTACACCTCTTGCAAGCAAGCGTCGGCGTAAGGCTTCGGCTTTGACGCCCACACAATGAAAACTCATAAAATAACCCGAATTGAAAGGCAGCGCACGCAAGTTTCTGTCTTCAGCGTGAATGGATACAATTTTTTTCACGGCGAGATAACGGTTTCTCAAAATATTGAAGTACTCGTCTTTTTCCGCAGGCGTACGCGGGTCGTTCATCGTCTTTAGCATAAGGTATTGAGCAGGTGTGTTTGCACAGGAAACTGTTGAGCGTATAGCGCCCATAAGTTTTTTCACCAAAGCATCGTAATGAACCGCGGTTAGTCCTTTTGACCCAAAAGTCATGAAACCCATTCTCAAACCCCATGCATAATCTTCTTTTGTGGGACCGTCGATTTTTACCACGAGGATCCTTTCATGTAGAGTCGATAACTGACAAAACAGCGACTCTTGTATGATATGGTCTTCATAAAAAAGTCCAAAATACGCATCATCGCAAATGACAAGCACATCGGCGCCCCTGTCCGCGACATCCTTGAACAGCCCAATGAGTTTTTCCGCTTCTTCAATAGTGGGGGAATAGCCTGAAGGGTTGTTGGGGAAATTCAAGATGATGCGGACGACGCCGGTTTCCGCTTGCTTTAGGATGTCCTTCTCAATGGAATCTATATCAAGACCTGTATCGCTTCCGTTAAAGAACGGAATCTCTTTCAAAAACGCGCCGTATCTCTCTTGAAAGATAAGCTCGTAGTTGTCCCAGCAAGGTGCACTGGCTAGTATCGTCTGTTCTTCGTCAAGGAAAAGCGTGGCGGTAAGTGAGATACCGGCTGTGAGTCCCGACACGACCACAGGGAGCGATATATGCTCTGTTATGGAAGGGTTTTTTTGGGATAAAAGGTCTTTCCATGCAAGACGTGCCTCTTCTACGCCTGCGGTAGGCGCGTATGCGACTATTTCAGACGGTTTAAATACAGGCATAGCGTCTTTGATAACCGACATAAGTAAGGGTGACCCATGACTAAAGGCCATACCGATGGTAGCGTTTGCTTTGAACGCCGCCTTTTTTGCTTCCGTGGATTGCGCGATAATACCTTTGGGGAAATATATTCTCCGTCCTACTTTCGAGAGCATCCGCCCTGCTATCGTGCCTTCCAGCGTGTTGTTGAGTTCTTCAGCTAAAACATTCATGTCAATAAGATAGCGATATTGCAATATTGTGTCAATGTACACACACATAAAAATGAAATCTCTTCATTTCTTATTTCACGAATATTTTTGACCTTGTCCATTGACAAAACCTTCAAAAAGAGACATACTTTTTCCCGAACTTGTTAAATATAGGAAAAAAGAGATAGGGAAAAAAGAATGGGAAAAACACTAATCATTGTAGAATCGCCTGCAAAGGCAAAAACCATTGAAAAATATCTTGGACCCGATTTTAAGGTCCGGGCGTCGATGGGACATCTCATTGACTTGCCCAAATCGCGGATTGCTGTAGATATAGAGCATGACTTTATGCCTGAATATATTACAGTTCGGGGTAAGGCGAAACTCTTGAAGGAATTGCAGTCCGAAGCGAAAAAAGTGGAACGTGTCCTGCTGGCAAGTGACAATGACCGCGAGGGTGAAGCTATAGCTTGGCATCTGGCTAACGCCATTGCGCCTAAAACCAAGGCGCAGATACAACGTATCAGTTTCAACGAGATCACTCCGCAGGCAATCAAAACCGCGGTTGCCAATCCGGGAATTATCGACGAGGCGAAGATCAACGCCCAGAAAGCCCGGCGTGTGCTTGATAGACTCGTGGGTTATAATCTCTCCCCGCTTCTCTGGAAAAAGGTGAAAAACGGACTCTCGGCCGGCAGAGTGCAATCCGTGGCTCTGCGCCTCATTTGCGAACGGGAAAGAGAAGTTCAAGCTTTCATTCCACAGGAATACTGGTCCTTAAACGCGGATTGTAGGTCTGGGAAAACTTCGTTTTCCGCACAACTAGTCCAATGGAAAGGTGAAAAGCCTGATTTTAAGAAGGAGACAGACGTCCAGGCTGTCATAGACGCGATCAAAGACGTTATGGGGAAAGTTTCCAATATCTGCGAAACCGAAAAGACCGTGAGACCCAAGCCACCCTTCACTACGTCGCAACTGCAACAGACCGCAGCAAACAGACTCGGTTTCACCAGTAAGAAAACTATGCAGGTCGCGCAGATGCTCTACGAAGGCGTTAATGTAGACTCGTCTCGTGTGGGGTTTATCACCTACATGAGAACCGACTCAGTACGTATCGCCAAGTCCGCGCTGGACGAAACGCATACATGGCTCAGGAAGCATTATCCGGAGGATACGCCGCCCCGCCCTATCGAATACGCGGTGGGCAGCAAGGCGCAGGACGCACACGAAGCCATTCGCCCGACCTATACAGAGTACACGCCGGAACAGATGAAAGACTACCTAACCCGCGACCAGTTACGGCTCTATTCAATCATTTGGGAACGTTTCGTTTCGAGCCAGATGAATAACGCCAAGACAAAGACTGTAAGCATAGATATTCAGGCAGGAGACGCGCTCTTTCGGGTGTCTGGCACTACAGTTATCCAAAAAGGTTTCTTAAAAGTGTTGAAACTCCTTGCTTCATCTGAAGGGAAGAACACGACTTATCCACATCTGAAGGCTGAAGACGCGGTAACGTTTGTTGGCTTTCATAAAGAACAGCATTGGACGCAAGGTCCATCCCGCTACACAGATGCTTCAATTGTTAAGACTCTTGAGGAAAAGGGCATAGGCAGACCCTCAACCTATGCGCCAATCATTTCTGTCCTACTCGACCGTTACTATGTGACGCGCTCCAATAAGCAACTCACGCCAACCGTACTAGGGCGGCTCATTAATGATATGTTGGTGGAGTATTTCTTCAATGTGGTAAACACGGACTTCACGGCGGACATGGAGAGTAAGCTTGACACGGTTGAAGAGGATAAACTGCGATGGTCCGATATGCTTCGGGAATTCTGGTTTCCGTTTAAAGAGAGAGTCGACGAAGTTGCCAAGACGCTTGAATCGTGCAAGGGTGTATTTGATGAACCAACGGGCGAGTCTTGCGAGAAGTGCGGTAAGCCGCTGGTAAAGAAGTTGGGCAGATTCGGCTATTTCATCGCTTGTTCAGGTTTCCCCGCCTGCCACAACACTAAACCTATTCCTGTGGGCGTATGCCCAAAATGTGGCGGCAACCTTGTGCGGCGCAGAGCGCGGCGCAAGGGGCGCGAATTCTACGGCTGTTCTAATTATCCCAAATGTGAGTATCTCACATACACAAAGCCCAAGGAATAGTTGCAAAGCAAGGCATGGAATGCCCGATAACACCACTTCAAACCCTCTTATAAACTTTTTAGTCTTTTTTCTCTTGACCTGCTTGACATTTTTTTTGAATTATTATATAGTTTTTCCCATAGTTGTGGTTGCTTTACATAAAGCAGTCTGAAAAGACTGAAAATCACAATACTAGGGAATGGTTTAGAGCCGCTGTAGCTCAGTTGGTAGAGCAAAGGACTGAAAATCCTTGTGTCAAGGGTTCAATTCCCTTTGGCGGCAATTATAATGAAAACAGGCGTTTGTTACACTTGCAAAGAGTGAAGCAAACGCCTGTTTTTTTGCGGCCGCGCGTGTAGAAAGTGTGCGTATAAACGCTTGTACAATGCCGCACCCCCAGAAAATTCTTAGCAATCCCCTCCCCTCTCCCGTTATATCCAATTATATAGATTATGGTATAGAGACGCCGCGGCGTAGACACGTTATTTTCTCGAGTGATACAAAATAACGCCGAGTGAAGCCGCGTACATGACTTCACTCGGCATCCGCTTTGGCGTTGGTAGACGCAAGGCGGAATAACTCGCTAAAAAAATCGTGTTAATCCGTATAATTCGCATTGTATACGAAAATACCGATGCTATTTGTTCTTCGCAGGTCTGCCTCTTTTTCTCTTGACCGGGATTTCGGTAACGACTCTCTGAACAGCTTCTGATGACTTGCGTCCGCGTTTCTTGACGTTTTCGGCAATGGCGGCTACAAGGTCTGGGTTGACTTTCTCTGGTTTTGCAGGACGGCCGCGCTTCATGGCGGCTTGGGTAACTCGTGCGGCGCCCCTCTCTACAGAGTCCACTTCACTCTGGGTTATCCTGACCGTGTCGGCTTTGGGACGGCCGCGCTTCCTGATGTTTTCGGCAATGGCGGCTACAAGGTCTGGGTTGACTTTCTCTGGTTTTGCAGGACGGCCGCGCTTCCTGACGTTTTCGGTAATGACGGCTGCAAGGCTTGGGTTGGCTTTCTCTGATTTTGCAGGACGGCCGCGCTTCCTAACGACTTGGGTAACTTGTGGGGTTATCTCGACCGCGTTAGCTTTGGGACGGCCGCGCTTCCTTGCCGGGGCTGCGAGTTGCGGGACTTGGGCCGACTTGGATTTACGTCCGGGTTTGGCGGTTATGGCGGCCGCCGCGGCTTTTCTACCGCGCTTGGAAGGAACAGAGGAATCTGGCGATATACTGGGAGCCGCCGCACTCGCCCTGTTTCGGATAACCGCCTGAGCACCCGCGAGACGCGCGAGCGGCACACGGAACGGGGAGCAGGACACGTATTTCAATCCGACTCGGTAGCAGAAATCAATAGTTTTGGGGTCCCCGCCATGTTCGCCGCAAATACCGATGTTGATATCCGGGTTTTGCTTGCGTCCTTCTTTGGCCGCATAGTCGATGAGGAAACCCACGCCTTCTTCGTCGATAGATTTGAATGGGTCGACGTCAAGCACGGGTTGTTCTTTCACATTGCCGCTTGAGTCGACAACTTCCTGCACTTTTAGGTAGGACGGCAGGAATGAAGCCACATCGTCGCGGCTGAAGGCAAACGTCATCTGGGTAAGGTCGTTAGTTCCGAAGCTGAAGAAATCCGCGTATTGAGCGATGTGACCAGCGCGAAGGGCGGCTCTGGGCACTTCAATCATGGTGCCGATTTCCACCTTCGGCGTTTTCTTGGCATAGGCGCCACTGAAGACGCGCTGCCATACCGCTGCTACACGAGGCTTCAAAAGCCGCAGTTCCCGCGCCGTTATCACGATGGGAATCATGATTTCAGGACTCACCGGTATCTTTTCTCTGATACACTCAACTGCGGCAAGGGCGATAGCCTCAACCTGCATATCGTAAATTTCCGGATACGTTACCGCGAGGCGACAGCCGCGATGACCAAGCATGGGATTCTGTTCTTTGAGTTTGTCGAGTTTAGGCTGAAGCGTTTCGACCGAAACTTCCAGGTAGTCGGCAAGCTCTTGAATTTCCTCCTGGGTATGCGGGACGAATTCGTGGAGCGGCGGGTCGAGCAGACGGATGACGACAGGACGACCTCCCATAGCCTTGAATATGCCGTAGAAGTCATTTTTCTGTAACGGAAGAATCTTTTGCAGAGCCTCTTTACGTTCCGCTTCGGAATCCGCGACAATCATAGCGCGGAAGTGGATCAGTTTAGCCTTGTCAAAGAACATATGCTCGGTCCTGCAAAGACCAACGCCGTTAGCGCCGAATTCAAAGGCGCGTTTGGCTTGGTCCGGGAGGTCTGCGTTTGCCCGCACGTCAAAGCCTTTGATAATTCCCGTCGGAGTATTACGGACAGACTTTGCGCGGATGTCATCGCACCAGTTCATAAACGTCCGCACCTCTCCGGCGATTTCCGGCGCCACCAGTTCAAGCTGCCCCTCATAGACATTACCGGTTGAACCGTCGATGGTTATCCAGTCGCCCTCGTTAAAGACCTTTTCACCGATGGTTACCTGTTTATCGGCAATAGTAATAGCTTTTGCGCCGCAGATACACGGAACTCCGAGCTGGCGCGCAACAACCGCCGCATGGCTTGTGCGTCCGCCGGTGGAGGTGAGGATGCCTTGGGACGCGACCATACCGCCGATGTCTTCAGGACTGGTATCTTGACGGACAAGCAAGACTCTTTCGCCGTGTCGGTTCCATTCCTCAGCTTCGAACGCGGAAAATACGATGCGACCGCGACCTGCGCCAGGAGAGGCGTCGATGCCGCTAGTCAAGAGGACAGCATTCTTGAGAGCGTCCGTCTTAATGACGGGGTGCAGAACTTGGTCCAGGAGTTCTGGGGTTACGCGCTCAATTGCGGTTTCTTTGTCAATGAGTTTTTCCGCGACCATATCAACTGCGATTTTAACCGCGGCGGCGCCGGTACGTTTGCCATTGCGGGTTTGCAGAATGAACAATTTCCCTTCTTGAACGGTGAATTCCATATCCTGCATATCGCGGAAATGTTTTTCCAAACCGTTCTTAATCTTCACTAATTGTCTATAAATCTTTTTATTTTTTTCTTCCAGCGTAGCGATTTTTTCTGGAGTGCGGATGCCAGCGACAACGTCCTCGCCCTGGGCGTTCATCAAATATTCGCCGTCAAAAACCTTTTCGCCGGTTGAGGCGTTCCTGCTGAAGCACACGCCGGTACCAGAGTCCTCGCCCATATTACCGAATACCATTGACTGCACATTGATAGCCGTGCCTTTTACATTTTTGATATTTTCGATTTCACGGTATTTTATAGCGCGCTCGTTATTCCATGAACTAAATACCGCACCGATAGCGCCCCATAATTGGTCAATCGGATTTTGGGGAAAATCTCTTCCTGTACTTTCAAGCACGATTTCCTTGTACATCTCGACCAGTCGCTCTAAATCTTCTGCGGTTAAATCCTTGTCATAGACAATACTTTTCTCGGCTTTTATTGCTTTTATCGCTTCTTCAAATTCATCGTGATCGACTCTTAAAACAACATTCCCGTACATTTGAATAAAGCGCCGATAAGCGTCCCACGCAAAACGAGGATTTCCTGTTTTTTCCGTCAATCCAATAACCGCCCTGTCGTTTATGCCAAGGTTCAGAATAGTGTCCATCATACCGGGCATGGAAACAGGAGCTCCTGAACGCACCGAGACAAGGAGAGGATCTTTGGGGTCGCCCAGCTTTTTCCCTTGCGCCCGCTCAAGTCTTTTCAGACTTTTCTGAACGTCTTTATCAAAACCTTCGGGGTATTTTTTTTTGAGTTTATAAAAAGCATCGCACACTTCCGTGGAAATAGTGAAACCAGGCGGAACTGGAATTCCCAGATTAGTCATTTCAGCCAGGTTAGCGCCCTTACCGCCGAGGATATCCCGCATATCGGTTGTACCTTCAGCATATATTTCTCCGTTTTCATTCTTATCACCGAAGAAATAAATATTTTTTTGTTTTGCCATAAAACCTCCAAAAATAAATTACGACGGCTCTTGAAAAGAGGCGGTTAAACCAAACCGTGAATCGCGCTCTCCACCGCGCCTCTACAGTTAAACTCTCCGCCGTCTCTTTTTAGCTGTCTTTAGTCGGCTATATTTTATAATATAAATAAAATATAAACAAGATATATTATCGAAATATTTTAAAAAATATCGGATTGGCATAAAAAAATGCGGACCCATCGGCTTCCTATTTTCAAAACTTATCACAGAATTCATGATAAAAATAGGTTTAAGAGCCTTTTCTAATCATAGTTTTTTTTGTTATAATAGGCGTATCGGAAACTATGTTTCTGGATTATCACGTATATAAAGAGAGGTTGAAAATGAAAAAGCGCGCGCTTATAAGCGTCTTTGAAAAGAATGGCATTTTAGAACTTGCTTCGTTCTTAAACCAAGCCGGCTGGGAAATCATTTCCACAGGCGGGACCGCAAAGCATCTAAAGGAAAACGGCGTCCCTGTTATTTCAGTATCGTCTGTAACAGGCTTTCCGGAGTGTCTGGACGGACGGGTGAAGACCCTGCACCCTGCGATTCACGCCGGGATACTGGCGAAACGAAACGAACCCGCCCATAGAGAAACCCTTGAGAAACAGGGCTTCTCTCTCATTGACATGGTTTGTATTAATCTCTACCCTTTTTTTGACAAGGTACAGTCTGGATTACCCTTTGACGAGACCATTGAATTCATAGACATAGGCGGACCCGCACTGCTTCGTTCTGCGGCTAAAAACTTCTGCGATGTCATCGCCCTCACGGACCCGTCCGATTATGCTGAAGTCATAGCCCAACTAAAGACTGGTTCGGTCTCTGAGGTATTCCGCAAGAAACTCGCAGGCAAGGTATTCAATCTGACGTCCGCTTATGACGCGGCTATTTCACGCTATCTTTTAGACGAGACATATCCATCGTATTGGACCATGTCTTTTAAGAAGGCGCATACCCTGCGTTACGGCGAAAACAGTCATCAATCAGCCACACTCTATCTTGACGCGGACGACAAAGGCGCGTTAGGAACCATGACCCAGATACACGGCAAGGAACTCAGTTATAACAATATCCGCGACCTGGACCTCGCATGGAAAACCGCGTGTTCTTTTGGGCTGGGGGCGAACCCTGCGGTTAGTCATGAAGACGTTGAACGGCTCTTGCCGAACCTGCGGTTTCCGTCGGTATGCTGTGTTGCGGTGAAACACAACACGCCTTGCGGCGTCAGTTTGGCGGACAATCTGGCTCAAGCCTATGCCAAGACCCATGCCTGCGACCCGGTTTCCATTTTCGGCGGGATAGTGGCGTGTAATGTTCCGATTGACGCGGATACGGCGGCGAAACTATCGGATCTGTTTCTGGAGATTATTGTCGCTCCGGATTTCGAAGATTCCGCGCTTGAGATTCTCAAACAAAAGAAGAACATCCGCATCATGCGGGCGCCTTTCGCGCCCGGCGCGGCGCTGGAGTGCATCTCCGTAGACGGAGGGCTTCTGGTTCAGGAAACCGACTGCCGCCTTATGGAAAAATGGGATGTGGTAACAAAGGTACAGCCCGACGAGCGGGATATTGCGGATATGGTGTTTGGTATGAGAGCCGTTCATTACGTCAAGTCAAACGCCGTTGTTGCGGTGAAAGATCTGGCTGCAATAGGCATAGGAGCAGGTGAAACGAACCGCATCTGGGCTGCGGAACTAGCGTTGAGCCGAAGCGGGCGGGTAATTGAAGCAAACGCCAAAGTCGGCGGAGACGGGAGGCCGGCCCGCGTGCTTGCATCGGATGCTTTCTTCCCGTTTCCAGACGTAGTTGAAGCCGCGGCCGCCGCGGGCGTTAAAGCCATCATTCAACCAGGCGGCTCTGTAAAAGACGACCTGTCCATCGAAGCCTGTAACGACTTGGGCGTCGCCATGGTGTTCACCGGAACAAGACATTTCAAACACTAGACTCGGTTGAAACAGGTCAGGGATTATTCAGCAATTAGTCTGAATTTCACCGCATCGCAGTAGGGAACGGAAAAACGCCTTGCGGTGAAATTAACTCCCTGTTGACAAATCTTTTGTTTCTTACTAGCATAAACTTTTGTAAAACAGAAATGACTAGAGGACGTGTAACGAAGCGGCGTACGGAGAGAAATGCTGTTGAGTCTCCTAAAGAGAGTTGCCCCCATACAAAGTATGGGAAGGAAGCGTTCATACCGCCGCCGCGCTTGTACCTTTTCCTGCAAAAAAATATCGGACGCTATTTAGGAATAAACAATGAAATTGAAAGAGCTTTACCGAAAAGCTATACCTTTGCCGATTCGAAAGTTAATCGGAGAGATATTCCTGACTCCAAAGCATATCGCCGTCTTTATCAATTTTTTATTGAATGATAAGCGGCGGTTCAAATATGAATTATCTATCGCGGCGATTGTAAAAAATGAATCGCCTTATATTCTTGAGTGGATTGAATATCACCGCATTGTCGGCGTTGAACATTTCTATATTTACGACAATGAAAGCGCTGATAATTTAAAGGACGTTTTACAATCTTACATCAACGCAGAAATCGTAACATATATTTATTTTCCCGGACTCCTGAAACAAAAACCAGCGTACAACAATGCGGTAAAACACTTCAGAAACGAAACAAAATGGCTCGCCGTTATTGATATTGACGAATTTATCGTTCCTGTAAAAACAGAAAAAATAATTGATGCGCTTAATGAAATTAAATTGCGTCTGCATCAAAGATTTTTTGTATGCCTCAAAATGCACTGGGTTAGATACGGCTATTGCGGGTATAAAACAAAACCAGACGGGCTTGTCATTGAGAACTACACAAGAAGCGAAGGCGTCAGCGATACGATTAAATCTATCGTGAACCCGCGGTCCATAGTGGAATACCACGAACATCACGGGGACCATTTCTTCTGGCTTTCTGGTATAAGCGAAAACGGCGTGAAAATCAAGAAGCATAAGCTAGATAATACGGGGGGGGGGGTAACAGAACATATTCGCTTGAATCATTATTTCACCAAATCATACGAGGAGTTTTTGGAGAAGATAGCCCGCGGTTTCGCGGACAAACCGGGCAAATACAATGCGCCGTCTTTTGACCCTGATTATCTTTCGGTAAAAGAGGATTTTATTATGAAAAAATACGCGCCGCTGGTAAAGGCGCGGCTGGAGAAGCAGACTGTATATGAAAAGAATAATTCACCGCATTTTCTTTGATTTCTATGGCAGGGGCGACCCGTTTCTGCCTTATCTCGAAACATGGGAAAAAGAATTACCCGATTTTGAGATAATGAAATGGAACGAAAATAACTTACCGCTTGATTTAAACAAATACACTGCATATATGGCGCAGACAAAGAACGCGGCGTTTTTGAGCGACTATTTCAGGTGCCGTCTTTTGAAAGAATACGGCGGCGTTTATTTAGACACGGACGTAGAGGTTCTGAATGGGAAGATATTTCAAAGGATTTACGACGAGGCGCAGACCGCTAAAGAGTATTCTTTATTCATGGGAATTGAAAGCAATCGGGACGGCGGACTCACCACTTATTGCATGGGCGCGAAACAGGAACGTCCGCATGAATTACTTGATTTTTTAATGCGCCTCTATGAAAACGTCTTTACAACTTCAATGCGCCACGTTATTAAGAAGTTTCCGAATCCTGATTTGGTGAGCCTTTATTTTTGTGATTTTGAAGAGAACGAGCATTATTCGCTTTCGGAAAAAGGCTATTTTTATCATTGCACAGAACCGTTTATCACAAAAAACATAAAGATATACCCGCAGGATTATTTTTCACCGCTTGCGTCATATAACAACGAAATGATGGCGTCTGCGTTCAGCGAAAACACCTGCCTGTGTCATCATTTTTCAGCCACATGGAAGACCGCGCCCCAGGACCCAGCCCGGAGCGCGCCTCCTCAGGCTATGCTTTTTCGCAGTTTATTAGAGAACAACTACTATACGCTCTCGCCGAACATTGTTCCCGCTTTGAGAAAAGAGTATACTTTACCCAAAAAACCGCGCACGCCCCTATGGGCGTTAAGCCGCCGTGAAATCGCTTTTCTGGAAAAACTGCTTAACAAGATTATCCCGTACGACGGGTCCTTATATTCTTTTTTAAGAAAAATGCGGAAAAATACGCCATGAATAAG
>JAIRSU010000110.1 GCA_031255285.1 Treponema sp. | reverse complement strand
ACAGGGTTCCCTTTTTTGTCGGTGCGGGTACTAACGGCTTTTTCGGTATTCTGTATCTGTTTCGCGCTAAACTGCGTCAATTGGTAAGCGGAATCTTTGAGAATGGCATTGAATATCATATTGTTAATATCGGCATGATTCAAAAGCATTCTAAACGCAATCCATCGACTCTCCCTTTGACAAAAATATATCTTTCTGTTATATTTACAGTGCAATTTTGAGATTGCATCAATTTATATCAAGGAGAATTTCTATGAAGAAACTTTTTATCGTAACGGCTGTGATTCTTGCCGTTAGCCTGCCTGTTTTCGCTATTGGAAACAGTGATAAGGGCGGAGGCAGTGCGGCGCAGACCTCAGGCGCCGTATCGTTTACTATCGGCGCAACGCCGGTTCCTCACGTGGAGCTGCTCAACCTCATCGTTGCTGACCTGGCAGCCGAGGGTATAACCCTTAAAGTCATTGAATACAACGACTACGTTCAGCCGAACACCGCCGTTATTTCAGGCGAACTCGACGCTAACTTCTTCCAGCACCTCCCTTATCTGAACGGTACTAATCCAGAATGGGTCGAGAAACTCACGTCGGCGTTCGGCGTTCACATTGAGCCTATGGGCGTCTTCTCCCAGAAGATCGGTAGTCTGGAGGAAATTCAGGACGGCGCAGCTATCGCCATCCCTAATGATCCCACCAACGGCGGACGCGCTCTGCTTCTGTTGGCGGCTCAAGGACTCATCACTCTTGACCCTTCGGCGGGTGTAGAGGCGACTCCGTTGAACATTATCGATAACCCGCACAGCTTCAGGTTTAGTGAACTTGAAGCCGCCCAGCTTCCGCGTTCCCTGCCGGACGTAGACATTGCGGTTATCAATGGTAATTATGCTCTTGCCGCGGGGCTCAATCCCACAGAGGATGCTATCGCCATAGAAGGCGCAGACTCGCCCTACGTCAATATCGTAGTCGTTAAAAAAGGTAATGAAAACAACCCAGCCGTTCAGTCGCTCAAGAGAGCCCTGCTCTCTCCCAAAGTCAAAGATTACATCAACCAGAAGTGGGAAGGATCCGTAGTAGCGGTTTTCTAAACCGCTGAAACACACAGGCGGAGGTGGAGGATTTCGTGAGAAACTCCTTCGCCGCGCCGTTTTAGTCCCAAAAGGACATGAAGTCATTAAAAATAATGTTCACATAAAACACAAAGGTACAACGCAAGGTTAATGGTGAATGAAGTAAATCATTCACCGTTTCTTTATACCTTTGCACACGATTTTCATTTTAGAATACGGATAGAATCAGATTTTCTGGATGAGAAAGACCTGCCCCGATGACGCTGTATTTGGAATACAGAGTGCGCGGGCGGTCCCGCTGACGATATTTTCCCACGCAGATGCGCTCTTGGAAAGCCTGACTCTTTTGGAGAGGACGCTCTTCCTGTTTCGTACCGAATGCGTTGATACACTCACCGCAGATACAGAACAATGCAAGAAATTATTCTATTCTTCTCTGCCTTTTGCGGACGCATTCGTACCACCCCTAGGATATGACCAAGTCAGCCGTGTGGTGATGGAACATGGTGGGAATGCAGAGCAATTCTGGCTAAAATGACCGCATCAATCGCGGCAACGGAACCCTGGTTGATAATTAAATAAAAGACCAACATTTTATAAAGGCTTGGAGGAAGACAGACGAGAGCGGGAACAAATTGTGGAAATGCCTCGCGTCTTGAAACCGCTAAAACCAATCGATAGATTTACTCATCAACAGCAGAAGAAACGCTTCTTGCGCTGAACCAAATATATTTTAATGCGTTGCTTTGGGGACGAAAAGTTTCTCTAAAGAGTCGGCTTTAATGTATTGACACTTTTGCTATTCTTTACTAATATAGTCATGTTAGTTCTTTGCTAATAAATCTTCATATCGAGTAAAGGAGACTCTTATGATTAAAAAGAACTTCGCCGGTGCAATGCTGGCGTTTGGTTTGGCGGCGTCTTTCGCTTTCGCGAAAGACGGATTTTCAGTAGCGCTGGATTTTTCTGCTTCCGCGTTGGAAGTGGAGAAATCAGGAGACGCGACTAATGTAGACAGTTTCGCGGACTCCGCGTTTGAAGACAGTGAACTGTCTTTCAGTTACGAAGGTGAAAAGTTCGGAGGCGTAGTAACCCTTGGTTTGCCTGACGCTAATCTTCATCTCATCATGTCGAAGGATGATTTAGCGGCTATGCTGTCGTTTCCAGAGCTTTATGGGTGGATAAAACCTTTCGGCAATGCCGTGAAGTTCACTGCGGGAATTTTTGAAAACACCGATGGAATCGCTGATTACACCGACGACATTGATGACTTTGACGTTGGCGTTTTTATACTCGGTGAGAAAGGCGAGCCTTTCACGGAACCGATGAAGTATTTCAACGCGGCGCTTGTGGATGGTTTCTTGACTGATTTATACCTGGGTCCTATGACGATTCAGCTCCTTTTCGGTCCTAATATTGGGAAAGAACGTATGGCGAGCAAGATTTTCGGGGACGACGTTATGCTTACCGCTGATATACTGGGTATAGAAGACTTTGCTATCAGCGGCCCTCAATACCGCATCGGAGCGCGGGTCTTTGCGGAGGTTGAGAAAGTCGGGACATTTACTCTCATGTTCAAAACTTTTCAATGGCCAAAAACCGTAATAGAAAAAGTCGCTCTATTTGCATTAGAAGGCAAGAGTGACGACTTTAAAGAGCAGCATCCTAACGGTATACCCGGCGACTTTATGAATTACCATAATTTCGGCGCATATGTGGATTTTACCGCGATTGAGAACCTTGGAATCATGCTGGGTTGGACGGGCTATGTTTTCGCGAACAGCGACCCAAACGTGGACAGCCCGTTCTTCCACGGTATTGACTTACGGGCGACATGGACTGGCGTTGAAGGCTTGAGCATTTCCACCCACAACAACGTCTCGTTTGCAATGGGAGCCGCTAATGAATGGAATGTATCCAATAATATAGGAGACGGGAATTCGTTCCTCAACCTTTACAACGCCGTGGGCGCAACCGAAACCTTGACCGATCTCTTGAGCATCAACGTACAAATCGGCAATATCTTGTCTAAAATAAGCGCAGACAAGCAACCGACCGCATTAACGACCAGAACTCGTGATGAATTTTGGGCTGAGGCGAAACTTATCGCTTCTGTTACCGAGAACGCTCAATTCAAGGCTGGGCTCAAACTAGCTCTTGTCAACGACGACGTTACTGGTGCGAAGACTCAAACAACCACCACCTTTAGCATTCCTGTCGGCGTCAGTGTAAATTTCTAATCTCCCTATCCCCCGCTCTGGTCCCAGCCGAGCGGGGATTTCTTGAGAAAGAGTAGTTAGCGATAGTTCTAACTACGATGCTCATAAATCTACTCTTTTTGAATACTTTAAAAATAAAACTGCGACTTGCCATATGGCAAGTCGCAGTCTACAGCTCGTTAAAATTGTCTGTGGATTGTGGTTTTGTACTTGAACTAATCGTCCTTTTGGGGACGGCGGCGCTTGTTCCAATTATCATGGTGGGGGTAAAAACCACTTCGACCTGGGCGGAATGCCTTATTCCTATGATGATTCCACGAGTTAAATTTGCCCCACTTTCTATGTCCGCCATCCTGAACGTCCGCCCTCAATTCATAGCTCTTGCCGTTGAAGGCGACTTTGAGAGTTCTGATGAGCTTCGCGCCGCCCGAAGATGTGCTGTTCGGCGGGGTGAATACATAGCCTTCGAGCTGAACGGGCGCTCCTTCCTTGAAACCGTCCACGAAGCCGACTAGTTTATCAAGACCACCCGTGAAATACACGGCATCTGTACCTTGAACGGCGATTCTACCTTTCACAAAGGCCAGGGTACCGCTCACTATAACTTTTTCGGGTCTTTTGAACTCTGTCAGCTTGTTGCCACGCGCCTGCGCCGATTGTCCGTCAGGGGCTTCAGATACGGCTTGCGCGAAAACAACGCTCAAAACAGTCGCCATAAGAATGGCAGTAATAACGAGTTTCTTCATGTTTTACTCTCCTAATAGAATTGGATTTTGGAGAAACTTTTCAATGGAAGTTTCAATCCTTTTTAATAATAAAATCCCTTTCAGGAAAAATAGTTACAAGTATCGACAAGATGATTCATGGTAAACGAGGCATATTTACCGTGATTTTTCTCTTCACAACTCCGAAAAGCCATGCTATAATGACATTATGAGCATAATCTTTTATTCGCTCGGAGCGGCAGAAGAAGTCACTGGCTCCAAGCATATCATTGAAGTTGACGGAAACGCCTTTCTTGTTGATTGCGGGGCGTTTCAGGGTGCACGCACCGAGGCTGACCGAAAAAATAGGATGCAGAACATAGCACCCGACCGTATTTCCGCTGCTGTTTTGACGCACGGACATCTTGACCATTGCGGGCTTTTTCCGCTTTTGGTCAGAAACGGATACCACGGCGACATCTTCACCACTCCCGCAAGTCGGGATATTGCCAGCCTCATTATGATGGACAGCGCCAAT
This sequence comes from Treponema sp., assembly GCA_031255285.1. Taxonomy (GTDB): domain Bacteria; phylum Spirochaetota; class Spirochaetia; order Treponematales; family Breznakiellaceae; genus JAIRKH01. The sequence goes on along the minus strand of JAIRSU010000110.1, from coordinate 3,859 downwards.
ATTCAAGGACGAGACGCCGAATTCCTGCGGAAGCAGGCAAACAAGAAGGGCGAGAAATTCGACTGGACTCCCCTTTTTGACGAGAAAGATGCGATTCGAGCGACATCTCAAATGCTCGGTGTGTCCTATAACCGACCTGTCTTTATCGGAGACGGAGTGAAAGTTGAATTCTTTGATGCGGGGCATATCCTTGGTTCCGCAATGGCGCTTTTCACCGTCAAAAATAACGGCAAAGAGACGAAAATCCTCTGCTCCGGGGACCTCGGACGCAAGGGTAAACCTATTATTCGGGATCCCTCTATAGAACTTCCTGCGCCTGACTATCTTGTTTTGGAAAGTACTTATGGCAACCGCAGGCACGATTCCACAGACAATGCTATGGAAAAACTAGCGGGAGCCGCCAGACGCGCCCTGGAAAACAAAGGACGTATCATCATCCCGTCGTTCGCCATTGAGCGTACACAAGAGCTCGTCTACTACTTCCACCTGCTCGTCGACGCGGGCGTGATTCCTGAAATCCCGATTTATGTAGACTCACCCATGGCGACTAACGCCACAACGATTTTTCAAGTTCACCCTGAATGTTACGGCGAAGACATACGCGAAGCGTTCATCAAGCACCACAAAAACCCTTTTGGCTTCAACGGACTCCATTTTACAACAAGCGTCGATGAATCCAAGTCGTTGAACAATCATCCCGGACCGCTCATCATCATAAGTGCGGACGGAATGTGCGAAGCAGGGCGGATCCAGCATCACCTCATCAACAATATTTCCGACCCGAACACGACCATTCTCACAGTGGGGTACATGGCAGAAAACACGTTGGGACGCAGAATTCGCAACCGCGAAAAAGAAGTGAAAATTCATGGACAATGGTTCACGCGCAGGGCGGAAGTCGAGGAAATCAATGCGTTTAGTGCTCATGCGGACTATTTCGAGGCAGTCGAATGGCTCAAATCTATTGATACCTCTCGTCTAAAGAAGATTTTGCTCGTTCACGGAGAGTCGAAGCCCCAAGCGGCGTTCAAAACATATCTGGCGAATGCTGGGTTCCCACAGGTGGAAATCGTGAAATATGGGCAGAATTATAACTTGAGTGAATAAAAGCCGCGAGTCGCGCCGTACCGCTTGATGCTGTACCCATTACTTGAGAAAAGCCAGAAAGTATATAAGGAATCACCGATTCTCGAATCCTCCGAATTTCGTTTTGGTTTGTTTATTGGGCTCTCTCAGCTCAAAAGTCAGATTGAATGAATGGTGGAAGGTTTTTTATAAAAAGCGGATATGAAAAGAGCCGGACCAGACCCGAATTTTCCCTATCTTACGGAAGGGGAAAGATTCAATTTTCCCCCAATCAAGAGTGATATCGTTGCTGTAGGCGGTAACCTTTCGCCTGGAATGCTTCTGTCTGCCTATGAGCAGGGTATATTCCCTTGGTATAACGAATATGAGCCGGTAATCTGGCAATCTCCAGATCCGCGTTTCATCATCTTCCCGCAAAATCTCCATGTTTCTTCATCAATGAAGAAAATTTTTAAGAAGAATATCTTTAAGGTTACATTTGACCAAGATTTCCCCAGCGTCATTGTAAACTGCGCGTCTATCCATCGATCCGGGCAAGATGGAACATGGATAACCCGCGACATCGTCGCTGCATATACGGAAATGCATCAACTCGGCTACGCGCATAGTGCTGAAAGTTACCTGAATGGACAACTCGCAGGTGGATGTTACGGGATTAGACTTGGCGGGGTATTCTTCGGCGAATCCATGTTTTCCAAAGTACCTAACGCTTCCAAAGCCGCATTTCTCACGATGGCATTCGCTCTTTTTGCGGACGGTGTGAAGTTCATTGATTGTCAAGTTTACACAAAACATCTTGAGAGTTTGGGCGGTGAAAGCATCACCCGTGCTGATTTTTTGAAACTATTGAAAGACGCCATCTTTACTCAAGAACACGGAGTCTAAATGCGTAACGTAAAAGAAGAGATATGCGGACTAACCATGGAGGCCGGCTTCTGTGAGGCGAAGATATTGAGCGGAACGGAACGGTTTGAGCCGCCCGCAGGCACGCATATGCGGCGCAGAATAGATAGTCCGACGCTGTTAGTAGCGGCTCTGCCGTATGGCAACAACTCCGCAGAGGCGCCGACTATATCTGAAGCCGTCATTGCGCCGTTTGCCAGAAAAAACTATTACCGTTCAGCGGTACAACGCCTGCAAAAGCTGTCGCAAACATTCCGTAAACGGTTCGGCGGGACCAAGGAAGACTATCGCGTGTTCTGCAACTCGCCTGCGCCTGAAAAACTCTTCGCGGTTGCTTGCGGCCTCGGGGTGGCTGGACGAAACAGTCTTATCATAACACACTCTGCGGGCTCTCTCGTCATCATCGCCGCTATGACCATCCCTTACCCGCTTGACGGAGACCCCGCCCTTACCACAGACCCCTGCGGTGCCTGCATCGCATGCGTCTCTGCATGTCCCACACGCGCAGTACGCGGAGACGGGTATATAGACAGGCTTCGCTGTATACAGTGGTACGCATCCGGAAACGAAGAAACTGTCCCGCCTCATGTAGCGGAGAAATGGGGGCGGATTCTCTACGGCTGTACTTTCTGCCAAGACGTATGCCCGTATAACCAACGTCTTATTGCAGGAGTGGAAACAGACATAGGGCTCCTGCCGCCCAGTATGAACGCGCTAGAACTGATTGCCATGTCAGACTATGAAATACAAGCTTTTTTCAAGGGCTCGGCAATGGGGCTCTCGCGGCTTAAACCACAACATATCCGTAGAAACGCAATTCTTGTTTTATATGGGCGTACGCCGCCGTACGCCTCTGTTTTTCCCTGAACAATTGATAGCAAGATTTCCTGTACCGCCGCCAACGGCACAGCCTGCTAACGACAACCTTTTCACACTTTTCTCTTAGTGCATAATTTGAGAAAACGTCTGCATAAATACAATAAGAAGAAAAGAGCTACGCAAGGTTGAAGACAAGCTCTCTCTTGAGTGGAGCGAGCCGTGGGAGTGTGGGGCGAAGCGAGCCCAGAGCCGACTGAAACCCCGGAGCCGTTTCAGCGGCGGAGTGCAGGCAGGATTGTTATGTGAAGTGGGGGCGCATACTATTATTTTATACTATACTTCTATTAATATTATAATTCCAATTCAATTTTAATTCGTTTTTTGTTTCGCATTCTCTTATTTTATTAATAATAGCACTTTACCGTTCTACATAAGGTGAATTTGCATCAATTAAATTTCGATAAGTATAACCGTGTCTTTCTATTCTCCCATGCATATACTGATCACTGCTAAAAAATGAGACCGTAAGAAGGAGGAAGTTTTTCAAATATTATTTTTGGATTTATTGCATCTATAATCTTATACAATTCGACAACATTACAAATACCTTTTACTTTTATGGTATGTACCTATCAGTGTTATGCCATACATATAAACCCCACATTTTTTATAACCATATATTATTCGCTATATCTATTTATATGTACAAGTGATGTAGTCTTTGTTGACATTAAGCCTAAGCCGCTGGCCCACTGTCGATGTTCTAGCACCCAAGTTTCATCATAAAATCCAATAAGAGTTTAAATTCACTTCTCCAATCCAAACTTGGAGTAAAAATAGAATCACCTAAAGAAGGTGTTTTTACCTTGCCGCTATAAGCTTTTTGCCCGAGTTTGAACAATTTCATAAATTGTACCAATTTTCTTCTATCGTCGCCAAAATTAAATTCCCTGTAGCCGGGCATACCGGGAATATTTATATCGGTTCCTAGTGTAAATAATGAAGGTTGCTCTATCTTTTGTATTGTTATACTATTGCCACCTTCAACATC
>JAIRSU010000078.1 GCA_031255285.1 Treponema sp. | reverse complement strand
GTTCTTCCCTCTGCCTTAAATTTAATATCACCATCTGAATCAATTTCCGGTGAATATCCTTCACCCGTCAGATACGTTAAATACATTTGTTGCAAACTCTCCTTTGACATTTGGGCATTTATACTAAATGCAGCGAAAAACATGGTAAAAACGAAAAAAAGCGAAAACTTATGAATTTTCATAAAATCCTCCATTCAATGACTTCAATTATTACATTGAAACCAATAATTGTCAATATCTTTTTACATTTTTTGCCGCCATGGGGCGGCATATATCCGGCCCTTTTCTGTTTTTTATGTTGTTTAACGTCATATACCCGCTGCTTTCTTCGCATATACCGCCCGTCCAAGAACCACCGCGATAACAACGACCGAGAAACCGGACTACGGGTACATGACCCAGCCGCCCTGCCGTGTTTTTACGGGATAATCGCCTTGTAAATTTCTCCCCACAGGCCTTTTCCCCCTTGTCGTTTTCCCGGCGGGGGCAAATGTACAAAGCCTTGCCCTACTCCGGTTCATCAAACTTGAACGTGTAGGGGCTTGTCATATCAAAGGCGGATTTAGTCAGGACTTCCATTGATGAAGAGGCAGTGTCCAACAGCCCCCACCGCACGCTACGCCGTGAACATGAGCGGGTTGCCTCGCCGGATTTCGCCCAAGAGGTTGTAGGTTTTGATGATGCCGATGCCTTCGGTAAAATCCAGCACCGCCTTGGTGAGGGCCTCGTTCTGTTCCTGGCGGTTATGGGATTCCCGCAGCGCGTCTTTCCGCAGACGGTTACTAAAGGGCATGACGGCAAGGCTTACCGATGCTTTAATATGTGATTATTTTTGAGCGTTTGGCGGCCCAAAATTCATCATTACATTTTTTACTTCTTCAACATTCTCCGGTTTTAATATCGCAATATATTTTGGGATAATACCCTGCATATATTCCGGCGTAAATGTTCCATCGGACTGTTTCTCAAAACCTTCCTCCAACAAGGCTTTTGCTTCTTTTTCTTTTCCATTTTGAACCCGTTCCAAAATGAAATCAAAGAACTTTTTTTGTCCTTCATTCATAAGTAATTCCTTAAAAAATTTTGTTTATATTTACATTATATGATCGATAATGTAAAGCGCCACGGATGCCGCCACCTTCCATTTTTCGACAAATTTCGGGTTTTTATTGCACTACCGCCCCAGCCCTCGTTCTTGTATGTTTATAAGATTTCCAATTAATAGCATAATGATGAACCCGCAGTCCCATCTGTCTTTCCGTGATGCCTAGTCTACGACTGGCGGCGGACATATTACCTTCACTGATTTTAAGCGCTTCTATTATAAGCTCCTTTTCAAGCCGCGAGAGAGCGGCTTTTAAGGTAGTAGTGGGTTCTGTTTGGGTAGAAGACGGCGACTGAAGACTCGGCGGTAAATTATACGAATGGATTACCGAATCAGTTGAAAGAATTACTGCACGCTCGATACAATTTTCAAGTTCTCGTACATTTCCGGGCCACGAGTAACTCGTCAACAGCTCGATAGCTGGTGACGAGATACGTTTAATAAGTTTATTATTCTTATTAGCATATTTTTCGGCAAAATGATCAGCTAGAAGTACAATATCACTCTTTCGTTCGCGCAGAGGAGGAATATGTAAAGGAAAAACATTCAGACGGTAATATAAATCTTCACGAAAAAGTCCTGTTTTAACTGCTTTGTCAAGATCTTGATTTGTCGCAGCTATCAAACGAACGTCAACCTTTATAGTGCCTGTCCCCCCAACACGTTCAATCTCTCTCTCTTGAAGTACACGGAGGAGTTTCGCTTGTATTTGAGGAGAAAGTTCGCCTATCTCATCAAGAAATAATGTCCCTTTATGTGCTTGCTCAAATTTACCCTTATGAAGACTTGTTGCCCCGGTAAAAGCTCCTTTTTCATGACCAAAAAGTTCGCTTTCTATGATAGATTCAGGCAGAGCGGCGCTGTTTATTTTGATAAAAGGAGCCTTATTTCGTGGAGATAGACGATGTAATTCGGCAGCCATAAGTTCTTTACCTGTTCCGCTCTCCCCTGTGATGATAACAGTCGCATCGCTAGGCGCCACCTGCAAAAGCAATTCGTAGACTTCGCGCATAGCATTGCCTGTCCCTATGATAGCGCTCCCCTCGGCTATACACACATTTGGCTTCTCAATATGGGGGAAGTCGTTTCTGTTTCTCAAGCGAAATTGTTCTTCCAAAATTCGCTCGCGTAACTTTGCGGAATCTGAGATGATGGATGCTGTTTTCTCAAGAAAACAGCAATCCCAAGTCATTTGTTGTTCTTTATAGCTGTCGTCATTGAGGCGACGTTCTGCACTAAGGGTTCCTATAACTGTTTTGCCAGAACAGATAGGGATACAGTAGTATGCGAGACCTTCAAGGTCTTTTTGCGCTCTATTTTTTGCACGGTTCAAGAAACGAGAATCTCGCGATAAATCTTCCACGGTAATGGGGGTACCCGACTCAAAGACTCTGCCCACAAGTCCTTCGCCGAGACGGTAACGTCCGCGCGATTTTTCCTCGATGGATAAACCATAAGCGTCTTCTATCTTAAGAACACCCATAGACCTATCGAGTAGGGTCACCATGCCCCGCATGAGTCCTGCTCTTGTTTCAAGAAGACTTAAGAGCGGACCAAGCGCGGACTTCAATTCCACATATTTATCAAAAGTTCTCGCAATATCAAAGAGCAATTCCAGCTCCGCTTTTGGATCATTCAACATAACTTCCCTACGGTGATTTTCTTAGTATACGGAAGGTCTGCCCTGTTTTCTTTACCATTTCGTATCGAGCGGTTTAGCAAGAATTTGTAAAAGTTTTACCATAGAGTAAATCTTCTTATAACCTTCTTCTAATCTTTCGAGAATCGGGACTTCGGAAGAGGCTTCGAGTTCCTTCCAATTCATAATAAAGTCGTGTAAAGGCTTTTGTTTATCGTCGATGAAGGTTTTAAAAAATTTTCCTATGGTAATAAGCGACTGAGCCGTGTTGTTTATGATACCTTGCGCTGTTGTGTTTATTATTTTGAAGAGATTGTTTGCATATTTTACATAACTTTTTTCTTTTTCAGCCTTGGATGCGTAGATTCTAAGTTTATCTCCATAATCTCCTGACGAAGACAACGTCATATCGAAAGCTTCTATCTTTTGATAGACCTCGCCCAACTTGTATATGGCGTCTGACATTTGATGGGATAATACCTGATTCTGCCATTGTCCCTTGATTAAGAAAATGTCGCATAATGGATGTAATTCTTTCTTAAAGACTTCAAGCAAAAAAGTCTTTAAATAGGCGATGTCTTGAATATGGCTAAACCCATCTAATCCCTTCTCAACAAAATTTTTATTTGCTGATTTAGTGTAGTACTGGAGACAGCTAATCTCTATCTGTCCGAATATGCCCCGTGCAAGGGTTCCGACAACCTCATCTTTCTTTGCATTGATGATTTTCTCAATAGCTTCTTGTGCATCGGTACGTTTTTCTTCAAGCCATTCTTCAATGATATGTTCATTAGGAACATTCGGCTTTACCTGCAAGATAGGATCTTCATCAATAACCCGCGCTATGAGAAGCAATATGCTGGAACTCTGAATATCATGGAGATGGATAAGTAATTTATGCCACTGGTCTACGTCGATTATTTCTGTGTCTTTGTATGTGTTGAGTATCTTTATCGCTTTTTTCCAGTCTTGGCTCATGTCCATAACGTAAGCCGCTTCCATGAAATCCTTCAGTTGATCGGTAATATACTCCCCCGGAACATCGGAGAATTGCGGCTTATAGGTAAAATTGTGTTCCAAGATATTCCCATCGAACTTCTTCACAGTACCGTAAAAGTCAAAAGAAACAAAGTTGATGAAACGCAGTATGGTATTGTAGCAAGCATTTATTTGTTTTATCATATTCATACTGAAAATGGCAAAGAAACTCCCCATCTCTTCTCTTATCTCGCCTGCTAACTGCTGTGGCGGCGTCGTTTTGGCACGGGCTTCTATCGCAGTTTTGCTAAACCCTTCCATTGTTTCAATCTGTTTCTTATCTAAGAAACTCTCGATAGTAAGCACCTTTAAATGGGATGAAACCGCGGCTTTTTGTATGAAAATCTGAGCTCTTGAGATATTCTTGTAGGTATTGTAGAAAAATCTCCCAACCTCGCCGTCGACCTTCCTAAGTTTTGGCTTATAGAATTTCTTGTACCGGCTTTGAGTAATGTCCCTCGCCACCATTTTAAGCAGTTTTTTCTTTTCTATCTCCACCTTATTTTTTGGCTTGACGATCGAAGAGAAGATTTTCTGTAGTTTATAAAAAAAAGAAAAAGACATATCTTATAATACTGAAAAATGAATAAAAAATTCAAGTGGTCTAAACGATGAAGATTATGGAACAGACGCTGTTAAACTTTGAAAAAACTCAATCAAAACTCAAGAGACTTCCGTAGTATAAGCGGAGGAAGATGTATGAGAATGATAGAAATAGTAGGTGTGTGTGTTGTGATGTTATTTTGTACTTGCTCAAGTTCAGCGAGAGAAGATAATCTCCAGAGGGCGCTTGGAATCAATACAGAAGCCGTATCTCCGGTGTTTTTGGGGTGTTCCGCTGTTTCTTCAACGGAAATCCTATTCCGCTTTTCACTGCCAGTCTCTATTGTATCGGTGAAGTTCGAACCTGTATTAGAAATAGCATCCATTGAAAACGGGGAAACGGTAACCGTTCATTTAAACGACGATGTATCTGGTGGAAACCCCATAACAGCCAATGTCCTGGTTGAAGACAGTAATAAAAACACGCTCCATGTATTAGTCTCGTTCAGATCGAGGAATGAAAGGCTCCCCTCCTTTCTGATAACGGAAATACGAACAGAAACAGCAAAGCCAAAGGGAGAATTCGTTGAACTGAAAATGTTGGAAGATGGCAATTTATGCGCCTTGCGAATGTTCACCGCGACAAACAGCATGGAGATCCCCTTTTTTGAATTCCCGTCTATTGAAGTGAAAAAAGGCGATTATGTGGTGATTCACCTACGGACTTATGAAGAAAATGCGACAAACGAAACCAGCAGGGATAAGACGGCGTCAAAGGCGAAGGATTCATCTGATACAGCCTGGGACCTTTGGCTGCCAGACTCCACAGAGCGTCTGCGGAAAACGGACGCGGTTTTTCTCATGGACCAGGATGATAATATTGTTGACGCGGTAGTGTTCAGTGCAGATGACACATGGGGAACCAAGACGAATAGCGAAAACATAGAACGGGCATTAGTACTACTCAGAAAACAAGGCGCATGGCTTTTCGAGAGTGAAGATGTTTTCGCACCAAGCGATGCTTTTTCCAGTGCTAATACCACCACGACGAGAACCATCTGTCGTAACGAAACTCTCTCTGACTTGAACGCCGCTTCCGATTGGTATATTACCGCATCAAGCGGCGCAACGCCGGGCAGACCAAATAATCCGGTTAGATATACCGCGAAGAAGAAATAGCCGCCGAAATGAACTAATCGTGTATTTCGGCTCGCCGCACAAGGAGATACGACGACTGCGCTTGTTTATAAGCGCAGTCTGTTGCGGTAGCATTGGACAGGGGACACAGGTGCAGTCTGTTAGACGCGAAGCGATCCAATCTGAATATTTGTAAAAAGATTGAAGACGTATTGACATGCTTATATGAAGTGTATATACTGCTTCCCATGCGTTTATTTCACGACGATATACCGAATTTCTCCCCGCTAATCAGGTCGTTTCTACCCATGATTGAAAGCGTAAAAAGACGTATATCCGTTATACCCCCCCCCCCGCAGAATTTTATATATATATAAGAGACAAGCCCCGCGAGAAGGCGGGTAGTCTCATATCTTTCCTTTCGGGAAAAACAGCCGTTTCGTCTTCTCATTATCAAGAAGACGGCGGCTTTTTTTATATCTTTTTCAAGGAGGCTATTATGGCAGGATTAGAAGAACTGCGAAACGTGCTGCACGTCATTCGGGCGTGGCTGTATCCCAATTATC
>JAIRSU010000069.1 GCA_031255285.1 Treponema sp. | reverse complement strand
TCTTAAAAGGTAATAAAAATCCCCGCCGCTTGCGGCGGGGTATTGAAGATTTCTCCCGTAAAACCTTTGCGTATGCGGGAGAACAAATCCCCCACACCCCCAGTTTTAACCGCCCAAGGCGAAGATATAAACCGTTATTATGAATAAATGTCTGAACAATGAGTTTGACTCCTTTTGTCCCTACTCACTGCTTGTTATTATACCGAAATTCACGAATTATTTCTTTAGTTCCATATCCATGCGCTTCTGGATATTTGTGCGGATGAAGGCGCGAATCTTAGCACGTGTACTCGAATCGGTCCGTGAGGTAAACATAAAAACATATATTTTCATCAGCTCTTCCGCGCGAGAACCAAAGACAACCGCTTCGGCTCTCGATAAGGCGCTTTGTAGTTTTATCTGAATGTTAGAGATGAGAGAATTTTTTTCAAGGAACGGGTCGTTTTGAAACATACAGGAGAAACCAGCTGTACTGATATCTATGATATTGCCTGTTACGAATTTTTCGCCAACCGGTATATTAGCGGTAGTCGTTTGATCGTTATCTGTGGTGGTGCGGATGAATTTCCGCCTTCCTAGAGCTTCATTGATTTTTAGTATTTCTGTTATTTGTGATGTCAACTTATTCAAATCCGTCGATACATGAATAACAGTACCTGTTATGTGTACCTGAGTAAGGTACTTTGCTCTGATATCAGCATCACTACTAGTGGTAATGATGCTGATGTTCACTTGGGCGGTAGCTGGATCGCTCATCACCTCTCGTATCCATGCCTCCCATTCCTTTTCTGTCAGTGCTTCGTCGATATTGACAAACACAATGGAGTCGGGAAAACGCTTCAACACGCGGTGTAGCGCGATATGGTCTCTGACTACATAAGCCTCATATTCTTGTATAAAAAGATCTGCTATAACTTCGTTATACACGATAGCTTGTGGATAAAGAAAAAAAGTCTTTTTCCCAGAGAGATTTTGTCTATTGTCCATATTATCAATAATAGTAGAAAGAAATGAAAATGACAAGTGTCTAGAAGAAAAATTTCTCTATTGAAAAGAACATATCGCATAATTGCTGCTTACAGGGCTGATAGCAGTGAATAGGGAGAAGAAATTTTCGTTTTCTTTATCTATGGATCAGTTTCTTTTTGCTTCGGTTGAAGAACGACTAGAGAGATTTTATTGGAAAAAAATACACACACACACTATCTCCGCAACACACGGCAAGAGTGAGAGAGTAAAGGAAGGATTTATGGTTAGCACACAGACCTATTGGCTATCATAGCTCTTTCTACATTCGCTCATTATCATGTATCATGGCAAAGATACCTGATTATTCTTTAATTCTATATCCATGCGCTTCTGAACATTTGTGCGGATAAAGGCGTGAATCTTAGCACGTGTGCTCGAGTCTGTCCGTGGGGTAAATATGAAAACATATATTTTCATCATATCTTCTATACGAGAGCCAAAAACGACAGCTTCGGATCTAAGCAGGACACTTTTCAGTTTTATCTGAATGTCAGAGATAAGAGAATTTTTTTCAAGGAACGGATCGTCTTGAAACGTGCAGGAGAAACCTGCCGCGCTGATATCCATGATATTGCCTGTTATGAATCTTCCATCAACCGGTATATTAACGGTGGTCATTCGCTCATCGTTCGTTGTAACACGAATGAACTTCCGTCTTCCCAAAGCGGCGTTGACTCTCAGCATTTCTGTTATTTGCGATATCAGCTTCTTCAAATCTGTCGACACATGAATAAAACCGCTTGTTATATGGACTTGAGTAAGGTACTTTCTTCTGATATTCTCATCCCTTCCGGTGGTGAGGATGCCAATACTCACATGAGCGGTAACTGGATCATTCATCACCTCTCGTATCCATGTTTCCCATTCTTTTTCCGTCATTTTCTCGTCAATATTAACGAACACGATGGAATCGGGAAAACGCTTCAGCAATTGGCGTAGTGCAGGATGGTCTCTGACCACATAAGCCTCATATTCTTGTATAAAAAGATATGTTATAACCTCATTATACACGATAACTTGCGGATAAAGAAAAAAAGTCTTTTTTCCAGAGAATTTTTGTCTATTGTCCATATTATCAATAATAATAGAAAGAAATAAAAATGACAAGTGTCTGAAATATGATTTCTCTATTGAGAAGCGCGTATTGTGTGACGAATTAGTGTACCGTCTTTCTCAAAAAACGAGAATGCTTCCGCTGTAAGAGCAAGCTCTCCTCTCTGAACACTATATGGTACGCCATAGAGCGAGTCATTCACGATGGGAAACCCTATCCATGCCAGATGACAGCGTATTTGATGCCGAAACCCTCGCTTAATCTGTAGATGGAAACAAATCGTTCCGTCTCTGCGGTTCACAGACTCGATGATTTTTGTACAGTAATACCGACCTTGGTCAAGGCAAATGTCTTTATTCTTAGGGAAAGGCTTTAGAACAGGTTTCACCATTCGTCTGCCTGGTCCAAAAGGACTAAAGGCGCTCTCCACAGATGCAGGGAATTTGTCTATGGACGTGCCTTTAGTATCCTTTGTTATGGAGCAGTACTCCTTAATAAAGAATCCTCTCTCTTGCTGGACAAGAATATGGTCAAGAAACGCTTGAGTCTTCGCTGCGAGCACAAGTCCCTTCGTCTCGTAGTCTAGTCTGTGGACAATACCGCCCTCCCAGGGATTTCTGCCTTGTACCTCCCGTATTGACGGGAAAGTCTCTGCATACCAGTCGAGCAATGTATATGCAGTATCCCGCTTAAGTGGAACCGAGTGAAGATGCGGCGGCTTGTAAAGCACAGCGTAAGACAGTGTTTCCGCAAATATATATGGAGAAGCCATTCAAATACTATAGCGTAAAACCGTCTTCTTTACTATGGTTTGAAGACTCTCTTTTTTATTCTTCTCATTGGCACTTAATTCGCCTTTGCCATTGAATTTTTAGATGCCTTGTTATTTACAAACTGATAACAGTGAATCGGTGGTCTATTGACCATCTCTTCCTCTTGCCGCTATTCTACTAAAGAAGGCATTTCTATTGCGTCTACTTGAAGACATTGTCATTGCGGTCTAACAGGGGTTTCTTGACGAATTTTACATATTTCTAAGCGGGGAAGGGAGAGCGTCAAGAAGCCTTCTGCTACCCGACTACGTTTTGGGAAATGCATCTCCCCTCTTGTCTGCAGGGTCAGATACTCATAGGCTTACCGGTGTTAAGTATTATGTATTTATATGCGGCAGGAGTAAAGATTATTTCTTTCTTGCTTGTTCCTGCCGCTCCGCGGCAGGAGATTTTTTGTTTCTGCGTTCTTCGTGTGGGTAAGGATTGTCCAAATTGCCCCTATTAATTAAGGCTTTGGGGTCTACTCGCCATTTTTCGTTGTAACTCGGCGGCCCGTTCAGGGGGCAGGAGAGAAATCCAGTACGACACGATGGAAGGGGTGCCCTCGGCGTTGGCGATTTCTTCAGCTTTGCGAAAGATGTCTATTGCGGTCTGGTCGTCCATCTCGCCGATGATTTCTACTGCGTTCTGTGGCGGCATACCGGTCAAATATCGCGCGTTCTGCGTGTCATTCTTATCTTTGTTTTCAGATTCTCTTACTAAAGCGTTGAGCGAATTCTCCCGCTCATCAAGAGCCTTTTGTCTTTCTTCCAGCTCTTGCGCCATCTGCTCGATTTCCCTGTGGCGGATATTTAAGTCCTGTTCTTGTTTTTCTAACTCCTGCTCGTGTAGCCCTATGGCTTCAAGGCTCACTGCAAGTCTTTCTGCATCAAGAGAAATCTCCACATCTACCGGGATTTTCTCCTGGGATCGTCCCTCTCTGCCTATGAGTCTATAGACTGGCGATAGAATAGACTTCGCGTCAATGACGTTAAGATAATCAAACCACACGATTGCGCCTGCGGACATGGTCACTATAAGCAATAAGAGGACAATGACCTTGCCCAGAACGCGCTGTTTTCCATATTCAGCCACTTTACCTCCCCCTTATAAAATATTATACCAAATACTGATATATTAGTCAACATCGGTCTTATAAAAAGATTCAACAAGTTTATGATGGACTCCTAATGGTCGGCCGAATAGGGGGTGTGATATTTTTGAGATTCTTCCGTTATCCTTTACGGTTTTTAGAAAAAAACTATATAATTTTCTCGTAAATTACCGATATTAAATAATATATTACTGAAGAAGGGGTAAGAGGTGTTCAGAATATCAACAAATATGCCTAATGATGATATACAGTTTAGGTTGCGGCGGCAAGAAGAACTGCTTGCTAATATACAGGCTAAAATCGCGGGCCAAACTAAATTCAACAATCTACGGGACGATCCGTTAGCTGCATCTCATGCTGTGCGTTACGATTCTTATTTGGCACGGCTTAATCGTTTTGAGAAGAATACACTCTACGTGAAAGAGCATCTTAGTCAGACGGATGCCTATCTGCATCAGGCAAACGATGTCTTGCAGAGGATTAGGGAAATCGCAATTCAGGGCGCTAATGGGATATACACACGGGACGATATGCGGGTAATGGGTATTGAGGTGAATGAGCTGATGAAAGAGCTTATATCTATTGCTAATGCGGTGGGTCCGGATGGCACTCATATATTCTCCGGTGATAAAGCCTTGTCGGAGCCATTCCGGCTGATTGAAGGTAGAGTCGAGGGAGGAGAGGAAACTTTGGTGATTGCTGTTGAATATCGCGGCGCGGGTGCATCTCGCAAGACCGAAATAGGTGACCGTATCTATGCCAATCTCGATATCGGCGGTGGTGAGGCGTTCTGGGCTGAGAAGATGCAGGTCTTCTCAAGTGTAGATGCAACCGATTATCGGGTTGCATCTAAGAGTTCCTTCTTCATTGATGGTGTTGAAATAACAGTGAATCCAGGCGAAAATCTTGCGGGTATCGTGGATAAGATAAACGACTCTCCGTCTCCAGTTAAAGCCTACATGGACCCGGAGTCACGCTCCCTGGTTCTTGAGGGAACAAATGCTCATCTTATTCGTCTGGAAGATACGGAGGGTGCAACTGTCTTGCAGGACTTGGGAATGATTGTTCTCAATGCGGAAACTGGTGCGCCAAACTGGAATCCTTCTGCCAAAATAGACGGCGGATCAGTGTTCGACATGGTTATGCAAGTGCGAGATTCTCTCTATCAGGGTAATTCTACTACAGTGGGCGGTGCAGGTATAGGTGGTATGGACCTTGCGTTGGCAAACATACAAGCTCGTCTCACTAGTATTGGTAGTCGTGTGGAACGTGTCGAGTCTGCATGGAAACGGGTGAATGCTGAGATTCCCGCGGTCACCGCGGCCTACGGACGCGAGGCTTCTCTCGACTTTGCTACGGCATCTGTGGATCTGAGTATGTTCGACTTCGCTCATAAAGCGACTCTGCAAACTGCGTCTAAGATTCTGCCACGTACGCTTCTCGATTTTCTGCGGTAAATCAAACTCCTTCGGCCGCCACGGTTCTGGTACTGCAGTTCTTGCATGGCGAGTATGAATAGGTAAGCAGGGGTTGGAATGCGAATCAGATGAAAAACTTTATCTCAAACCTCTTGACAATATTTCTGAAAATTACTACTATATGCATCTGTATGGACGATTAACTCAGCGGGAGAGTGCTACCTTCACACGGTAGAAGTCACTGGTTCAAATCCAGTATCGTCCAGTCTTTTAGATAGCTGAAAAGTTGTTTAAAGAGCCCAGGTGGTGGAATTTGGTAGACACGCTGGTTTCAGGTACCAGTGCCTTCAAAAGCATGGAAGTTCGAGTCTTCTCCTGGGCAGAGGGCGTTTAGCTCAGCTGGTTAGAGCACCACGTTTACACCGTGGGGGTCAGAGGTTCGAATCCTCTAGCGCCCAAAACAGGCGGCTTTTTCCTTTTCAAGAGTGCCCTGTTGCCCTCAAAGGAAGCCAATGCGTGAAAAGAGTCTTGTTGCCTACAAAAATAAACCCGCCGTTATAACTGAAATTGGTGAAAAGATAGGTATAGCCTTGAGTAAAGAAAAGCTCAATGTCCGCAAAAGAGATATTGAAGTTCTCCATCCAGGTCCCTGCTCTTTTGCGGATATATGTCTCCTTGAAGGCGATATTCGCGGTGCGTGGGAACTGATGGAGGGTGAGCAGACCTCTTTCGTAGAGCTTGCGGAACTCATCTACGGTGAATACTCTCCTGCGTCGGCATGGTCATTATTCAATATTCTATTAGATGGATTGTATTTTTACGGGAATGTTACATCTATCCAAATCCGTACAAGTGAAGACGTCGTGTCTATGGAAAAGAAGCGTGCCAACAGGCAAAATGTCTGTGCGGAACGGGATGAATTTATCAGTCGGCTGAAAGAAAGGAAACTCCTCCTCAAGGACGCCCAATTTCTGCAAGACGTGGAAGCTTTAGCTTATGGGCAGACTAAAAAGAGTCGCACGTTACGAGACATCTCTGTAATAGAGACCCCGGAAAACGCGCATCGGCTTCTCTTGAATGTGGGAGCGTGGGATTTTTTTGTGAATCCGCATCCTACACGATTTGGTTGTCAGCTGACTTCCTCTCAAGAGACGGTTCCTCCTATTCCTGATGAGAAGCGTGTGGATATGACTGATTTATCTGCGTTCGCCATTGATAATGCATGGTCAACCGACCCGGATGACGCGGTTTCTTTTGATGAGAATTGTCTCTTTGTCCATGTTTCAGACCCGGCGGTATCTATTCTTCCTAATAGCGCCGCGGACCGGGAAGCGCGTACCCGTGGTGCGACTCTCTATCTGCCTGAAACCACATCTCGTATGCTTTGCGAGGATAGTCTTTCCGTATTTGCCTTAGGGCTGTCGGAAAGATCGCCTGCGCTTACGTTTAAAATGACTTTAAACAGGGATTTCTCTCTCGCAAATATGGAAATTTTCCCTTCATGGGTGAAAGTGATACGCCTTACTTATGAATCGGCGGACAAGCTTGTTGAATTAGAAGGACTTTTCAAGTTTGCGGAAAATAACCTGCGTCGCAGAATCGAAGCCGGTGCGGTGAACATAAATCTACCGGAGGTCCACATCACGGTGAAGGAACGAAATGTCAATATAGAGCCGGTAAAAACGTTCACTTCCTCAAATATGGTGCGCGAGTGTATGATCTTTACGGGTGAAGCTACGGCTCAGTGGGCGATTAAGCAACGGCTTCCGTTTCCGTTTGTGACACAGGAAGTGGGAGACCTCCCCAGAGAGCCTTTACCCGGTATGGCAGGTTCTTACCAAATGCGGCGTTGTATGCGTCCGCGCTCTATCTCTACAAGACCGGGTTCCCATTTTGGGCTTGGACTTTCTGCCTACACCCAAGTGACCAGTCCTCTGCGGCGTTATGTTGATCTTTTGGCGCATGAGCAGATTCGCGCCTTTTTAAAGGGAGAAGAAATAATCCAGGAAGATGATCTATTTGCCCGTCTTGCAACAGGCGATGTGTCGGCTACGGCAACTGTCCGGGCGGAACGCGCCTCTTGTGATCATTGGACCGCGGTATATTTAGCTGATAAGAAAAACTCGCTATGGGATGGCTTGATGATGGAAAAGCGTGGTAATAAATCCGTGGTTATGATTCCCCGCCTTGGAATGGAAACGCAAGTTCTTCTACGGCGCGATCGTGAACCTAATGAACAGGTAACGCTCAAGCTTTCGTCCGTTAGATTGCCAGAAAGTGAAGCTGTGTTCACCGAAGAAGTCTAATAGGAGAATAGCGTCTCTATATTCCTCGTTCCCTAACACCGCTCCCCTTGACAGAGAGTAAGCTATTAAAGATACTGATGATAGTATAGAAAGTATGATACCCCAAAGCGTATGTAATTTATCGCTAAACTTAATGGAGAAAGATGGATGGGCGATCCAAGAGGATTCTTGAAAATCAAACGGAAGACCGCGGGTTATAGACCTGTGGAAGAGCGTATTAACGATTATAGCGAGGTCGAGACGCAGTTACCCGACGATGAACGTATGTCTCAGGCGAGTCGGTGTATGGATTGCGGGGTACCGTTTTGCCACTGGGCGTGTCCGGTGGATAACATCTGCCCGGAATGGCAGGATAGACTGTTTCGCGGGGACTGGGATAAGGCGTGGGCGTTGCTCGAAAGCGTGAATCCATTCCCAGAATTCACGGGGCGTGTGTGTCCAGCACTCTGTGAAGCATCTTGTGTGCTTGGCTTTAATGATGAGCCGATAACCATTAGGCAGAACGAGTTTGCAATCATAGAAAAGGCCTTCGAGCGGGGACTTGTGGTTCCTCGCCCTCCTAAAAAACGGAATAGCAAAAAAGTCGCGGTCGTGGGCGCTGGACCTGCCGGTCTATCGGCCGCCTACTTCCTTAATCGATTTGGCTTTTCTGTTACCGTGTTCGAGGCTGATCGGAGAGTCGGAGGGTACCTGCGTTACGGCATTCCTGACTTTAAGCTTGACAAGAGTTTCATTGATAGACGCATACGGCTGATGGAAGCGGAAGGCATCATATTCAAAACAAACACTTGTATAGGTAGAGGCAGGTTTGGCTTCGGCGTTGATAGTACGACAGCATCTTTTATTAAAGCGAAAGACCTTGAACGAGACTTTGACCTTGTATTATTGACTATTGGGGCGCGTGAACCGCGAGACGTCGATATACCGGGACGGGAGAATGCAGGTATTGTGCAGGCATTGGACTTTCTTTCATTGCAGAATAGATCCCTTGCAGGTGAAAACAATAGCGGCGTTGAACCAATAGCGGTCTTTGGTAAACGGGTCGTGGTCATCGGTGGTGGAGATACGGGTTCGGATTGCGTTGGTACAAGCAATCGACATGGCGCAATCAGTGTTATACAAATAGAAGTCCTTCCTAAACCGCCGGAACACCGTCCATCCGAAGAACCTTGGCCCCTATGGCCCAAAGTGTTGAAAACTTCCAGTTCCCACCTTGAAGGTGGAGAGCGGCTTTGGTCAATCAATACGAAGGCGTTTATCGGGGAAAACGGCAAAGTAACTGCTCTGAAAGTCTGCCGTGTAAATTGGGTACAAAAGGATGGTAAATGGATTATGACAGATATTCCCGGGTCTGATTTTGAGATAAGAGCAGATTTGGTACTTCTGGCTATGGGTTTTACTCATATAGTGCAAGACGGTGTAGCTAGAGACTTGAATCTTGAGCTCGACACCCGCGGGAACATCCGCACACGAGGGAGTTTCCATACGTCAAATCCCAAAGTCTGGGCCGCAGGAGATGCTCGTTTCGGAGCGAGTCTTGTAGTACGTGCTATTGCAGATGGTAAGGCGGCCGCGGAAGCTATTCAACGGAAGCTATCAACGTATTAATTCCATGTATTTAAGCGGTAAACGAGCGCTTATTATAGGCGGAACTGGGGGTATAGGACGGGGCATCACTATCGCACTCGCGCAAAGTGGTATGGAACTATTCATCCACGGGGGAACGTCTCAAGAGCGAATGACCGCAACGCTTACGGCGGTGCAGTCATTCGGCGTTAAAGCGCAGGGTCTGTTGAATAGGATAGACGGTGACATTGGACCTTTCATAGCGTTTTGTCCAGAACCTGACATTGTAGTTGTCGCGCACGGTCCTTTTTTGCGTAAACGGTTAGTAGAGACTACAACAGAAGATTGGCGTTTTATGACTATTAACAATCTTGCATTTCCGGGAGCGTTGATTTCTGCGTTTCTGCCCGGTATGGTTGCCCGGAAATATGGACGTATCCTTCTTTTTGGCGGTACAGACACAGGCGCGATACGAGGCTTTTCCACCACCCCAGCCTATTCCGCTGCGAAGACGGGGCTTGCAGTCATTGCACGGTCAGTCGCACAAATAGGCGCGTGTTTTGGCGTAACGTGTAATATCCTCTGCCCGGGTTTGGTAGATACTGAATATACGGACGAGGAAACCAAGTCGTATAACCGTGCCAAAAGCCCTTTAGGAATCCCGCTGAGTCCTGAAATAATAGCAAAGACAGCTCTGCATATCCTTGAGTCCCCAGCTTTGAACGGCGCGATTATCCAGATCGACGATGGGATAAACCTATAGAGGAATCACAGGAAAGGCATATCTCTAAAGTACCCTACAGCAAATCTATTTGTGGCAAGATGGTTTAACGACCAGGGGACGATTGGATCAAATATAGAAACATCTATCGTTTTTCTCCACATATCCGCTTGACAAAATTTCATCTCTATAGTATAAGTATATATGTTATTTTTCAGGCCATCTTAGCTCAGCTGGTAGAGCACTTGACTTGTAATCATGAGGTCTCCGGTTCAATTCCGGGAGATGGCTTGCTGTGTAAAGAACGGCAAAAGGGGAGTTTCCCGAGCGGTCAAAGGGGGCAGACTGTAAATCTGTTGGCTCAGCCTTCGTAGGTTCGAATCCTTCACTCCCCAACATCTTCAAATTCTGTTTCTGAAACGTTTGAATGAAAAAGTCGGTATAATATGCATGAAGCAAAGGATAGCGTGACGGCAGAAACTCTATGGTTGACTGTCGAAGATGGAGTAAAACTTTTTGTCAGACGATGGATTCCTCCTAATTCACGTGCTGTTTTAAATATTGTTCATGGAATGGCGGAACATTCAGGGCGTTATGATAGAGTTGCACATTCTTTGTGTATGTCAGGTATAGAGGTTTGGTCCGCCGATATGCGAGGGCATGGACAAACTGCGGATCCTGTTGTAAATCCCCCGGAGAAAGGCGGCCTCCTCGGACACTGCGCAGATAATGATGGGTCAGCGGTTGTTACGGCTGACATTGAATTTATCAACAACACTATTATGAAGTATCACCCTGACATTCCTTTGTTCTTGCTTGGACATTCATGGGGTTCCTTTCTTGCGCAAAATTACATTGCGACTTATCCGCAAAGTACCCTTGCAGGTTGCATTCTCTCTGGAACAAGGGGTCCTGACGGGATCAAGATTGCGGTGAGCGAGCCGATTATGCGGCTGATTGCAGCACTCAAGGGATGCAGGAAGCCTTCGACCCTCGCTTACGCCTTCGCGGACGGTCCCTTTAGTAAGCCTTTTCAGCCAAACAAGACGCCTTTCGACTGGCTCTCTCGCGATGAGCGGGAAGTTGACGCCTATTTCAGAGACCCTCTGAGTGGAAAACGCTGTTCATCAGGTTTCTATCGCGACCTATCCTCTCTCTTAAACCGCATACATAGACCGTCCTTTATGAGCAGAATTCGTTCTAATCTTCCGATTTATGTGTTCGCCGGCAGTTCCGACCCTGTAGGCGACATGGGGAAAAGCCCCCTTAAACTTGTGGACGCCTATCGCGCGTTGGTCATCCACGACCTTGAATTTTCACTCTACCCGTCTGCACGGCATGAAACCCTGAACGAAATCAACCGCGAAGAGGTTACCCGTAATCTGGTTGATTGGATACTGAGACATTGTGGTGGACATAATAGCGAGGCGGTTTGAAGCGGTAAGAAGAAATTCGTGAGTAGTCATGCCGCCGCTATTCGTTATTAACTATTTCCTATCAAAAGAAGGGCTATTTGTGCGTTTTCGTTATTCTGTAGAAAAGACAAAGAAGAGTAAGAGACCCGTGAAGAAAGCGGTTGTTTATACCCAGACCGAACACGGCATAGCGCGTACTGATGTGGACGAAGAGGCAGTCTGCATAGTAGAGAGACTGTCTTTGGCCGGCTACGAGACTTACATTGTGGGCGGAGCCGTTCGCGACCTCATACTCGGCAAGAAACCCAAAGACTTCGACATAGTGAGTGCGGCGAGTCCTAACCAAATCAAGAAGCTGTTTCGCATGGCCCGCATTATTGGGAATAGGTTTCGACTTGTTCATGTGTCGATGCGTGAAAAGACATTCGAAGTCGCTACCTTCCGTTCCATACGAGAAGGACTCACGGGCAATGCTTTCGGTACCATAGAAGAGGATGTTCTGCGCCGTGATTTCTCCATAAATGCATTGTTCTACGACCCTTGCGAACAGCTCGTGGTGGATTATGTAGGAGGCATGGAGGACATCAAGAGGAAACAGATTCGCCCTCTCATTTCACTCAAGACTATATTCGTTGACGACCCAGTGCGTATGATTCGAGCCGTGAAGTACGGAGCCATAACAGGTTTCTCCCTACCATCCAATCTGCGCCTAAAGATCCAACAGCAGTCCAAACTGTTGTCGAATGTCTCTCATTCGCGGCTTACCGAAGAGATTTTCAAGATTATTCGCTCGTCAAGCGCGGGGAAAATTGTCGAAAGCCTTGAAGAATTTGGCTTGTACCAATACCTTCAGCCCAACGCCTCCGCATGGCTCAAGGAGAATATGGAGTTCCGTAAGAAGTACTTCCAAACCCTCTCGTCTCTGAACCAAGAGCTCGCGGCTCCTGGTGAAAACCTCGGAGGGCTCGTGAAAGACTTTCTTGAATTTGTTGTGGATTGGGAGGGAGAGCCTCTGGAAACGTATAAGCAGGCTTTTGCTCAAGCGCGGCGTTTTGTTACACCTATGAACCCGCCCCGCGTCGAGCTGGAGCGGGCTGTCAAAACTATATGCAGAAGCCACGGGCTGCTCGTTAAGCGGACTTTGT
This sequence comes from Treponema sp., assembly GCA_031255285.1. Lineage (GTDB taxonomy): Bacteria > Spirochaetota > Spirochaetia > Treponematales > Breznakiellaceae > JAIRKH01. The sequence continues at coordinate 1,597 of JAIRSU010000069.1, read as the reverse complement.
TCACGGATAGAACAGGGGGGACATCACTTCAAATAAATGAGGGGATTGACTGATTTACCGTTTTTGTACACTCCAAAATGGAGGTGCGCTCCTGTAACGTAGCCGGTTGCGCCAACCTCGCCGATTTTGGCGCCTTGGTAGACATAATCTCCTTCTTTCACTGCAAAGGCGTTCATATGTGCATATAGGGTTTGCAGTCCGTTGGAGTGAGAGAGGATGACGTATTTACCGTAGACTGGGTCTATGCTGACCGCAACCACGCGCCCATCTACGGCGGCTTTTATGACAGTGCCCGTACTCGCCGATAGGTCTATACCTTCATGTACGCGCCGTCCTTTTCCGGTTACCGGGTCAGTACGCCACCCGTAAGGAGAGGTTATACGGCGGTTCTGGAGGGGCCAGATGAAGTAATCACCCAACGCCATTCTGAGCGCCTCCCGGCTCATACGTGCGCCCGGTATAAAAAGCGTCCTACCCGGTGCAATGTCGTCCATGCTCTGGATGTCGTTAGCGTCTGCAATAGCAAAAAGGGGCGTGTCCATGGTCCGGGCTATGCTTTCATAAGTATCCCCATTCTTTACAACATAAGGAATCCCGTCCATGTTGGGAATTTTTATGACTCTGCCTACCGACAGTAAATTAGCCTGGGACAGATTATTGAGCGCTATGACGGCGTCCATTGAAACGCCGTTCTGGGCTGCGATTCGCGACACACTGTCTCCGCTTTGGATTGTATAAGGCGTGGAGGAAAAGGTTTCTGTTACCTGCAAGAGAAAATCATCCCCCACGGACGGTCTTTCCGTCAGTCCTGTGTAATCGGACATAAAACCGTCCAGCGCTTCGTCCGGAGCTGGTTCGATATTGAGCGTGCTTGACTGGGGCAGGGTCTGCCACAGCAGGGTGATCAGGGAAAAAAACGCCACAACGGCCATGAACACAATATAAAAAGTCGGAATTCTGAGAGGCGCTTTGGTCGTCCGTCTTTGCGGTAATCTTTGAGGCGGAAACGAGCGCACCTGATTGCGAACAAGAGGGCGGTCGCGGACGTTCTGACGGAGAGCAACCGCATTCGTATTCACACTCGTCCGCCGCGGGCTGAAAATGACCTGCTTTGTTCCGTCCCTGCTTATAAGAGGGGAGGAGTACTTACGTCCGTTCACTATTTGATCCGAAAGCACTGTATCTATCATACTTATTTTATCGACAGTTTCCCGTGAAATATGAGAGGCGTGTTTCGGAATGCCCGTCCACTGCATAGCAGGTAAATTACTGCATGGTCAAATTGAGGTGAGTGTTGAATTCACGCATAGGTGAGTGTTGAGGGTGTCAGACACTTTTGGTACCAGACGCCCGTGCGTTGCTTGATGGGGACCGCGGCGCCCCTTTTCATGCAACAACCCCGTAGGAAGTCATCTAACAGGCTATGCCTGTGGCGCCAGACGCCCGCGCACCGCATAGTGTGAGGATGACACACCGCATAGTGTGAGGATGACACACCGCATAGTGTGAGGATGACACACCGCATAGTGTGAGGATGACACACCGCATAGTATGGGGGTGACACACCGCATAGTGTGAGGATGACACACCGCATAGT
>JAIRSU010000012.1 GCA_031255285.1 Treponema sp. | reverse complement strand
GCGGGCGGACACGAGAGAGTCCACCGCGCTTTGGGGGATGTGGGACCAGAGCGGAGAGGTTCCGCCTGTCTTTTCGACGACATAATTGACCAGGTTATCGAGGCCGCTGTCAAAGTCGGAGTCTCCGCCGGAAAGAAAATTACCTGAATGAGGCATAAAGAACTCCTTTAATGAGGGAAGGTCGCATGAGGACCGTTCCCGTCCGAACGGCTGCACCGTTTCGGATTAGTAGGGAGAATCTCCCCAACCTGTAGGAGAATCTCCTAAACACAGGAGAGAGTCTCCTAAACCTGTGGGAGAATCTCCTAAACACGTAGAAGAGTCTCCTAAACACAGGGGACAAGCGCCTATTCCCGCTTGTTGGAATACACTACTTCAGATACATCAAAAACCATCGTCAACCATCAATCTGTATGGTCGGTATCGGAAGGGCGGCCGGATCTAAATTAGGGATTGCCAGGTTTTCGGTGTCCGCCGTCTTCCCAAAGTCGCCGTCCAGGGCAGGCTCGTAGTCGATGCTCCAGAAAAGCGTATTTGGCGGACGGGCGCACGCGAACGTATAAGCTTCTTCAACCCTGCGAGTTTCAGTTTGAACGTACCGCCAGCCATCGGTGTGGTCCACACGTATTTTCACATAGAGATACACATCGGTAGTGCCGAATAACGTGGTACGGTATTTTCCCGGCGGCTCGTTGTTGTCTCCAATGGTATACGATATGGAAGAACTTGTCCCACTCATCTTTGTCTGCGTCGTTTCCCATGTATTTGATGTTGAGCGGCTTTCCATCTCTTCCCTGCTGGTCTCACTGTTAAAACTCGCCGTAAGGCTGGCGGAAACAGGTCCCATTTCTACGCCAACCTGGGCTTCCAGCCCTCAGCCGATAGTGGCGGTGTTTGTAACACTCCTCTCCAGACTAACGGTCGTGGATTCCATAACAGACTCTTCAGTGCAGTGGCTTTTTTCATAGGAGACGGTTATAGGCGTTCTCCCGTTATATTCAAACGCGTCTCCGTATACAATAGGCACACGCTCAATGTGCCCGAGCAAATAGATGTAGTATTCATAACGCCACAAATTATATTCAGTGCGGCCCTCGATGCCAGTCATATAGCCGTATCTACCTTTTGCGGAAGATATCAGGCTGTACGTATTACCGTCATCGGTTTGCAGGGGCACGGTTTGGTATCTCAGCGTTGCGCGCGACTCTGCGCCGCCCATGACCGTAACAACCGTAATGTCGCTGGATGCGGTCTTGACCTTCACGCCGCTCGCGCTGTTGTTGGTGTTGATTACAACCACGTAATAGTAAACCGTTCCGATCTCCGCAAGGGACGGCGTGTAAGCCGACTTGGTTGCGCCGCTAATCGTGGTTCCTCCAGTCGTGTTGTCTGTCGTACTGCGGTACCACTGATAGGTCAGAGTTCCGCCATCCGTTACGCTCGCGGTTACGGTCATCGGGTCCGCGTCTGCGCCGTCTCCGTAGGTCGCACCCTGCGGCTGGACGCTGAACACGGGCGTTTCAGCATCGGTCTTACCGCCGCCGCTGTCGCTGTTATCACAGCCAGTGAGCATTACGCCGAAACTCAGCATGACTGTCACCATAAATAAGGATGTTTTCTTCATAAGAACATTCCTCCATTCGTAGAAGCCGCGGGCGTTTTTTCCCAAGGCTTCGGATTTATTAGGAGCGGCTATGCCGCCCGCTTAACCGTTTGCAACGCAAACGGACAAAGCCTTGAGGTACGGGTACGGTGCCAGACACCGATAGAGGTAAACGTATGATGTAAGGGAGTAGTGCTGTCTTTAGTACTACGAGACATGGCGTCTAGCGCCGCATGAAGTCGGCGCAAAAGTGTCTGACACCGAGGACATGAGAGCCGCGGGCACGGCTGTGTTGAGCGCGTTATGTTTCGTGTTCATAGAGAGAATATAGCGCGTTTTATTGTTTTTGTCAACATTGACACGGTGTCTGGCACCGAAGCAATTTCCGATGGTGCGATAGCTTTTCGTTGAAATGCCGAACTGGGTCAACCTCGCCGTACTTATGCGGACGTCAGATTATGTCTTTTAGGTTAATAGAAGGGGAATATTTCGATGTCCAAAGAGATAGATAGTACATTAAGATAATGACCAGTAGTCATTGTTGGATGTTTGAGTTCGTCGTCTTCCTTGCTGCGGTCTGCTGCTTTACAACGGCCGACTGCGGTTCAAAGGTATAACTCTCGTCCTTGACACCTATATCATCTCGCCTGCCATCAGTTTTCTACATAAAATTCCAGATTATTCTTGACAGAAAGAGTAAGATTTGTTATAGTAAAACTGCTTTCTATGGAAAACCACGGTATGTGGTAAAAATCCTTCAAAGCTTCATTGCACCCCCGCCACAAGCGCTAAAAGCGCGTCATTATAAACAGCGGCGAGCGGGGGAGAGGAGAAATTATGCTGTTATCGGATGCGCCCCAAGGGGCGTCGTTCACAGTCGTCAAGGTAATGCTTGGCAAGGAGGTCGGCAAACGGCTTGCTGACATGGGCTTCACGGCCGGTGCTGAAGGCGCCGTCGTGAGGGTTGGATTTTTTCGCGGACCCTTACAGATACGGATTCGTGATTACGACATTTTGATACGACGATTTGAAGCGGCCGGTATCGAAGTAGAACCAGTCGGAGATTGGAGTGCAGCGCATGATGCAACGCATCCTATCGAGAGCAGGCGCATAAAGAAATTCGGCGCTGTCAAAAAGGGAGGACGTTGTGACTGCTGTGAATAATATCAAAATCGCCCTTGCTGGTAATCCTAACTCCGGTAAAACCACCCTTTTCAACGCCCTTACCGGCGCACATCGCAAAGTCGGCAACTATCCGGGCGTTACTGTTGAAAAATTAGAAGGTGTCGTCCAACGCGGCGACCGTCGTTATCACTTCGTAGACCTGCCTGGTATCTACAGTCTCACTGCTTATTCGATTGACGAGGTTGTAACGCGAGACTTCATTATTAATGAGAAACCAGACGTGATCGTGGATGTGATGGATTCCACCAACCTTGAACGCAATCTCTACCTTTGTCTGCAATTCCAAGAACTTCGTATACCAGTCGTCGGCGCACTTAATATGACCGACGAAGCCGAAGCGAAAGGTATTCGTATTGATGAACAGAGTCTAGCCGCATCATTAGGTATTCCCATGGTCAAAACCGTAGGTCCTAAAGGCATGGGTATGGAAGTTTTGCTCGATCGCGTCGACAAGATTATTGACGGAAAGACAGAAAATGGCGTTCACATGGTCAATTACGGTAGTGAAATCGAGGATAAACTCGAGCCTTTACAGAAACTTATCGCTGGGGATGCAGTGTTTGCCGAAAGGTATCCACCGCGATGGCTCGCCGTGAAGCTTTTGGAAAAAGATACGGCCGCCTTCAAACAGCTGGAGGGACATAAGAACGCGGCGAGAATCGTCGACGCGGCTCAAGAGTCAGCCCTGTGGATTGGCAAACACTTCGGACGGGATGCAGAAATCGTCATATCTGAGCAACGTTATGGATATATCCGCGGTGCAACGCGGGAGTCCGTTAAAATCGTTAAACAGTCGGACTTTTCCCTTACCGAGCGCATCGACCGTGTGATAATGAATGGCTTGCTCGCACTGCCGATATTCATCCTTATTTTGTGGGGTATTTTCCAAATAACCTTTGCCGTTAGCGAGTACCCGATGGCTTGGCTTGAGGCATTTTTTAGCTTCTTGTCGGAAAGTCTGACTAACGTTCTGCCGGATAACCTGTTTCGTTCTCTGCTCGTCGACGGCGTCATTGGAGGTGTGGGCGGCGTACTGTCGTTTGTACCACAAGTTGTGATATTGTTCTTTTTCCTATCTATTCTGGAAGACGTCGGTTATATGGCACGAGCCGCATTCGCCACGGATAAGTTTTTACACTCAATTGGGCTTCATGGGCAGTCTGTTTTTCCGATGATGTTGGGCTTCGGTTGTTCCGTACCTGCGATTATGGCGTCCCGCACCCTGAAAAATCCCCGGGATCGTATTCTGACTGTGCTTCTCACGCCATTCATGAGTTGCGGTGCGAAATTGCCTGTCCACGTCCTGCTTGCGGCAGCGCTTTTCTCTGAGAATCAAGCGAATATGGTTATCCTGATATATGCCATCGGCGTTGTTTTGGCGTTAATATCTGCTTTTATCTTGAGACGCACGGTATTGAAAGGCGACCCGACACCCTTTGTTATGGAACTGCCGCCTTACCGCGCTCCGACTCTGCGCGGCGTACTTTGGCACGTATGGGAGAAAACGTGGTTTTACATAAAGAAAGCGGGGACTATCATCCTTGCCATATCCATTATCATTTGGGTAATCACGACTTTCCCGCGCTACGAGGCGAGCGATGCAGAACGAGAAGGTTTCGCCGCTACTTTCTACGCAGAAAATCCGCTTACAGACGGAGGAGATGAAGAGTATGAAGAGATGCTTTCGCAATACGTTGAAACCGTAGAAGTGCAACTCGCACTGGAAAATAGTTTTGCCGGAAAGTTGGGACATTTCATAGAGCCGATATTCCGTCCGTTAGGTTTTGACTGGAAACTCGCCACCGCGGGCATCACAGGTTTTGCGGCCAAGGAAGTCATCGTATCAACGCTCGGTATTCTTTATCGTGTGGGCGCGGAAGAGGACGAGGAGAGCGAAGGTTTGCGCGAGTCCATCGCAAGTGACCCGAATATGACGCCGCTTGTGGCGTTTGTGTTCATGCTATTCGTACTGATTATTCCGCCGTGTATCGCCGCGCTCGGCACTATGAAGGCAGAGATTGGTCTCAAATGGACCGCTTTTCAGATAACCTTTACAACTATATTAGGATGGTCCCTCTCTGCTATTGTCTTCCAAATTGGAAGCCTATTGATTCATTAAAGTTCAATGCTCTACGCTGATTACACGAATGTCTTCTTTTTCATTCGAGTAATCAGCGGTCAATACTCAATAAACCCTCATTCGTTTAGAGAATTCTCTTGATATCACGCTTGGATTTACCGAGTGTACAAGTAGAGAAAAATGACAAAAGAATATCTAGAATACAGGGTGGGCGTGCTTTTGTATATGCCGGCTCTTCACCCAAACATTGTGGGGAAAATAGGCGATGGACAGTTTCGGAATGTCAACTCCATTGCATTTTGCCTTGAAGACTCCATCCAAGACACGTCTCTTGACAAAGCGGAATGCACCTTGCTTTATTCATTACATTCTCTCAATCAGACCACGGACAAACAAGACGCGCCGCTCTTGTTTGTCCGCATCCGCGACCCTCTTCACATGAAACAATTCCATGCTGCGCTTGGGAAGGACTCAAGCCTCTTGACCGGTTACATCCTCCCGAAATTTGATATGGACAATGCGGATGACTATATTAGAGTCGTCCACGAAATGAACGCAGGTGCAACCGAGCCTGTGTTTGTCATGCCGATTCTAGAAACAGAACGCATTGCTTGCATAGAAACGCGCCGTGACGCGCTGGGGACAATCAAACGCCACATTGACAGCATAGGAGAATACGTCTTGAATATACGGTGCGGAGGCAATGATTTCTGTAATATCTTTGGAGTTCGGCGCGCACACTCCCAGACCATTTATGAAATCGGGATCATTCAGGATATTCTTATAGATATTCTCAACTATTTTTCCCGCTCTTATGTTGTATCTGCGCCTGTGTGCGAGTTCTTTGAAGCCGATACATCTGACGCATGGAAGGAAATTTTGCAGAAGGAGACACGACTGGACAAACTCAACGGCTTTATCGGCAAGACAGCCATTCATCCTTCGCAAGCGCCTGTGATTGCGGAATGTATGAAAGTCTCCAAATCCGACTACACAGATGCTCTGCAAGTCCTACATTGGGAAAACCAAGAGCTAGGCGTATCACGCGGTGCAGACGGACGCATGAATGAGGTGAAGGTGCATAAAGCATGGGCGCGGAGGACACTCCGCCTGGCCGAAGTCTACGGAGTGGAGTAGCGACCTCAAGAGAATTGACTTGGACAAGGTGTACGCTCTGGCGAAAGCCTGTGGCGCCGCTCGTTCGTTGGTGTCTGACACCGTCTGCGAAGCCCGTTTCGATAGACGCGGTGCGTCAAAGGCATCCCTACCCTTACTAATGTAAATAAGCACGCCAGTCTTCAAGAAGTAGATGTCACGTCCTCCCGAACAGTACCCTATTGAGAAGCCTTTAAACAGACGAAGCCTGCTTCTTCTATAAGGACTGCGCTCCGTACTAGTCCGAAAAGACTGTGCCCTCGCGCCTTGCGATAGGCTTTTTCATCTGCGGGTGCAATAATATCCTCTGTATCGCCGTTCTTATAGGCAAAACCTCGTACCAGAGACGCTAACGAACGCTTTTTCGCGCCAAAGGGAATGACGGTATTCTTCGCTTCCACCGCGTAAAGTCCCTGTGGGAGCTGCGCGTTGAAAGCCGAAAGAAAACCCTCCGCGTCTACAAAGGTTTCAGTCTCAATCGCGGCAAGTTCCCTGTCTGCCTCAACACCAAGCGACAGAGGTGCGGCGATTTCAAGCCGCGGTAGAGGGTTGAATCCCTCAGAAAACCGTACAGGAATTTCTGCGCGGGTCAAAGCCATCGAGAAAATCTCAACGACGTCAAGATGTGAATAAAAAACCGCCTTTCCCTTCTTGGAAAAAGTAAAGATAATGCGGTGTGTGGGCAAATTCGTCGTCAGCTTTTTCAACGACTCGGATGCTGGAGGCGAATTCGTCTCCACATCCTCGCTTTCCACGACTGTATTCTTCACAACATATCTTTCTCTATTACACACACCACAGGGCTGAGGGCAATGTTCCTCGCAGGGCGGAGTCTTTTCACTCGTTTCTGCCTTGATATGTTCTTTCTTGAAAAAAGAATCGCTTACACAGCTGATGATATTGCGCCACGGTAAAGGGGCGTTTACGTCCTTTGCCGCGAGTATCTCATCGACAAGCGTCTTGTTTTCCGCAAAAAGCTCCCCCCATACATCTCGTTTGATATGCTCATTCCACGCATCAAGTCTGCAATCGCGCTTGAATGCGCTCTCAATCAATGCGCCTACTCGCTCGTCTCCTCTACTGAATACACCTTCAATCATTGAAATAAACGGGTCATGAACGCTGACTCGATGTCCTAATGGTTTCAAGCTGTTACGGATATGGTTAAGACGTTTACGCGCTGACTCCTCGTCGATTTGGCGTAGTCGTTGGAAAGGGGTGTGAGGCTTGGGAATGAAAACGCCGACGTTCACGTTAAAATGCATCCGTGTCCTCCGTGCGGCTTCCTTCACAAAATCGACTATTTTCTCCGCTTCGCACTCGTCGTCTGAAAGCCCTACCATAAAATAGAATTTCGCGCCTCGCCAGCCGCGTTTCTGCGCTTCATGGAGAACGTTCACGGTCTGGTCAAGGGTAACATCTTTATTGAGCGCTATCTGTTGGAGTGCGTCCGGCGTTTCAACAGCGAAGGTCAGTCCACTCTTGCGGACCGCGGATATCTTATCTAAAAGCAGTAGGGAAAACGTAGAAACCTTGAGAGAAGGTAGCTGAAATGATATATGCGCAGGTGTATATTCGGCGTTGAGTCGGTCTACAAGCGCCTCGATGCCTTGATAATCGCCACTGGAAAGGGACGAGAGGCTTATTTCGCGATAACCGCCGTTTTTAACAAAGTCGGCGACCTCCTGCACTATCACGTCTGGCGTCTTCTGCCGCATTGGTCTGTACCAAAAGCCTGCATGGCAAAACCGACACCCATTGGGGCATCCGCGCATTATCTCAACCGCGCCGTGATGTTGAACGACTTTCATATTGGGAATGGGGAAAACAGCGGCGGATGCCGGGCGTTTTGTAAAGTCTTTGTCTATAGCCCGCGTTTTCTTTTCATCACGCCTTTTCCACGACCATACTGAGGGGTGTGATATAAGACGTTCCAGTACATCGTCTCGTTTTCCTCCGGTTATCTTCATATTGCGTAGTTCTTCTATCAGAGTGAAGAAGCTGTCTTCAGCTTCGCCGATCCAGAATGCATCCACAAATTGCGCGTAGGGGAGCGGATTCGACGTGCAAGGTCCGCCGATGAGTATGATTGGGTCTGTCTGGATGCGGTCTTCGTGGTGGAGCGGGATTCCGGACAAGTCGAGCATTGTCAATATCCCAGTAGCGCCAAGTTCATATCCCAGGGTGAACATGAGTATATCGACGTCTCCAAGCGCGGCACCTGTATCTAGTCCATAAAGGGGTGTTTTTTCAGCGCGGAGGAGCATCTCAAAGTCAGGCATAGGCGCAAAAGCACGGTCGCAGGATACGTTAGATAGGGCGTTTAGGGCGTTGTAGAGTATACGGAACGCTTGGTTTGACATCCCGATTTCATAGATATCTGGAAACGCAATTATGGTTTGTAGCACTGCGTTTGGTTTTGCGAGCCGTCCGTATTCACCGCCTAAATATCGGCTGGGTTTTTCGACTTTAAGCAGTCGTTCCCCGAAAACAAGGGGGTCTATATATCTCATAGCCTCATTGTAACCTATTTTACAATGCTTGGAAAAGGCTATCAAAAGCGGGTTGGCTGGAGAGTCTGTTTGACGGCGGCAGACTCAAGTCCTATTGCCCAGCCATCCTGTAATACTTCCGCAACGCCGCATCCACCAGAGTGATTTCTTTAGAAATGCTTTATGATTCTAGTAAGAACTCAAGTTGTTTTAGGCAAAAACACAAGGAGCTTTCAGAAAAACTCCTGATGATTTTGACAAGAGAGCGTGAGTTTTGATGTTATGGACTTGTCCCAGTCCCAGGTGCGGGCGGGCTCTGGCGATTTTTCCGCCGGGACGAGAATTTTACACGATGATGGCGGTATTGAAGGGAAAATAAGGTATCAGCTACTGATGGTGTGATGCCACTCTCGATGAACATGGCACACCTTTTACCCGCGAGGAGCGTGGCAAAAAACCCTCTGTCAGTCGATGGTGTTCTGGAAAACACACCCCTCTCCTGACATAAAACAGACTGCGCCCGCCCATACCAAGAGACAGATGAGTTTACTGACCGCTCTTATCAAGAAGCCGTAGAATAGACAAGGTCTGGGAAAGTGCCTCGCGGCTTGCAGGAGACAGGGGGCCAAGCGGCAGGCGCGTCGGACCTGCGGGTAAACCTATCATTTTCAAAGCCGCTTTTACGGGAATCGGGTTGGTTTCTACAAACAACGCTTTCACAAGGGGAAGCAGCTCGTAATGCAAAGTCCGCGCCTGCGTAAAGTCGCCCGCTAATCCTGCGTTTACCAAGTCAACCATCTTGCCCGGAACAAGGTTAGACGCCACAGAAATAACTCCGCGTCCGCCCAAAGCCAAAAGCGGCAGAGTCAAGGCATCGTCCCCAGAAACAACCGAAAAATCACTCCCTTCAGACCTCTTCCCTTCCGAAACGCCGTGAATCATGTCAATTATTTGATTTATATCACCAGAAGATTCTTTTACGCCAATAATACCCTGTATTTCAGCCAACTTACCCATGAGAGGAACGTTGATATTTCTGCCGGTACGAGAAGCTATGTTATAGATGACGATAGGAAGTCCGATTTTTGCGACCGCCTCAAAATGCAAGAGAATTCCCGCATCGTTGGGCTTATTGTAATAGGGCGTTACCACAAGAGCCGCGTCCGCGCCCAAGTCTTTAGCACGCTGAGTATAAGACACAGCCGATTTCGTTGAGTTCGAACCCGTGCCCACAATGACTAGTATCTTGCCGGAACATTCCTCCACCGCTATCTTGATGAGTTTTTCTTCCTCATCCTCCTCAAGCGTGGGCGCTTCGCCTGTGGTTCCAATCGGTACGATACCATCGACACGGTTCTCTATCTGAAACCGCACCAGTTCTCTAAAGCCGCCGTAATCAACGTTCCGATTTTCCTTCATTGGCGTGATAAGCGCCGTAAACGTTCCTGTCAACATATTTTACCTCGTTTTATAGTTGGTGGATCAAATCATCCAAGACATCGTCAATGGTAAAAACACCCTGTCGTGGTTTCGCAATGAGCCATTCAGCTGCGTACAAAGCTCCGTGGGTAAATCCATGTCTGTTGCGGGCTGTGTGGGTGATTTGGATATTGTCCGCGTAAGAATCAAATATCAAGCTGTGGGTTCCCGGAACAGCGCCTATCCGCATACTGGCAAAGTGCAGTTCTTCGGGTTCTATCTTACGATCTACCATCTCCCAAACCGGTTTTTTCTTTCGCTTGAATTCGGACATAACCCTTTCAACCAGTACCTTGGCGGTTCCTGAAGGGCTCTCCAGTTTGTCGTTATGGTGAATCTCAAAGCCTCCTACGTCGCCTTCTTCAAAGGGATTGAGCAGTTTAGCGGCGTATTGGGCTATCCGATAGAACAGGTTCACCGCCAACGAGAAATTCGGTGCGTAAACGATGCTCGAGCCGTTTGTTTCAACTATCGTCTTGAGTTCCGCAAGCTTGTCATACCAATTTGTGGTTCCCGCGATCGTAGGAATCTGCATATTGGAGAGCTGTTTTAGGTTCTCAAAAGCGGCATCCGGTTTGGAAAACTCAATAGCAACATCCGCCTTAGCAAGGTTTCTCGAGCCGACAATAGACTTCTCCATGAGGGTGCCAAAAAGTGAAGTCTTCTCCCGCGCATACGGGTCAATGACCGCCACAATTTCATTTTCTCGAAACGTCGCAGTCTCCTCCAGCAGCTGTCCCATCTTTCCATAACCGATAAGCGCTATTTTCATCTTTACCTCCTCTTATAAATCAATAATCAAAAAATTCTTTATGTAAACCCCGTACTACGTCTACGGCTTGACCATCGTCGATTATGAAGCTGATGTTCACCTTGCTTGCGCCTTGGGAAATCATCTGTACTTGAACGCCGAGCTTGAAACACACGCCGAAGGCGCGGTTAAGTATCTCAGAAGACCGTTGCACGTCGCCGATTATCGTAATGATAGCCTTACCAGTCTTTATATCAACGTAAGCGATTTTCAGGAGGTCTCTCTTGAGACTGTCCAGACTATAAGCCGTGTCAAGGGTAACCGATACCGACACCTCACTAGTCGCTACTATATCAACTGAAACGTGGTATTCTGAAAACGTGGCGAACACCCGCTCCAAGAAACCGAATTGCCCCACCATACGAGTTGATACAATGTCAACCATTGTTATACCTTTGCGGGTTGTTATGGCACGGACAGGCTTCAACGCCGCATCCTTTTCTATGGCGGATAAAATGCGTGTACCTGGAGCAGAGGGGTTGTAAGAATTCTTCACCAGAACCGGTGTACCTGTTTTAACGCAAGGTTGCATAGCTCGCGGGTGCAGAACCTGAGCGCCGTAGTAGGCGAGCTCGGCCGCCTCCTCGTAGGTAACAGCCGATAAAGGTTTAGCCGACGGCACGATGCGCGGGTCTCCGCTGAGTATACCATCAACATCCTTCCACACTTGAGCCTCTTCGGCGCCACACGCGGCCGCAATAACAGTTGCGGTAAGGTCGGAACCACCTCTACCCAAAGTCGTAATTGCACCGTCCTTTGTTTTTGCGATGAAGCCCGTTACGATGGGCAGAACGCCCTTTTCTATGAGGGGGATGAGCCTCTGCGGTATGAGTTCCCAACTTTCCTTCAACAACCATGCTTGGGAATAGTCGTCGTCAGAGAGAAAGCCCGCATCCCAAGCATCGATAGACTTGGCGTTGACGCCTATTTTTCTGAAATACGCAGATGCTATCCGCACCGAAAGCCTCTCGCCAAAGGAGACAAGATAGTCTTTTGTCTTTCTGGTAAGTTCCTTTATCATAGAAATGCCTAAAACGAGATTTTTTAATTCTTCAATCAGCGGGGTTATTTCGATGTCAAGCTCTAATTCTTCTACAGCTTTGCAGTGCGATTCTTCAATCTTGCGGATTGAGACAGTTCCTGTATTCAGTGCGGAATCAGCCGCCTCAAGTAAATAATCCGTGGAGTCTCCCATAGCGGACAACACCAGTACCGGGCGGCGCGGTATATACCGCCTTACAATGTCCGCCATGTTGCGGATACACTCCGCGTCCGCAACGGAACTTCCGCCGAATTTCATTACTATCATATAGCCAATATTAACAGATATCGTACTTTTATACAACAGGCATAGTCTGCGAAGCCTCGTGCAGACTCCACCGGACAGTGTCTGCCACCGTCCTGCAAGACAGAAACAGCGGCGCCTCCTTTCAAGCAACACCCTGTAGGAAGTCATCAAACAGACGAAGCCTGCAAAACGCCCCATTATGTGCAATTCTGTGAAGAATCAAAATAGGCTTGACGTTCATAAAAAAATTGTCTATTATAAAACATAAGTCATTTTTTGGAGGATATTTGTATGAAATTAAATTATCAGATCGAACTGGAGAAAGTATATACTCATATTGGAGAATATAAAATAATGGCATTAGCAACCTGTAGCAATGACCATCCTACGGTAAGGCTTATGAGCTGCATCGTTTATGGAAATAAAATATTTTTTCAGACGGGGACTGATTTAATAAAGTATGAACAAATTTGTAAAAACAATAATATTGCGTTATGTGTTGATAATATTCAGATAGAAGGGATCGCCAATGTCCTTGGAAAAATAAATGACAAACAAAATAGTGAAATAATTGAAATATACAAAAGATATTATAAAGACTCGTATGAAACATATATGTACAATGAAACGGAAGTGTTAATAGAAATAATTTTAAGAAAAATAACAAAGTGGGATTATGAAAATGGTAAACCGTATCGTATATTTATAGATATAGATAATAAACAAGCAAAAAAGGAAATGTATTTAGTAAAAAATATTCTTTAGATGACATGGATATTTCAAAATATTTAGCAATATATGACGTTTCAGCTGAAAATTTCAAAAAATATCTCAAGAGATATTGACATAAATGGGTAAAAAGAATAATTTTATGGATGAGATTAAATTATGGTAATTGTGGGAAAACATTTTGAACAATATACTTATGGACGTTGGTTTGATCATGAATATGGAGAGGAACATACAATGGATATCATATTAAGACTGGAAGAAGAAAAAGACTATGGTGCTGTTGAGAATTTAACAAGAGAAGCATTCTGGAATCTCTATAAACCTGGATGTGATGAACATCTGGTTATACATAATATGCGGAGTGCAAATAAATTTATAAAAGAGCTTGATTATGTGGCAATTCATAATAATGAAATTGTCGGTAATATTGTATATGCAAAATCAAAAATTATAGGTACAATTAAAGAATATGAAGTATTAACATTTGGTCCGGTTAGTGTATTGCCGATGTATCAGAAAAGAGGCATAGGTAAAAAATTAATAAATCATACAATTAAAAAGGCTAAAGAGATGAAGTTTATAGCAATAATAATATATGGGAATTCAAAATATTATGAAAGATTCGGATTTAAAAATACAAAAGAATATGAAATTACAGATATGGAAGGTAATTATAATAACGCCCTAATGGTATTAGAACTGTTTCCGGGCGCATTAGAAAACATAAATGGAAGATTTTTTGAAGGGGAAATATATAAAATAAATAAAGAAGAATTAGAAACATTTGAAAAGAGATTTTCTTATAAAGAAAAATTAGTACTAGATACTCAAATATTCAAAGAATAAATGGAAATATAAAACCGTCAAAACTCCGCATAATAGCCCGTTTATGCTTCAATCCTAAAGGATTGAAGCCTTCGTTCAGCTATATCATTCCGTTGCGCTTTATTCGCACATAAAACCTCTGCTGCAAAAATGCAGAGAGGTTTTTTACTTTGCAAAGCCCTTTGCCGACACTCCGCCATTTATTGACGGGACGAGCGCAAAGACGGACGCGCTGAAGGCGCGCGACATGGGAGAGGGAAGAAGGCGGCGAGGCCGTCCGCGCGAAGTACACCTATAACGCGAACGTCCTTGCCTTCCCCTAAAGAAGGCATGCGGCGTTGGCGGTCGCCGCCAACAGCCGCTGTTCGCAACTTGACGTCTTGAGACAGCCGCTAATAGCTGTCTTCCACTTTCTCTATGCTGTCCATGCTGTCCTGGAAGAGTATCAGCATCTGTTCTATGTCCGTTTTGGAAAT
>JAIRSU010000018.1 GCA_031255285.1 Treponema sp. | reverse complement strand
TCTCTCCACTACGTCCACAAAGTTGCGGCTCCATTCAAAGAAAGCCTCGTCGCCTTGGGGGATAAAATCATGTCCTTTCATTCTTATTTACTCCTTTCGCCGATAAACGTCGGCGGCGTTTGATATTGAGCGCGGAGCGCGAGCCATGTGCAGGCTCGTCTCTCTGGGACTTCCCTCGGGGTTCCCCGCAGGCGTCGCGGGGAACCCCGAGGAGATTGCGGGGTATCCCAGAAGTCTTGCGGGGTTCCCCAGAGAGACTGCGGGGATCCCCAGAGACTTCGCGGGGACTCCCAGAGAGACCGCGGGGTATCCCGCAGAGACTACGGGGACTCCCGCGGAGATTGCGGGGTTCCCCAGAGACTTCGCGGGGACTCCCAGAGAGACCGCGGGGTATCCCGCAGTCAGCGTGAAAACGAGAAAAACGCCGCAGGGCGAACCTGTCGGCTTGTCTGTCAGGCAATTAAAGCTCTTTGTTGGGCAAGTAGTTAGTTCAGGAGGGAGCGGGGGGGGGGGAACATAAGAGCGTTGCGGCTGTCAGCATATGTGATTCGTTCATTTCTGTTTGTTGTCATTTCTTTTGAAGGCGCTGTTTCTTTTCGCGCATACGATTCGTTCATTTTTGTTTGCTGTCACTTCCTTTGAAAATGCTGTTTCTTTTCTCAAAATATATACTATGGAGAGGCGGCTGTCAATACCTTTCTTTTCAAGAAAATCGCGTGAAATTTTCAAAATTATTGCAAAATACGCTCTCCAATACGCCCTTCGGACTATCCCTTTGTCCGCCCAGCCGATGTTTAAGCATTGATAATACATAACAAATAGTTCAACAACTAATTATTCCCAGTTGAATCTATCCGCCCTCCCTATTCATAGACGAAAGATACGGATGGCTACGGATGAACCGCCTGCTTTCTAATCATTTGCTCTATCTGTTCCCCCACAAGCTTCGGATCCGCTCTGCCGCCGGTTCTGGCAAGGATTTTACCCGTGAGGTACGCGGACAGGGAGCGCACTCGTTTAGGGTTGCCGTTATCTGTCATAAGAGTCGACAATTCCTTAATGGTTTCCGCTTCTTCTTTTTCCACTTCCGCAACCGCAGTAGCAATCTCCGCCGGGTCGGTTATCTGGGACCAGCCCTTCTCTGCGATGATATCCTCCGGGTCTTTATCTTCCAAGCGCATAAGCTCTAATGCTTGTTTGGCGTTCTTGACCGATACTTTACCGTCCATAACCATCATGATAAGAACAGCTAGACGTTTTGGCGTGATTTTAAACGCATCAATGTCCGCAAGAAGGACGGCTTCCCGTGAAAGGATGTGTTTTATGTCGGTTAAAAGCCAATTCGTTACATTTTTCGCCGCTTGTGGATGTTTTCTGTAGTCACATTCCGCGACTGTTTCCTCAAAATAGTCCGCAAAAGCTTTCTCCTCGCAGATGAGCGCGGCTTGTTTTGCAGAAAGACCGTATTCCGCGGCTAGGCGCTTTTGGCGGGGCAGGGGTAACTCCACCATCGATTCGTCTACAGATTTGAGAAAAGCTGCGTCTGGCGTGAAAATTGGTAAATCAGGTTCTGGAAAATACCGATAATCCTGCGCATTCTCTTTACGGCGCATAGGCTCGGTCTGGTCGCGGTTTTCGTTCCACAAACGGGTTTCCTGCACGACCGTCTTGCCCGCGTCTAATATTTTAGACTGGCGCTCTATTTCATAGTTCAGTCCCAGCCTCACGAAGCGGGACGAATTGAGATTCTTTATCTCAACCTTGCGCCCCAAGCCTTGACCGCGGAGGTTAATAGACACGTTTGCGTCCGCGCGGAGACTGCCCTCTTCCATGTTGCCGTCGCATACGTTCAAGTAGCGTACCATACGGCGCAGTTGTTGAATGAAAACCTCTGCTTCCTCGCCTGTCTCCATGTCCGGCTCCGTAACGATTTCCAAAAGAGACACGCCGGCGCGGTTGTAGTCCAACAAAGACACAGTGCCAGTGTGTATCATCTTGCCCGCGTCTTCCTCAAGATGGCACTCGTGAATTCGTACACGCTTTACACCCCATTCACCTTCAATGTCGACATAACCTTCCTGTCCGAGCGGCGAGGCGAATTGAGAAATCTGGTAATTTTTCGTCATGTCCGGATAGAAATACTGCTTACGCTCAAACCATGTTTTTTCCGGTATGCGGCAATTCAGCGCCTTCGCAACCATACAGGCCATACGCAGAGCCTCAATGTTGAGCGCAGGCAAAACCCCAGGATACCCAAGGCATACAGGACAGACGTTAGTATTGGGCTCATCCCCAAACGCGGAACGGCACCCGCAAAAGATTTTCGTCTTCGTCAAAAGGTGAATGTGGACTTCGAGTCCGATGAATGATTGATACATGAAAGGAGTATACGCTTAATTTTACTGGTAGTCAAGGCATGGAACAGCTATGGACCGTGTGCGCAGGAGCGGTCAATCTTGAATAATTGGTTTTATCCGCCGTTTCCCGCCCCACTGCCGAGTGATGAAAATACGGCTCTCGCGCACTCGCCCGCCGTTACTATCCATGCGTCTGTGAACCCAGACGTAACGGCAAAGCTTGCTATAAACTCTGTTTTTTGTTATTATGAGTCATGGACGTCCTCTTTTTGATTATTGTTTTGTCGTTTCTGCCAATCTCTGAATTGAGAGGCGGTATTCCCTATGCTATATACCATGGTACGCCGTGGTTTGTCGCATACCCGCTATGTGCGGCGCTCAACGCTTTAGTCGCGCCCGTGTGCTGGCTCTTTTTGGGAACTGCTCACAAATTACTCCTCAAATGGGAGTGGTACAACCGCTTCTTCAAGCGGTTTATCGAGAAAGCCCGTGCTAAACTTGCAGGCGGCGTAGAAAAGTGGGGTTGGTTCGGCGTGTCTTTGTTTGTGGCGGTCCCTTTGCCGATGACCGGTGCATGGACCGGTACGCTCGGCGCGTGGGTTCTGGGTTTGAGTAAATGGAAAACTATGCTTGCGGTTATCGTGGGCGTTCTTATCGCGGGCGCGATTGTTACATCGGTCGTTGTATTCGGTGTTGAAGCCCTGCGATTCTTCTTGAAAGAATAGAAACTGCCTCTACCTTGTTTTTTAACACCTTATTCTATACAATTAACTATCTTGATATTTTTATCAAATAAAAATTTTAGAGGCGCTCTGAAACTAATGGAGACGGCTCGTTAATACTTGTCTCTTCAAAATGGTCTTCAGGACGCTGTAGATATTCTAGGAGGAATATTATATGCCTAAACCTAAATGGTTAGAAGATGCGGTCTTTTATGAGATTTATCCGCAGAGTTTTTACGATTCTAATGGCGATGGAATTGGCGATATTGAGGGAATCATTCGGAAGCTTGATTATGTGAGAGATCTGGGTTGCAATGGAATCTGGCTTAACCCGTGTTTTGATTCACCTTTTAAAGACGCGGGTTATGACGTGCGCGACTACAAGAAGGTCGCTCCGCGCTATGGAACAAACGAGGACCTATGTCGGCTTTTCAGTGAGGCTCACAAGAAAGGTATTCGGGTGATTCTGGACTTGGTACCAGGACACACTTCTGAAGAACACGAATGGTTCATAGAAAGTAAAAAGCCAGAGAACAATGAATTCTCTAATCGCTACATCTGGACAGATTCGTGGTTCAAACGTCCTCAAGGGCTCGCGTTTGTCGGGGGTGAAGCGGAACGGGATGGAGCGTACATTCTCAACTTTTTCAAATGCCAGCCCGCGCTTAACTATGGTTTCTTAAACGCGAAGGAGAAATGGCAGTTGCCGCCTAATCATCCTGATTGTGTCGCTACACGGGAGGCGCTTATGGACGTTATGCGCTTCTGGCTTCAACGCGGCGCGGACGGATTCCGCGTCGATATGGCGGACTCGCTTGTCAAAAACGACGATGTACATAAGAGCGGCACAAGTTCGGTCTGGAAAACGGTCCGCGCTATGCTCGACGAGGAATTTCCAGAAGCGTTCCTCGTTTCCGAGTGGAGCTCTCCAGACCTTTCACTCAAAGCAGGCTTTCACGCAGACTTTCTCCTTGACCATGAAAACAGCGGGTACAAGAGTCTGGTGCGGAACTACAAGATTGATTGGCAAAGACGCAAGGTTGTGAACGATGTAAGTTTTTTCAAGAAAGACGGTATGCATGACGTTACGAAATTCCTGTCCCAGTACTTGCCGTGGTATGAGAAAACTAAAAACGACGGGTATATCAGCTTCATTACCGGCAATCACGATACCCCGCGTATCAGTCTGAGTCTTGACCCGCACGAGCTCTCCCTCGCTTATTCGGTACTGTTGACCATGCCCGGCGTACCATTCATCTACTATGGAGACGAAATTGGCATGGCGTACATAGACATACCTACTAAAGAAGGGGGCTACACTCGTACTGGCTCCCGCACGCCTATGCAATGGTCGTATTCGGCGCTGAACGCAGGCTTCTCCACCGCACCGCCCGACAAGCTCTACCTGCCGGTGGATACCCGCCCGAACGCCCCGTCAGTCGCCGCACAACAAGCAGAGGACTCTTCTCTTCTAAACACAGTGAAGACCCTGCTTCGCCTTCGCCATACCGAATCAGACTTACAGGCCATTCCTAATTTTGAGTTGGTAAACAGTAAGGACTTCTTTGACAGAACCGCCCGTGTCCCGTTCATCTATAAGCGGGGAAAATTCATCTGCGCGGTGAATCCGCACACGAGAAGAACCACATCCATCATCTCTATAATCGGAACCGAAAAACTTATCCCAAAATATAAGAAGGTTTTCGCCATCGGTAATGGCACTCTTATAAACGGTGAATGCAGCATGGAACCGCAGAGTTTCGGAATGTGGAAGATAGAATAAGCGAAAAACAAGAGGGGATGAACCGATAGAGGAACAACGCAGTGAGTGCTTTTACATCGTTCTCTCCTCTGTTTTACTTTTCGCAATAGTTTCCCCATCATGTGTCAAATCCACCTCTAAAGAGTCTGTATCTAAAAGCGTGGTCGTGGTTCACTGTTACCAACCACGCGACCACGATGGGTGAAACTTGCGGGTAATGGAAAGACGTTTCGCAACAGTAGCTGTTGAATACACGGAATTCAGTGTACTCGTAAGGCAAAACGAAAAAAGGAACGATTGGAATGAAAACAACAGACTATTCAATAATCGCTGAAAATTATGATAAAAATAAAAATCGATATGGTTTTCAAAAGGACGATAATATCGGTGAATTATACGGCTCCAATAATGTGGATTTTACGGTATTGGATTTGTCTTGCGGAACAGGAAATTATTTAGAAAGACAGATTATAGAATATCCAATATCAAAATATAGAATCAAATGGATTGGAATTGATAAATCAGAAGATATGATGAGAAAGGCACAGGCTAAAAATTTGAATGCGGACTTAATAATCGCCGATGTAGTAAATATACCGTTAGAAGATAATTCCGTTGATTATATAAAAACAGGTTCGCGTTTCACCATTATATCGAAAAAGAAAAAGCCGCAAAGGAAATGCACCGGGTATTAAAACAAAATGGAAAATTAAGCATTGAAAATTTAAACCATGAATACATGAGGCGCTCATGGGTATATAAATATTTTCCAGCGTCCATTGAGTTGGATAACGAACGGTTTCCATGAATTCATGATTATTATAAATTATTCGAGGGTAATGGTTTTAAAATAAATGTAAACATAAAGATAGCGGTTAAAAAATTTAAATACAATGACATTATTGAAGAAGTGAGAAATAGAGATATGTCCCAGTTGCAAATAATAACAGAAAAAGAATATATTCGCCTTGTCGATTTAGGTGTTGAAAGTGTTTTCCCTCCGACAACGATGCCCTGGGGACAGCGGACTTGTTATATGGCTGATCCTGAAGGCAATTTATTGGAAATAGGTTCATTTGGGGCATAAGATGGCAAGTGATTTAAATTATGTTCAATATGTTATTGACCAAATAAAAACCAATGGAATAATAACATATAAAAAAATGGTTGTAATGATTTGTGATAATACGGCATTCGTAAAAATGCTTGACTGCATAAAACCTTTAATGGAAAATGAGGAAACAGGTTTTCCGTATGACGGAGCAAAAGAACATTATATTGTAAATACAGATAACAGTGAACATTTAAGCAATGTAGTAATGACATTAGAGAAAAATGTACAAATGCCCAAAAAGAGAAAGAAATAAAAAGCTCACCGTGCCGTCCATGGCACGGCGTTTCGTAGTAATCTTTGCGTCGCAACGTTCCTGTCTGCACTTCGGGTCTAAAGGACATCCAAGGTCAAGGCTGGAACGGCGAGTCTGCTTCAAAACTCGGTTTAACCCTTGCTTACCAGTCCTACGTTCTGGGTTCTGGCATCTCAACCACTTAAAATAGTCTGACAGGTTTCTGCGGCGAGTCCGTTCCCTTCGGAGCGGGTTTTTAGGGCGTCTCAACTGCCCTTTCTATGAAAGGGCGTTGCAACTGACTCGCTGAACGTGTCGCCCATTGCCCGGCTTCTGGTACATCCCTCAAAATGAGCCAGAAGTCACGAGCTGCCCCGGCTTTGCCGGTGGCATAAAACGCCGCGCCCAAATAATACACGGTCTTGTAGTACTCAGTGCTCTCCATGTAGTCCATAATAGCGGAATTACCCTTCGCCGCCCTGAAAAGCGCTGGTATGTCGGTAAATTCAAAGCCGTAATTGTTCCTGATAATCTCGTTGAGAATAATGGTGTTTTGTATCAAAAAAGAAAACATTAGATGCTCCAAAGCGTTGCCGTGCCGCCCTGAAGCATAGTAAAAAAATCCCAAAATTCGATGAATCCTCTCTACACCGACGTTGTCGTAGCGGTAAATGGTCAGAAACCTGGCTATACCATCCGTCTCGAGGACTCTTGACATGGCGTTGCGCGTAAAAACACCGGAATCTCCCTGCCAGAGAGTATCAAGCGCGACTATTTCTTTGGCTATATCCTCCATTTCAGTGTATTCACGCCTTGTTTTGAGAACTTCCACTATCTTATAAAGAATCTCCACGTCAAACGATGGGTTTTCTAGATTGGCTCTTTGTTCGTAAGCTTTTTTGTACTGTTTGAAAGCAAGGACTAATTCACCTTCGATGCGATAGGTCTCACCTAGCCAATATTCGGCTTCTGGATAGCTCTTCAAAGCATCAATAGCTTTAAGCGCGTTGTTTGCAGAACCGCCCAGAGAGTCCCTCGGTGTCTTATAATAAAGCTCCTTGAGCGCACGCGCCGCCTGGTCAAGACGGTTTCTCATAATATATTGTTCCACATCGTCAAGGGAGTCGTGCATCCGCCTCACGTCTCGCATGGATAAAACTACTATGAGATCTTGCTCCATCTGCTCGAACATGGCTTTTCTGGTACGCTTTGCGTCCTCAAACGCCATCAGAGCCTGTCCGTAGGCGCCGTTCCGAAAGAACGTTTTCCCCTGCTCCAACAGCCACCAATACGTCTTTTCTGTATCCTGAGCGGATATGGAAAGAGATGGGCGGACTATGGTTAGCATCACGGCCAATATCACAAAAAATCTTTGCATATAGCAACCTCTTTTTAAGGGAATTGGGAACGATTTCATAACATAAGCCCTAACTCGCCTGCAAGTGAGAAGCCGCTCCCGCCGACCTCTTATAACTTCTCCAGCTCTTCTTCAAACGCCGCGTCCGCCTCCGAGCCCGTAACCATCTTGACGATTTCACCGCGTCTGAACAGAATGACCTTGTTTCCCACACCGGTTATGCCCAGGTCCGCATGACGCGCTTCGCCCGGACCGTTTACTACACAGCCCATGACCGCAATCGTCGCAGTCTTACGTTCCGTATAAAGGCGGTCCATCCACCGCCGAGTGAAGCTATGAACATCAAACCCGGCGCGCCCGCACCGTGGACAAGACGTTATCGTAACGCCTCGCGGCTTCAAACCACGGCTTTCCGCAACTGCATTGATAATCTCCCGCGCCGCAATCACCTCGTTCTCGACTGTGTCGGAGAGAGATACCCTCACCGTATCCCCAATACCTTCGCGCAGGAGCGTGAACAATGACACGGCGCTCCGTACCGTACCCGCGACGAGGGGTCCCGCCTCAGTAACGCCTATATGGAGCGGAACGTTTGTTCTCTGTCTCAATAACCGATTCGCTTTTATGGTATCGGCGATTCCAGATGCTTTCACAGATACGAGCACATCAAAGAACTGAAACGCCTCGAAGACCGCGAGTTCCCGTTCTGCGGCTTGCGCTAAGGCCTCGGCGCAGTCAATCTCACCTGCATCCACCTTATAGCGCAGATCTTTGGGAAGACTGCCTGCATTCACACCAATCCGAACCGGGACGCCCTTTGCACCTGCCTTTTCAAGCGTTTTCTCAACGTTGGCTCTTTCACCTATGTTGCCCGGATTGATTCTGATTTTCGCAATGGGAAAGTCCAGCACTCGCAAAGCTATTCGATAATCAAAATGCACGTCCGCAACCAGTGGCATGGGGACCATTTCAGAGAGCCGCCCCAGAATTTGAGCCGCCTCCAAATCTGGCGCCGCGAAACGTAATAACCCGCAACCCATACAGGCGAGCTTCTCTATACGGTCAATCAAGACACACCCCGCCTCGCCTTCAATGTCATCCGCGGTAAGTTTGTCTTTCCACATGGTCTGAACTAAGACGGGAAAGCCTTTTCCCAAAAAAACCGCGTCCTTACCTTGTCCCCGCCCACCAATCTTTATCGTCTCGCAGAATTGCGCCATTTCGTCCCTGCTACTCCCGAAACTATCTTAATTAAGGTTAGAAAGAATCACCGTATCACCGACGGCTATTCCCATCCGCTCAAACCAACCGAGCGGTGCTTCGAGCGCATATCGACAGGAACGGCTTGACTGCACTGAAGCAAGGCTTAACGGTTCCATGTCGTGGATTTCCAAAATGTGTCCATCACCAGCGATAAAGGCGATGGATAGGGGGATGTACGTGTTTTTCATCCAAAAAGAAAGGAGCTGGTCCCGCTCAAAGACAAAAAGCATCCCCTTGCCGTCCGTAAGAGACTTCCGAAACATAAGTCCACGACTTCTTTCTTCCGCAGTCTCCGCGACCTCTACGACAAGACTTACCTTCTGGTCGTCCGTCTGCACTATTACGTCAGTCGTCCTGAAAGGCGGATAGTCGGCACAGGCGAGTGTAAGGAAGAAGATCGCTAAAAGGGAACGAATACCTGTACTACGAAGAAACTCAAAATTCATTCAGAAACTCCGCCCGTAATTCCAGTTCTTCGTTCCGCACCGCGTCTGCCTCGTCTAATACTCTGGAGAAAACTTCTTTGTCAACGTATTGAACGAAGAGTGGACGTTCCAAGATAAGCCTTGTTTTCTCATCTTCCCAAACGGCTTGCTTGGGGTCTATTAGTTTAGGCTCTCCGTATTTTTTTGCAAGAGTCGTATACATAGAATAGTAATCAATCTTGTTTACGTCCATAGTGAACGCCATAATGAATACTTTTTCATCTTTGATTTGGAAAAGCGCCCTTCGTATGAACGAAAAGCCTGTTGTTTCTATATAATTTTCTTTGCGGGAGGGGATGAATGAAACATCGCTCTCTTGAAAATTAAAGAGAGTGTCTTCCGTGAGCGCATCCTTGAGTTCGGCGAGTCCCATGCCCAGAAAAAAGGCGCGATAAGTGGAAGGAACAGGCGTTGTCTCATCAGGAGCGTTTTGGGCGAAGACTTGAAGGGAAACGAACAGGCAAAGAATGGAAGCAGCCTTTTTCATAATTACCGCCTTAAAGAAGCGTTCCTCAACGCCCGCTCCCGTTTCTGCATACGCCGATAGGATTCGACTTCTTTCACGATTTCCGCAATATGTTGAACAAAAAACTTATCGCCTTGGATTTGGATGTTTTTATTTTCAATGAGTTTTGCGGTTATATTGCTCACTTCGCCAGTTGCGAGTCCCATCATGTTAGCCAATTCCTTTGGACCAAATTCAAAGGTATAAGCTCTTGAGTCGTAGACATCCATTCTGTTTTTCTCAAGCTGTATAAGGAGGGCGTCGTAAGCACGCCCGACCATGTCGCTTATGAGAGTATTTGCGAGTTGTTTGTAGATAAGCCAAATGCGTTCCGCGAGGAGAGTGGTCAATCGCGCTATGATTTGCGGCTGCGTAGACACCATACGCTCGAAGTTTGCACGGTTCACAGCCATGACGACACACTTCTCATAGGCTATGGCGCTGGCGGAGCGAGGCCTTGACTCCAAGAGCGCCATTTCTCCAAATATATCGCTCTGTTTGAGTACTGCGAGAAGCACTTCTTTGTTGTCGACAATCTTGGTTATCTTGACGGAGCCTTTCTGGATAATGTAAAGCTCATCGCCCGGCTCACATTCAGAGAATATCATGGCATCCTTGGGATATTCACGGGTGATTTCTTCGGGCTTGAAGTCTAACTTCGCGGATTGAGCGAACCGCGCTATCTTCGTCATTATATCGCCTGCCCTGTCGAAGTTTTCTCCTTTAGGGCAATATTTCCTGTAACGGCTGTAGGCGTAGTAAGCTTGATTGAATTGTCTAAGCTTCGCGTAATAATCCGCCACATTGAACAGGTGAGATGGATCTTCGGTCGCTGTATTCTTGAGTGTAATGCGTGTAAGCGCATCGTCAAGATACCGCATACGCTTTGAGAATTGCATGATAATTTTCATGGCAATGGCCGTGCTGTTGGTGATAAGTTGTGGGAATTGTTCTTTGAATACCGCGATAAGCGTTACATCGGTGAGTGCCTGAGCAGACTCGATGTGAGAATGTGAAGACATAGTCGAAACGACCCCAAAAAAGTCTCCAGGTCCCAAAATATTGCCGCCTTCTTCATGCACAACTTCCACTTCTTTTGAAATACGGATGTTTCCCTGCCGTATTATAAAAAAACGGTCGGCGATTTGTTTGTTGCCCTCGACCATTATAAAAGCGTCTTTCTTAAAATTAACGAACGTAAGCTGTAATCCAGCCATAATCTTCCCTTTCATTTATTAGGGCATAGCCCTTTATGGTTTGATACCCCGCCACTTGGGACGGCAACTGGGAGCGCAGGAGATTTGTTCCTCCGCATACACAAAGATTTCAAAGAGAAATCTTCATAATGCCACAGG
>JAIRSU010000002.1 GCA_031255285.1 Treponema sp. | reverse complement strand
GGAAAAAGGGGAAAATTCCAGTCGGTTCTCAGGACAACGCTTGTACGGTCATCAAGGTCGGCGCTCTCTTGCATGAGTTGATACGCGCTCCTGCCTTTATTGTAAGAAAGCAGAAACGCCTTTTTGCCTCGCTCCTTCGGGTCAGCCGCCATGGCTATGAAAACACTGTCCATAACCACAGGTAAAGTTTTCTCGCTGCTGCGCCTAGTCGCGCTTCTACAGGCGACCGACAGCTTGCCGGTCCAGCCAAAGCTTACGACGCTCCCTTCAGCTCCGACAGTGGGGCGGGAAACCCACACGACCGGGTGCACTTCGTTCTTTTCCCACTCATCGCTTATCTGGAAAAGACAAATGTCGCCGATTGCAAGGGTTTGACAAATAATAATAAGCCAATACATTATATTTTGAACCTTGAGACGTCGGGACAACCGGCGTCAAACGAAGCGCGTCCGTATTGGACGCGCTTCGTTTTGCAGATTATACTTGGCGCACCGTTGTGTTTGGATTTCCACTTCGCGGCGGGGTCGAGCTATAAATCGTTCCGCCGGAATCATCTAAATTGCACGATATGCAGCCGACTATGTATCCTTCAGTTCCAGCCCCGTCTGTTACATTGGTGACAACCAATTCCTTCCCGCAGTTCATGCAGTGCATAGTTATAGTACCCATATATACACTCCTTTACAAAAAAATAGTCTTTTAATCTACAAGGGTTACATCCCCGCCGCAAGACGGCGGGGATGTAACCCTCCCTTTGTCGACAAGAAAATGCGCGTCAAGCAGATACCGGACTCCATGTGTTGTCTTCTTGCAGGGTAACTTGCAAGTCATACACATTGAGCGGAAACTCAATCTCGCGAATGTTTGTCACCATGCTGTTTACATCCAGCACGACGCCTTCTTTAAAGCTGCCGAAAGCGAGCCAATACTTTATCTTGGGTATGAAGGTGAACAGGTAGTTCGGAGTCGTGTTCACCGCCAGAGCCGCTTTGCCGTTAATGCCTATACCTACCGAAGCCAACCCGTGAGGGATGACCTTGTTCATGGTAATAGCCAGCGCACCGGCGATCGGCGCCTTCGCCCGCTTCGGATCCCCAAAAAGATAGGCGTTATTTTGTCTATCGAAGAAGGCTTTGTTTTTTTCGTCGTCAGAGGGGTCGGCGTCAATGATTTCGCCGGCGTCAAAATGTACGCCCGGAACCAATTGTCCCGACTCCGCCCAAGCGAAACTGAACTTCAAGTCCCACGCGAATTTAACCTGCCCGTTGCAATTTACTGGTTTGGTAAACCATGCGAGCGAGCGAAGATCGTTTTGTATCTCTAGTGTGTCCGGACTGGTAGTATACACGCAGATACTTCCCGGATTTGGTGAATCGTTTTTCACCGATAATGAATACTTTGCCATATTTTTCTCCTTAAAAATGGTATGCTTATACTATACCCCTTTAGTCTCTTTTAGTCAAGTACTTTTTTACTTTTTTTTATTTTTTTATCTAGTCGCGCTCAAAGAGCGCCGTTACGCCCACTAGAGAAAAACTGCGCAAGGCATTCAGATGCGCAACCCAAAATTACTGAGGCGACCCGCTGTTACTGATATATTGGCAGATACAACGACGGAGCCCCAGACGAGGCTGACGTTTGAGCAAGTCTGGACGGCGCTCATGGAATTGCGAAAAGCAAGCGTGGAGAGCGGTGAGGGCTTTGACCGGCGTTTCCAAGAGACGGATAAGGAAATCCCCCTTTAACTTTTCCTGCTTGAGGCTGTAACATCGTCGATGCTGACGTCAAAGCCTCGCTTAAAAATCCTTTCATAAAATCTCCTTGTATAGCGTCTTACTTCTCAACAGCGGTTCCCATAATCAACGATTACGCTTTCGGAACTCCTTCCGTTCTGTACACGCGCGCACTATAGCCGTTATATCAGCACCGTTATAACGGCGGCTAATACCGATCATACCTCTGATACGGTACTATATCAGCCCTCTGATATAAGCCTGCATCAGTCCTTTGATATAGTCCGTATCAGTCCTCTGATATAGTCCGTATCAGTCCTCTGATATAAGCCTGTATCAGCCCTCTGATATAGCCCATATCAGCCCTCTGATATAAGCCTGTATCAGTCCTCTGATTAGGGCGCAGAACTTTCTTGATGTTGTTTATGATTGCCATAACGACCCCCTGTAAATGAGATAGGTAAAAAGCCATGGGCTTCTGTTGATGGGGAGACAGCGCGGCTGTTTCCCCTATATAAAAAAAATAAAACAGATAGTATAAAAATAATACGCTACCCAAGAGCAACTCGATAGCCGCATTATATATTCCCCGCGTAAACATATTTTAGCCTACCCCGCGCAACAGCGGCCAATGCAAGAATATTTTCCCTGTCAGTCGGCTCTTTTTCGGTCATCTTGTACCGCGGGAAGAAGCGGGTCACATGGAGAGGAATGTCCGGCGATACGGCGGACAGCCACGCGGCGAGAGCGTCCATCTCGTCAAGTCCATCGTTTTCACCGGGGATGATGAGAGTCGTTACTTCAACATGACAGGTTCCGGCGCATATCTCTATGGTTTGCTTGACAGTTTCAAGATTGCCCCGGTGTTTTTCATAAAAACTGGTGGAAAAAGCCTTGAGGTCTATGTTCATAGCGTCAATGAAGGGAAGCAGGGCGGATAGCGGTTCTTTCAAAATCATACCGTTGGTAACAAGCGCCGCCTTTAAGCCAGCTTGGCGAATCAAAGGCGCGGCGTCCAGAATATATTCTATGCCGATGAGAGGCTCGTTGTAAGTAAAGGCGACGCCTACATTCCGCGGGACCGATAAGGCGGTTCGCGCTAGTTCCTCCGTACTCATAAACGTCAGCGGCGGCGTCATTTGAGAAATTGAGTAATTCTGGCAGAATGCGCACACCATATTACAACCGTAACTGCCTATGGATAGTATTTTCATTCCAGGGAGAAATCTGCGGAAAGGCTTTTTCTCTATGGGATCAAGCGCCATAGACGAAATCTGTCCGTAGTTTTCCGTGAAAAGCGTCCCATTTCGGTTTCTTCGCGCTGAACACGCGCCTGTTTCTCCTTCCGCTATGCGGCATTTATGAGGACAAAGCAGACATCTCACCTCTTTACCCTCTTTTTCAAAGAATTCGGCTTTTTTCATTATCAAAAATTATACTTGTTAGTACAGAAACACACAAGGCAGCCTGTTTCATTTTGACAACAGCGTCTAAAGCGCTGATAGATAATTCCGATAGATAACTATGATAAAGTCCGATGAAAAACAAATAAATTATCCTTTTGAGCGGTTGATCGCAGGCGCACTGGCGGAGTTTCCGAGAGACGCTTTGTTTATAACCGCTGTTTCTGGAGGCGCGGATTCTATAGCAATGCTTCTCTCCCTCGCCAGACTGGGAACGTACAGACTGCATTGTCTCCATGTGAACCACGGTATACGCGCCCCAGAGGAACACAGCGGCGATGAGGAAGCGGTTCGTTCCTTATGCGGACGACTCGGTATCCCGCTCACTGTAGTCTCGTCGCCTCAAGGGGAAATCATCCGTACGTCAAAGGGTATAGGCGTGGAAGCGTGCGCCCGTCTGTTCAGGCGCAAAGCTTGGACGCA
This sequence comes from Treponema sp., assembly GCA_031255285.1. Taxonomy (GTDB): domain Bacteria; phylum Spirochaetota; class Spirochaetia; order Treponematales; family Breznakiellaceae; genus JAIRKH01. The sequence continues at coordinate 19,764 of JAIRSU010000002.1, read as the reverse complement.
GGAATTGCACCGACTCGGCGCCCTCCGTGTGCTTACAGCTCATACAAGAGACGACCTCCTTGAAACTGTGCTTATGCGTATCCTGCGCGGCTCAGGTCCGTCAGGTCTCCGTGGTATTAGTCAGGATAACGGACTCGTATTCAGACCCCTTCTCGCACTCACCCGTACAGATGTACTGAATTACCTTGAAACGCTGAACGTTTCTTTCAGAAACGATCCCTCTAATATGGACGTTAGATTCCTCCGTAACCGTATCCGACATGTTCTTATTCCAGTCCTGGACAAATCCTTTCCTGATTGGAGAAAGTCCGTGTTCTCTTTCACGGAAACTCAAAGCCTCACCGCGGAATTCTTAGAAAAAGAAGCTGCCGATAGAATAAAATGGGCGGAAACCGAAAACAGTCACACGCTGTGGACCGAAAAAAAGACGTTTTTTCAAGCGCCGCTCGTTGTCCGCGAGCAAGCTCTGTTTTACGCGGTAGACTGCATATTCAGCCAGCTCGACGAACAGAAAATGTCAGCGCCGCGACGGTCTGTGATTCGACTGTTCTGTCAAGGTAACGCTCGCGGAGCTACACGTGTCGTGGATGCGGGAATGGTTGTCATAGCGGCGCGGGGTAAACGCATTATTGTGTCGGCGAAAACAAACCAAACCAGAAACATAACGTAAATCGGACAGGTCTCGTTTGCATGGTTGTATTACTACATACTGAAACATACTTCGGCATGGTCGGCGCCTTGGCGAAGTCTATGGTATCATCATCCCTTGTGAATCCTTCGATCTTTTGATATGATAGAAACGCGAATCGCGCTTTACACCGTCTATGAAAAGGTTTGAGAGGTTCGTATTCTTAAAAGGAGACTTTATGACAGACTTTGTGCATTTACACACGCACACGGATTATTCATTGTTGGACGGAGCCGCTCCTGTGCAGATGCTTGCGGACAAGGCTGAAAAACTCGGTATGAAGTATCTCGCCATAACCGACCATGGCAATATGTTCGGCGTCCTGCACTTTATAACCGCCTGTAAGGAATATGCGGATAAGAACCATACGCCTCGCGCTAACCCAATCTACCCTATTATTGGAAATGAATTCTATATGGCGCCCGGTTCGCGATTCGAGAAAGCGCGCTCGGAACATGAAAACAAATACTACCACCTGATACTCTTGGCGAAGAATTTAGATGGATATAAAAATCTGCTCAAATTGACGTCCTTGTCGTATACCGAAGGTTTTTATTATAAACCCCGCATTGACTGGGAGACTCTCGAAGAATACCACGACAACCTTGTATGTCTGTCTGCGTGTTTGGCGGGCGAAATAGCCAGCCTGATACTCGAAGGTAAGCAGGATGAGGCGGAGGTGGCGGCTCGTAAATTTCACGGACTGTTCGGGGAAGATTATTATCTGGAACTACAGGACCACCGACTTCCCGAAGACCCCAAAGTCATAGCCGGTGTAGCGGACATTGCACGAAAAACAGGTATTCCCCTTGCCGCCACAAACGACATACATTATTTAGAAAAAGAAGACTGGGAGGCGCAGGACATTCTGATGTGCATCAGCACTCAAAAGAAGTTGCACGATGAGAAGCGTATGCGTATGAAAACATCAGAGTTCTATTTCAAGACCGGCGATGAGATGTCCGCACTCTTCCCTGATTATCCCGAAGCCATAAGCAATACTGTCCGTATTGCGGAAAAATGCACCTCAAGCTTTATAGGGGAAGTAGAAGACAAAAAAACCCACGAGAAGCATATTGAATATATATTTCCAATGGTCGAAACCAAAGATTTGCCGAATTACCTGCCGGATTTCGATGTTCCTGATGGTTTTTCTGATACAAATGAGTACTTGCGGTACCTCACGTTTGAAGGATTGGAAAAACGTTATCCGAATTACACGGCAAACGGGCGTGGAGATGAAATAAAAAACCGCGCCGAATATGAGCTTGACGTCATCATAAAAATGGGCTTCACCGGCTATTTCTTGATAGTAGCCGACTTCATCAACTGGGCGAAGGCGCACGACATACCTGTCGGACCTGGACGCGGTTCCGGCGCCGGCTCCATTGTAGCTTATGCCATCAGAATAACGGATATAGACCCTCTAAAATACAACCTGCTTTTTGAACGGTTTCTTAATCCAGAGCGCGTGTCCATGCCGGATTTTGACGTTGACTTTGCCAACGAGGGACGTGATGCCGTCATCCAATATGTTACAGAAAAATACGGCAAGGATCGTGTGGCCCAAATCATCACATTCGGGACTCTAAAGGCGCGGGCGGTCATTAAAGACGTGGCGCGAGTGTTGGATATTCCTCTCGCCGAAACTAGCGCCATCGTCAACCTAATTCCTCAAAACCCGAAAATCACCTTGGAAAAGGCGTTAGCCGAGTCTACAGAGTTGCAGGAAAAAGCAAAAGATCCAAAATATCAGGATTTGTTTAAATTCGCCCGCAAACTGGAAGGCAAGAACCGCAACTCCAGCCTCCACGCTGCGGGTATCGTTATAGGTAAGACCGAACTTGTCAATTATGTGCCGCTTTACCGCGACCCCAAGACTGGCGGCGTCGCAAGTCAATATAAAATGGAGGTGATTGAAGAGCAAGGACTGGTCAAAATGGACTTTCTCGGCTTGAAAACGCTTGATGTCGTCAAGAACACGGTCAATCTCATCCGAAAGCGAGGCGGAGAACATGCAAACTTTAACATAAATAATATACAGGAAGGTGATGAGGCGGTCTATAAGATGCTTGGAGAGGGTAACAGTTCAGGCATATTTCAGTTTGAATCTGACGGAATGAAGAATATCCTGGTACAGGCGAAGCCGACGTCTATCGCAGAACTCACAGCTCTAAACGCGCTCTACCGACCTGGTCCCATGGACTACATTCCGCAGTTCATCGAATCCAAGTGGGGACGGCAGAAAATCGTGTATCCTGACCCATGTCTTGAGGATATTCTCAAGGAAACCTATGGCGTCATCGTCTACCAGGAGCAAGTTATGCAGGTCGCCCAGCGCATCGCGGGTTATACGCTTGGGCAAGCAGATGTTTTGCGCCGCGCCATGGGTAAGAAAAAAGTGGATGAAATGGCGAGAGAGAAAGACAAATTCATCGCAGGTGCAAAGAAACAAGGGTTTAAGGAAGAAAATGCGGGAAAAATCTTTGACATTCTTGAAAAATTCGCTGGCTATGGGTTCAACAAGAGTCATGCGGCGGCATATTCTGTTGTCGCATATCAAACCGCCTTTCTCAAAGCGAATTTTCCTGCTGAATTCATGGCCGCCACTCTTTCCAATGAAATCGCCGCGACAGACAGCTTGCCCGGCTACATCAACGAAGCGCGCAAGATGGGGCTTGAAATCGAACCACCAGACATCAACCACTCGGAATCCTATTTTTCGGTAACAAACGGCAGAGTTGTCTACGGCTTATTAGGAATCAAAGGCTTGGGAGAAGGACCTGCTAACGAAATCATTAGCACTCGTGAAAGTCATCCTTTTAAGAATTTCATAGATTTTCTAGAAAGGGTTGATATTAAAGCGGTCGGCAAGAAAGTGATAGAACTACTTGCTCGTGTCGGTGCATTTGACTGTTTCGATAAAAGCCGCGCCACTCTTGTGGAGAACTTGGAACAGGCGATCGAATATGTATTGAAAGGCAGGGAAGATGCAAAATTTGGACAGTCAGGACTATTTGATATGGGACTACAGGATGAGTCCCATTCGTTCCGTTTCATTGAAAAGCCCGAATGGTCTCGTGCTGAAAAGCTCAAAACTGAGCAGGAACTCATAGGCTTCTACTTTTCTGGTCACCCCCTGGACCAATTCAAACCGGTATGGGAGAAATATTCGACTCTTGACCTTTCAAAGGCAGGGGAAGCAAGCGCCGGCATATATACAGTTGTAGGCGTCATACGAGAAATAAAACCGCACCAGACCAAGAGCGGCGAAATTGGTTTTAGCGCCATTGCAGACTACAACGGGGAATTAGATTTAGTACTATTTACAGATTCATGGACGCGGCATAAGAAAGTGCTCGAAGTTGACCGTGCTGTGGCGGTTCGAGGTAAACTGGATAATTCCGGAGGACGGGAGAAGCCGAGTCTTCTTGTTGATGCTGTTTTGAACCTCGAAGATACGGGACTTTCCCAAGATTCCATAGAGGCGTTCTTCAGCCATCCTCTGGACCCCTACCGTGAGGCGTGGGAGCAGAATTGCAATCTGAATCTTGCACAGGTAGCGGGTGCAAAGGACGGAGGGTATACGCTTGTCGGTGTGATTCGAGGTCTCAAACTATGGAATAGCAAGAACGGTGAAATGGCTTTTAGTTCCCTCGAAGACTTTAACGGTACAGTCGACATTACCTTGTTTTCCGAATCGTGGAAAAAATACCGCGAGGTCTTTCTTGCAGACAAGCCTGTGGCATTGAAAGGCAGGCTTGATAAGTCAAAACGTCCCGATCGCCCCAATATCATTGTTAATGAGTTGCTTGATTTGGAAAAAATGCAAGAGGACGCAAAGGGCAACCCCAAGGAAGCAGTAGAGAAAGCCGGGGAAGAAGTACATCCGGTCAGAAAGACAGGAGATAAGAATATTGAAACGGCGGCTACAGGGAAGAGTTTACATATTCGACTCGTCGCGGGAGCCGCGAGTAGCGAGGATAGTTTATGTCTGTTACGAGATACTTTAAGTGGGAGTCCGGGTCAGTCTTCGGTTTTTATTCATGTCCCCTTACCCACAGGCGAAGCGATTGTCCATGCTACATCCCAAATTACCGTATCGGACTCTCCTGACACGATGGAGGCTTTTTTCCAGTGCGCAGGTGTACAGGAAGTGTGGACCGAATAAATAGGACGCGAGTGCTACATTTGATTCCTGCGCCCTTGCAATGTCATTTTCCTGCCCACACAAAAGCATCTGTGTACCCATTCTTCTTGAATTCTTGCAATAACATCTGACTTTCCCTTCGATCCACAGGACCTAATAAGATACGGTAAATAGGTTTCCCCCTCAATTCAGTAACCTGAATCACCACTTTATCCGTATTCCCCGCCTCTCTTATCACTGATACTGCACTCTCGACCAATTCGGGTTTGCTGAACGACATTATCTGGACATAAAATTTGCCTTTTTCCATCAATGAGATCACTGGCGCAGAGAAATAATCCTCCGGTGACTGGGGAGGCGTAGTGAGAACTCTCTCGACTTTTTCTTCTTTTTCTATAGGCGCCACTTCGGGTCCCTCGGGAATCACTACCTTCCCCTGCGGTGGACTCTCTTCGGCCGGAACTAATGACAGCTCTGCATTATCCAAAGGGTTCAGCTTGTCAGGAGTCTCTTTTTCGGACACAGCAACCGCAGACGACTCTTCTGTAACTGTCTCTTCGACAGGCGTATCGGATACAGTAAGTGTAGACGACTCCTCTGTAACCGTCTCTTCAACAGGCATATCAGATACAGTAAGCGCAGATGGCGGCTCGTAGTCTTCCGGCACGTCCACGACATCGTCTCTGGCAGACACTTCTTCTGGGTATGTTTCTACGAGGGGGGCGTCAGAACTATGAGTCGATGAAGGTGGGGCCGTAACTAGTTGAGACATCGGATCATAGTCAGGGTCCCCAGATGAAGTTCTTCTTTCGGTAAGCTCTGATAAGGCTAAAGGAGCATCAGAGGGTTGCATAATACGTACTCTGCCTGTGTATTGACTTGAAAGCGATATAGCATCTGCTGCTTCTTTTGAAATAAGAATCAAAAAGCTTGGATTATCAAGTCCGGCTCTTACCGTAACTTCTACGGTTTTTTCATTCTCCAAGTTGGTAACACGGATTATTGTATTTTGTGGGAAAGAATTTGTTGCCGCGTAAAAACCCGTATCAGGCAAAACGTTTACAGGTGCAATAGCCGCGACTCCTTCCCAAATGGAAGCATTTATGAGAAGAAAAGCTGTTATCACAACAGAAGATGTCTTGAATATAGATTTCATATTATCTTTTATCGGCAAAAAAAAAGATTTCTAAAGAGCAAAGCCATCTCATGATGGTATCTGCGGGCAAGCGCGTCTGAACACACATTGTCCATCTTAAGCCATAAATTCACGAATTATTCGCAGAATAAATACGTCGCCCTCTGGCGTAATACTAATTCGAGGGCATCAGCGCGGCTTATGGACGGAATTCATTATTCGTGACCCTTCCACTCCCTTGACGACCTCAATGCGGCTAGGGACACGGGAACGTAGGGACTCCACGTGGGAGATAAGCCCTACCATCCTACTGTCGCGCAATTCATCCAATATGCCCATTGCTTTATCGAGACTTGTCTCATCCAAACTGCCGAAACCCTCGTCAATAAAAACCGCATCTAAACGCACCCCGCCAGAACGAGACTGGATAGAATCGGCAAGTCCCAGCGCTAAACTGATTGACGCCATGAAACTTTCGCCGCCTGAAAGCGTGGCGCAAGGACGAGTTTTTCCAGTGTATGCATCAAACACAACAAGATCAAGTCCAGAAAGTGTCCTACCCGTGGTTCGCTCCCTGTCTATAAACAAAGAATAACGCCCTTCACTCATTTTTTCGAGCCGTTTACTTGCGAAAGTCGCGACTTCCGCAAGATATTTGCCCAAAAGCCATGCCTCAAACGATCGTCTTTTGAGATTCTTACCCTCGAGGTCATCTTTCAAACGATTCAAAGTCTCGCTTTCCTTGTTTAAAGCTATCCATTGTGCCTGTTTTTCTTGTAAAAAAACCTCATCTCGTTCAATACAGGCCATATCAACCTGCATACTATTCCGTTCTTTCTCCAATAATTCTTGTTCTGCGACGATTTTTTTCAGTTTTGCGGTTATCTCGGCTTCACTAACGGTTTCATCCGTCCGGGAATCCATCAGACGTTCTTCTAATTCATTTTTAAGCGACAAAAATTGCGTCCTGTCCCACTTCCACCTGTCGATTTCTCGCTCAAAGCCCGCCTCTTTTACCTCGTCCAAAATCGCGGCTTTAACCGCGCTTGCAGAAGCAAACGGGGAATCCATGATGGCTTTTTCCAGAGAGATAACGGACTCCTCGAGGCGTTTTTCGGCAGACTCTTTTGCGTAAAATGCAGAATCTTCCCGTGCTTTTGAGTCCGAAAGACGGTCTTTCGCCTGTCCCCACTCGTCGTGAAAGGCAAGTACTGACCTCTTAGTACAATTCAAGTGTGCCTCTGTATCTTTAAGCGCCTGAGCCACATTGACCGTACCGAGTTTTTGTTCGAGAACGCTTATTTCCTTATTAAGGGATCTCTGCTTTTCCTTGGAAGACGCTAGCCGCTTCTCAATATCCACTATCTGTGTCTGCAACACATTCATTCCTTTGTAGAGAAGAGGCAGTTTCTCATTTGATTGCCTTGCGGACCGTCGTCTGTCCGTAATCGCATTGAGTTCTGTGATCTGTTTTCTTAAAAGCGCATCTATTTCATTTTTGTCGATTTTCTTGAATTTCTCAAATTCCGCACCTTCTAATCCTTCATATCTAAAAAATCCCAAATCCGAAGCTTTTTCGAAATGGACAATAATCTGCTTTTGCACACGGTCCAGTTCCCGTTTTTTATTTTCCAAAGCGGTTTTTTGGACAGCCGAATCTCGTTCCGCGATTTTCAGAGAGCGGCTGTGTGTTTCTATACGCTCGTCGAGACCGAAGACGCGTTCCATAGGGACTGCCAGATACGGATGTTCACGGCTCCCACACACAGGACACGCTTCACCTTTCTTAAGCGTTGCGGCCAGGCGTACTGCCCTGTCAACGTTTTCCACGGATGTTTTCTCTGCCTCAAGGTGTTTCAATTCATTGATAAGCACAGGGATATCCTTCTCAAGATCGTCGAGGTGCTTTTCTATATTTTCAACAGCATCCAGCGTGATTTTTTCATCTTGCAGGAGAGTCTCCATATCTTGAGCGATATCCTTTAAATACACAAGGTTGTCTTTTCGCACCCGGGCATCGTCATAAAGTGCATCAAGGCTCTCAGTCTGAGAGCTGAATGACTGAAGCATCTGAATTTCTCTGTCTTTTTCGGCGATTTCTTGTTCTAGAATACCTTTCTGTGCAGTGAGATGGGATATTTGCTCCTTTTCAGCGATAATTTCATCTTTTTTTGTAGAAATTACCTTCTCCTCCTCACTCATTGCTCGTAAAAGCGGCAATTTTTCCTGTAAAGCATGAATTTCCTCCTCAAAGGTGGCTATTTCGGCAAAACGTAACTCAAGTTCGTCAGTTTTCTGACGAGCGAGAACCGCATTTTCATGTGCTGTCTCCCACTCTTCGGAACAACGATTGAAAATTTGCCGTGCCGCCTCTTCAAGAGCAATGAATTGTTGTAAAGGTTGGGCTTTTCGGGATAACATAAGGATTTTTTCTTTCTCTTCAATAATGGATTTTTCATTGTCAAGGGAAAGAAGTTCTCGTTTTATCGACAAGAGCCGCTCTTCGAGCCGTTTCTCTTCCTGTTTTTGCTCAAGTTTATTATTAAGCGTGATATAATCTTCGGAAAGCTGTCTGATTTTTGTTTTTAAAAGAGATAATCTTTCCACATAGCGGGCTCTTATATCATCTATATTATCAAGAGACAAGCGTTTAGACACATCTTCTATAGAATGTCGGACTTCACGGGCTTGAATTACCATATCCTTGGCTCTCTCCACCGCGATTTCTCGTATTTTTGTGGCATCGTCCACAGGAAAGAGCTTACCAAGCACATTCTTTCGTTTCGAGCCATCCTGACGGAGGAATTCAGCGAACTCCCCTTGGGGTAACAACACAATCTTGAAGAATTCCTCCGGGTCAAGCCCGATAATTTTCTTGATTTTCTCGTCGGCTTCGGATTTTTTTGCGCTCGCGCTTTCCCATTCTCCTTTTTTCCTTTCAGAGAGAATCGCACTTTCTTCAACAATAGTGACACCTGTTCCTCGTTTCTTGGATTTTTCTTGTTTAGGACTACGTTCTATACGAAAATATTTTTCTCCAACCGTAAATTCTAATTTGATGGAACATTCGCCATCGTACTTAGAACCAAAGTCAGATTTGAGTCTTTGAAGATGTTCATTGCGCCCACCGGGGACTTTCCCGTAAAGAGCAAAGCATATCGCATCGAAGATAGTCGTTTTACCAGCGCCTGTCTTGCCTGTGATGAGAAATATATCCTCTAATGCGGTAAAGTCAATAAATACTTTACCTGTGAATGGTCCAAAATTTTCGAGGTACAGTTTGATCGGTTTCATGGAACTTTATTATACTATAGAACATACAAATACATATACGACTAACAAAAAGCATTATAATGATTTGAATACTTATAGTTCACAATATTTCTCGAAATTATCGAGCTATTCATAAGCTCTCATGCTTTTCACTTCGAGTAGGCACCAGCTTCCTTGCAACTTCGATCATCTCGAATATCTCGAGTTGGTCTCCGACTTGCACGCCGTCGAAGCCTTCAATGCCCAGACCGCACTCAAAGCCAGTCGCCACTTCTTTCACATCGTCTTTGAAACGACGCAGAGAGGCGATTTTCCCCGAATAAAGCTCCACGTTGTCGCGGATAACATGGGTACTGGCGCTCCGCTTGATCGTACCGCTAAGCACGTAACAGCCTGCAACGACACCAAATTTTGGAGTCTTGAATGTGTTCCGCACCTCGACCGTTGCGATGACTTCCTCTTTCATATCGGGCTTGAGCATTCCCTCCATTGCCTGCTGTATCTCTTCGGTGGCTTTGAAGATGATATTGTATTTACGGATATCAACTTTCTCTTGGTCCGCCAAGATTTTCGCCTTAGGTACAGGACGCACGTTGAAGCCGATAATGATGGCTTTGGATGCGGCCGCAAGCTCCACATCGCCTTCATTGATTGCCCCGGGAAGGGCTTGTATGACATTGAGGCGCACTTCTTTTGTGGAGAGCTTTTCGAGGCTAGAACGGAGGGCCTCTGCGGATCCCTGTACATCGGCCTTAACAATGACCTTGAGTTCCTGAATATCGCCCTCAGAAATAGTGTCGTGGAGGTTTTCAAGGGTGATTTTCTTGACGCTCTTGGCGTCTTCAATACGCTTGAGTTCTCTGCGTTTAGCGGAGATCCCACGGGCGAATTTCTCATCTTCAACCACTTGAAACGGGTCCCCCGCATTGGGAATACCGCCGTCAAAACCGATGACTTCAACCGGCATCGCGGGGGTTGCTTCTTTGACACGGATGCCTTTATCATTAAACAAGGCGCGCACTCTTCCAGGCCAAATACCCGCAACAAATGAATTACCTATCTTGAGCGTACCTTTCTCGATGATGACGGTTGCCACTGTTCCTCGTCCATGGTCAATACGCGATTCAAGCACCTTGGCTTCCGCATTACGGTGGTAATTCGTCCGCAATTCCTGAATTTCCGCCTCAAGAAGGATACTCTCAATAAGTTTGTCAAGTCCCAGTTTCTTCAGTGCAGAAATTTCTACGAACATCGTCTGTCCTCCCCACTCTTCGGGCTGTAAACCAAATTCCGAGAGTTGAGTCTTCACACGGTCAACGTTTGCATTCAGCTTGTCAATTTTATTGATTGCCACGATAATCGGAACGTTCGCCTCTTTTGCATGGTTGATTGCCTCAATAGTCTGAGGCATAACCCCATCGTCAGCTGCTACCACCAGTACCACGATATCCGTTACTTGCGCGCCTCGCGCCCGCATCCGCGTAAACGCCTCATGCCCGGGCGTATCCAGAAAGGTGATTCTACCACGTGCGGTTTCCACCATATACGCGCCGATATGCTGAGTAATACCGCCGAACTCGCCGGCAATCACGTCAGAACTACGAATTGCGTCCAAAAGCTTAGTCTTACCATGGTCGACATGTCCCATGACCGTAACAACCGGTGGACGAGACGTCATATCTACCGTTTCGTCCACCTTGGTTTCAATGACCGTCTCATCGAATAGGCTGACGATTTTTACGTCCGCACCATATTCCAACGCAAGCAGTCTGGCAGTGTCCGCATCTATCTGCTGATTGATACTTACGAGCTGTCCCATGGACAGTAGCTTGGCGATGAGGTCGGCAGCGCGGAGATTCATTTTTTTCGCCAATTCTGCTACCGAAACCACCTCCATTATCTCGATAGTCTTCGGCACCGGGTTAGCGGAATGGATTATCTTCTTTTTGACAGAATGGAGTTTTTCCTCCATCTCAACTTCTTTTTCTTTGCGCGTGTAAACCGTTTTCTTCGCCTTAAATGAACGCTTTGCCGGAGGCTTCGCATCAGAAGACGGCGGCGACTGTGGAATTATGCCAGACGCGATTCTAGTGACAAGAGGACGCGGCGGTCTCTGACCACCAAAGTTTCTGCCTTGACGGTTATCGGACACACCCTGCTGTCTTGGATAACGCGGACTATTGTGCGGACCATTATTACGCACGTTCCCCGAAGAAAAATCAGGCTTCCCTCCGCGTTCTTGAGCCGCTCCGGATAAAACAGAGCCCCATCTGTTCTGACGATGGGCAGGATGTTGACCTGTCTGTCTCTCGTTATTTCTGTTCCGTTGATGAGATTTATTCTCTTGGTGCGGCTTCGGTCCAACGTTCCGTCCGCCAACCTTACCTGCAATAACATGAGGACGCTCTTTTATCTGAAATACACGGACTGCTTTCGGATCAACTTTAACTGTGTTTTCCACGACAGGCGGCGTTTCTGTCGGTTTCTCCACCGATTCGGGTTTTACTTTTTCCGGTATTCTTTCAGATTCTTCACCTTTGTCTGTCTTAACCGCTTCTTGAGAATGTTTCAGTTTCTCGGATGCAGGTTCATCTACGATCGGCGCCACAACATTAGCCGCCATAACGACTATCTTAGGTTGAGGTTTCTTAGTCAAGGGTTTCTTCTTTACCACAATCACTTTCCGATGCTCAGTACGTTCATTTTCCCCTGTTTTTTCCCCATGGATAGACTTATCCTCTTCACGCTCATTCTTCTCTATTTTTTCCACGGGACGCCGTTTGATGAGTTCTGTCTTGGGCTCTTGTGTTTTTTCTAATTCCTCCGCCATAAACCACCTTTCTCAAAGCGGGAAGCAGAGAAAGGTGAATGCTGTATGAAAATTTGATCGAAAACTTCCCAACAACACTCCCCTCCCCCTCTATTCCTCATCTTCGTATTCAAAACTTAAGCCGATGCCACAACCTGGACAACTGGTCATATCAAGTGTTATTTTAACGCCGCATTTTGGACATTCGTATTCTTCGATTTCATTCTCTTCGAGTGGAGTCTCCCCGACCTCCTCCTCAACAATATCTACGTATTCTTCTATCAGCTTGTTCAAGGTATCAAGCTGTTCATGAGACAGATTGAACTTTTCGAGCTGTTCTTGAGGACTTAACGCAATAAAGTCCTCGATATAATCCATGCCTTTGTCTCTGACTTCCGCGGAGACTTGCGGGTCCACCCCGGGTAGTTCCGAAATGCGGGAATATTCCTCAACCTCGCCAAACAGTTCAGACACAGCGCGCCGCGACTCAGAGGCGATATCCATCTGAGCGAACTGACTTTCGGTCTTGACGTCGATACTCCAGTCAACGAGCTTGTTGGCGAGCTTCACATTGTTCCCTTGTTTGCCAATAGCAAGGGACAGTTGAGAATCGCTCACAACCGCCAGCGCCTGATGTTTGTATTCATCAAGAATGACGACTTCTCGCACTTCCGCCGGTGAAAGCGCGTTCTTTATAAAGAGCGAAGGATCCATCTCATATTTGAGGATGTCTATCTTCTCTCCTTCCATTTCCTTGATGATGGACTGTATCCTTACCCCTTTGAGACCCACACATGCGCCTACCGGGTCAACGTCTTCTTTGTTTGAGTAGACCGCGATTTTCGTTCTATATCCGGGCTGTCTAACAATGCGGTGAATATCAACGACCTTATCGTAGATTTCCGGTATTTCAAGCGTCAGAATCGCCCGCACAAAATCCGTATGGGTGCGTGAGAGAACTACCTGCACCTCCGAAGCATTCTTCTTCACATCGTATATCAACGCCTTGATACGATCGTCTCCTTGGAAGTATTCTCGCGGAGATTGAAAGCGTTTAGGAAGCACTCCTTCAACCCTGCCCAAATTAACGTAAATGTCGCCGTTTCTTTCTCTCTGATAATACCCAATGATGATTTCGCCCACCTTAGCCTTGAATTCATCGTAAAGGCTGGAGTTTTGAATATTCCGTATAGAATGCCGCGCGGTCTGTTTTGCGCTGTGAATCGCAGCTCTATCGAAACCGCTTGGATCAATCTCGATGAGAAGCTCGTCTCCAATTTCCGCTTCAGGATTCGATTTCTTGGCTTCTTCCAGAGATATCTCAAACACAGAATTCACCACTTCATCTTCCGCGACTATTTTCTTCTTTGCAAAAATAGAAACATAGTGGTCGTCTGAGAAACGAATCACCACATTAGTCAAATTAGACTCCTGTTTTTCAGACGCCGACCGTTTTTCAGGTATCTTATACCTGCGCCGATACGCGGTTACGAGAATCTCTTCTATCGTCCGCAGAATATGTTCTTCAGACATACCACGCTCTTGTTTGAGTTGAAAGATTGCTTCAGATATATCTATTGCCAAAATCCATCCTCCTATTCCTGAGAATAGTCCAGCTTCACCTTTGTGATGACCTCATAGCTTATTCTCTTTGGTTCCACCCCGGCGTCCTTCGCCGCTATCACAACGCCTTCTTCATCTGCGGCGAGCAGTACACCTGCGGTCCAATCGGAAATATCCGAGCAATAACATCGGATACCGCGCCCCAGATAATGAACCAATTCGGCGCCGTTCTTTATATTTCTGTCTATACCCGGAGAGGACACTTCAAGCGAATAATCACCATGAAAAACCAAATCTAATCGAGGAGCAACAGCGCGGTGGACGCAAGAGCAATCGTCAACGCTTACGATTCCTTTCTTATCAATCGTCGCGCGAACTTGAACCGACGTCTTGTGTTTTGAGACAACCAGGTCTACCAGAGACATATCAAGTCCATTAACGACTTCTTCCAAAGAATCAAACAACGGGTCTGCTTCCCGCGGGATAAACCGCACTTTTCCTCTTTCCTTTTTTGTAAGTTATAAGTATAAAAAAAAGGCCGCTTGACGACCTTTTTTTAACAATCATCACATTTAGAGAAACTATAAATGAATTCGTACTTTTTGTCAAGTAGAAGAAAAATAATTTGCCAGACAGAGGAATATCGATAAGAAACGTCCCAAAATTGACGTTTTTAGCGTTTCTTTATGGCTAACGGCGCATGACGTATTTATTCACAAAACCAACAGGGCGATAGGTCATTTTCGCCTGCCGCAAGCCCTCATCCCCCAAGTCTTGTTCTCGGTTTATAAAAATGAAATTCTCCGGTAGAGAAGCCGTAAATTCCTGATTGATATATTGATAGACGCCCTTATAATCATCGATTCCCTTCTCGAAATGCACAGCAAACATCGCGCCTCTCGCAAGCCCTTCGCCCAGACACCAGCCAACTGGTCTTTCGTTTATGTAATATATACTTCCGGTCATACCAAGCGCGCCCAAGAGTTCCAGAGCGTCTTTTGAAGCGAGATAATCGCCCTCTTCGCCCTTATCCTCGTGCCAATGGTCCAGAACCTTCATTGCATCGGCAACGCGGTCGTCTGTCAAGGGGAACACCTGCGGAATATAGCTGTTCAGAAATGCATTTACCAAATTTCGCTTCTTGTGAAATTTTTTACCAGAAAGCTCCGCAAGGTCGATTCTATTATAGAGATAATCAAAATTATCCCGGTCTTCAACTATCTCAACGCCGTTTCGCTGACAAAATTCGTCCTGGCTACAAAACACCTCCGCCCCCTTCAGAAGGGAAGCAGGGATGCCCTTCCAATAGCCGTGGTTTTGAAAAAGAACGGACAGGACCGCGGCTGGCGGCAGAGCGCAGGGAGTCTCAAAGAAAGTCTCGCCGTCTTTCTCGCCGCGAACAATGAGAGCGCCGTCCGCGGCGGAAACCGTATACCGGTACCTTCGCCGAAACAGGTAAAGATTAGAAAACGTATATTCTGAAACGCCGTCCGGCGCGTCTGAGAGCAGGTTTTGAATTTCGGATTGAAACTCAAGCCCTATCGGAGCAAATTCGGGATAACAAGGTAATTCCATTTTTCTAATATAATGTTTTCGCAGTCCATAGGCAAGCGCAGGCTTCGCAGGCTCCGTCTGTTTCATAGCTTCTCACAGGGGCGTTATCTGAACGGGGGCGGCGCAGACTCCGTCTGTTTAACGGCTTCTTAATAATTCCTTAAAAAGGGTATTGACAACCACTCATATATGGCATATTCTCTTTCCTAAAGAAACTAAGACTTTAAAAAGGAGTAACAGTAAATTAAAATGAACTACGTATACCATGCAAATAGTTGCCGCAATAAAATGATCTTTACCCCCCCCCCCGTATTATTCTCATAATAACTTATTATACAACAGAAAGTACTACGCTATCGAACAGGCAAGCCGACGGATGAAACCGGCGGTTTTTTCTCGAATCTACGCCGACTGCGGGACGTCACCGCAAAGCCTCCCAAGCGCCCCGCGAATCCTTGTTTCACCAGCCTTAACCTCGGCGGCAGTGTTTCGGGAGTTATGCGGTGATAAAAAGGGGATGAATCGGAGTCTGACAGTGAAATAAAGAGGGTGCATTCAGATAAAAACGATGAAATAGAGGGATTGGCGGGTAACGAATGAGTTAGCCGTTATAACGAATGGGTCAGCCGTTATAACAAATATGTTAGCCGTTATAACGAATGGATCAGCCGTTATAACGAATGAGTTAGCCGTTATAACGAATAGGTTAGCCGTTATAACGAATAGGTTAGCCGTTACAACGAATGAGTTAGCCGTTATAACGAATAAAGGAGAAAGATATGGCAAAGACGAGTGATTGGATGCCGGGATCGCGAGCAGAAGTCCTGGCGATGTGCCGAAAATGGATTTTGTACATGACCTTGTCCATACGGACCGCTTGGGGTATGCCCGAGGACGAGTTTGCAGAACTGGAGTCTTGTTTCAACACAGCCCGGACCCTCCTGCAAAAAACCCAGTATGAAACAGATCGAATCCGCATGATCACCGTGAAATGCCAGAATGTCTTCAAAGCCCTGACCTCAAAGATGCGACTCTTACGCGACCGGTATTTCAAAACGCCGCTCCTCGCCGAGGAGGACTGGACCGTCTTGTCCATACGGACCACATGGGGCGCGCTCGGAGCCGAGTTTAAGGAACTAGGGGCTTATTTCAATACAGCCCAGACCTTCCTGCAAAAAGCCCAGGACAAGGCGGAGAAGACCCAGGCGCTTACCGCGGAGTGCCAGAGCGCCTTCAAAGCCCTGTCCGTGAAGATGCGGTTCTTCCATGACCAGTATTTCAAGACGCCGCCTCTCACCAAGGAGGACTGGGCCGCCTTGGGCTTCAAGACAAAGGGCTCGAACCCGACAGTGCCTGCCTTCCGTCTTGACAGCGCGCCTTTGGCTTCCTTGAGCTGCTCATGCGGTCCGCACGCCTTGATGGTGCATCTGGGACCTATGGTCGGGACGCAGGAGATTGACCATGAGAGTGATTACGGTTATGCGGTCTATCTGGGCGTTATGCCGCCCGGAGGAGCCGCGCTGGAACAGGCTGTGTCTGACAAACGCTACCTGATGAAACCGCCTGCGGATGGGGATGGACTTTTGTACTATCGGTTCACGCGGCGGCGGAAGGAGAAGATACGCTTTGATGCGAAGGATGCGGGCAAGACGGCGTATGTCTGTTGCCGCTACGAGAACTACAAGGGCGAAGAGGGGCGGTGGGGACCGGTTGTTTCTGCGGTCATCCCGTAAGAGAGGAGGCGCAGAGCGGGCTTGCAGACGGTACGCATGAGGCAGAGCGCACCCCCGCCCCAGAATCAGGGGCCGTCGCATAGGGGCGGAACATGAAAGAGGCGCTGGGCGCGGGCTCAGGAAATTTCATGAAAAAAGAAACAGAAATGAGCAAAACAATATTTGGAGATTCTGATATAGACTTACTCGTCTCAAAAGGCGGTTTTAGCGAAGCCGATGTAGGGGCTGTTATTATTGAGCCTATTTTGAAGAATTTAGGATTTTTGCCTGAAAACATAGAGCGCAATAAGACGTTAATATCTCGCGCAGGACACAAGCAGCATTTCATCATACCCGACTATCTTATGCGGATAGGAAACAGTTACGCATGGGCTCTGGAGATAAAGTCGCCGAATCAAAACCTGTTTGATGCAGAAAATATTGAGCAGGCATATTCTTACGCCGCCAATATAAACGTTCAGAGCAATTATTTTGCTTTGTGCAATGGGCGTGAGTTTGTCTGCTACAGAACCTCGGAAACAAACGCGCCAAGACTTCATTTCAAAATCAGCGAAATTGACAAATACTGGGATGAATTGCAAAAAATTCTTTCTATAAATAGTTTTCAAAGCGGCAAAACGTTTGTTTACGAGACGGTAAAAACGGTTGATCAGCCTGAAACAATTGAATATATGAAACGTCCGCTATTGGCGGAGATTGCGGTAAGGAAGCGGGCGGTAAAACGGCATTTTGGGGTTCACGGATATTTCACGCGGCAGAGCTGGGATATTGTCAACGCTTACATAAAACATTTTAGCAATAAAGGCGATGTAGTGCTTGACCCATTTGGCGGAAGCGGAGTAACCGCGGTCGAAGCGGTTTTGAACGGCAGGCGCGCGGTAAATGTCGACATAAATCCGATGGCGGTTTTCATTGTCCAGTCGCTTTTAGCGCCGATAAATTTAAGCCGTCTCGACGAAGCGTATAACAGAGTGCGCGGCATATATATAAAAAACGAACCAAAAACCGAAGACGAAATCGAAAAAATCTTAAAAAAATACCCTGGACCCAAGAATTTGGCGCTTCCAAAAGGAAGCGATGTGGAAACCGTTCCCGAACTATTTAGCCGCAAGCAACTGGCGCAGTTAGCGTTGCTGAAAAGCATTATTAAAAAAGAAAAAGACAAGAATATACGCGATACGCTGATGCTTGTATTTTCTGGAATGATTACAAAAATAAACCTTACATACCATACTGCGACGGCGCAACGCGGAGATAATATTGTTAGCGGAAATGCAAGTCCATTCCAGTATTACCGCTATCGTATAGCGCCGATACCGCGTAAGCTGGAATTATTGAAATATCTTGACATTCGCTATAAGAAAATAAGAGCGGCGAAAGAAGAGATTAGGATGACGTATTCGCTGAATACGCATAGAGAATTTGAAACGATATTTGAGAACGCCCAAATTGTAAAAGGCACGGCGACTGATTTATCCTTTTTAGGAAACGAAAGCGTTGACTATATTTACACCGACCCGCCCTATGGGAAAAAGATACCATATCTGGATTTATCCACAATGTGGAACGCATGGCTCGATGCGGATGTTACGGAACAGGATTATGAGAACGAAGCAATAGAGGGCGGCGAACATTACAAAACAAAGAAACGGTACAATGAACTTATGGCGAAAAGCATAAAGGAAATGTACCGTGTTCTTAAATTCGACCGCTGGCTTTCTTTTGTATTCGCCCATAAAGACCCTGGATTCTGGCACCTCATAATAGACGCCTGCGAAAACTGTGGTTTTGAATATGTCGGCGCGGTTCCACAGAAAAACGGGCAGACGTCTTTCAAGAAACGCCAGCATCCTTTCACCGTTTTATCAGGACAGCTCATTCTCAATTTTCGCAAGACAAGGAATCCGAAAGCCTTGCTGCTGGCGAATTTCGGTACCGACATTGATAATATTTTGATGGAAACAATCGAAGGCGTTATCGCCAAGAACCACGGCGCGACTCTTGAACAAATCAACGATGAACTTATCGTAAAAGGACTGGAAAATGGCTTTTTACATTTACTCAAGAAACATTACTCTGATCTTACGCCCATTTTACTAGATAGATTTGATTACAGCCCGGATACAGAAAGGTTCAATATAAAAAAAAACAAATCATTTACAACACACGTGGACGAAAAGCTGCGCATTAAATATTTCCTGACAAGTTTTTTATTCGCAAACGGGACGACTGGGTTTGATGAAATTGTATACGAGATTATGCCGCTTTTAAAGAACGGACGCACGCCGAAAAATCAGACGATACTAAGCGTTTTGGAAGATATTGGCGTAAAAACGGACAGCGGCTGGAAATTAAAACCAAAAGATAAGACGCTTTTTGAATTTATCTGATGCTCCGGTCAAGGATACGGTGAGAGGCGGTCGTAACGAAAGTAAAAACGCGGCGTATAACAGTCTGTTTACATTTCGCGGACGGTAAGGCGGCTCGGGCTGCGCGGCCAGGTCATTCCGTTGCGTTTCATTCCCACGCCTCCTTCACCCACATTTGGGCGGCACGAAACCCTACGGATTTCATATCGCCCAAATATGCTGGTTTGAATGAATGACTGTATGGCAACACACTGAAACTAATTCATTGATTGGGGCCAATTTCATGTTCATCGTTTATTAAGAAGGAAAATGCCCAAATTCGCAGTCTTCTACTAGTCGAAAAACTAAAAGATAGATGCTTTCGTTTCATCTACCACAGGTGAATCAGGCTTATTCCGTGCAGTTTGTCTACAATGGCAATGCGAGAGATTCAACTCACCTTTTAAAGCAGAGGGCTGGACGGCGGATACAATAAATTTATCCACCGCTC
>JAIRSU010000043.1 GCA_031255285.1 Treponema sp. | reverse complement strand
AACCGTCATATTGTTTGATATGTATGATACAGGTGAAGTCATATTGGATATAGCGGATGTAAGCGTTCTTCCCTTTGATGGCGAAGACGAATCTCATCCATCATTTTATGATTTGGTAGCTGCTAAAACAGACCGAGGGGATTTTAAGGTACCATTTTTTAAGGAGATTGTTATGAACAAAAAATTCTTGACGTGTCTTGTGGTATTGACATTCGTTGGGTTAATGGTCAATGCACAAGAAGGTTACAGGGGACCCAGTGTAAACGCTGTAACAGTTGAAGCGGCGAAAGGTATGAGGGATGACTATCCGGTAATTCTGCGTGGGAAGATTGAACAGTTTCTGGGTGATGAAAAATATTTATTCGCCGATGATAGTGGAAGCATTGTCGTTGAAATAGACGATAAGCTCTGGCGCGGGTTTTCAGTAGATCAAAACGATGTTGTTGAAATAACAGGAGAAGTTGACAAGGGTTTAAGAAAAACTGAAATAGAAGTTAGCGCTATCAAGAAACTTTAAACTTTGATCCCTAATCCCCCGTCTTTAGCGGGGGATTATTCCTCCTACTTTATCTGTCGCATAATTATTGGCGTCTGTAGGTGTTATTTCTTGGTATTCTATTAGTAGATTTATTCTATAGTTTTTAAGATTTAGCGTCGCGTTTTGGTTTCTATGGTGTTTTTCACCACAAACTGTAGTTCTTTATATCACCCCATAAACCACCTTGTTCCCGTCTGCTATGTATACATTCTTATTTGTAAGACACTATGGCTTTTCTGCTACCGGTCTCTCTTGACAGTATAGGTTGACGTACAGCCGCTGGAGCCGGTCCGCACAGTTCGGCATTCGCTTATAGGCTACGTTTTTGTTGAGTGTGAACTTTCCTCCCGGTTAGAATGAAGCCACGGTAAAGGACTTGCCTTCAGTCAGATACAGTAATACCAGCCGAAGCAGTTCCCTGCTGTTTCAATACTCCGCGCCGGATAGGGGATGTCCAAATTCTTTTGCTTTTCCTCCCAGTCATCTCCTTTTTACCCTGCTTCTATTTTTTAGTGTACGCTTATATTGTAAAGCACCCTGTACAGCAAGGAAGTTCTGAATCATCAAGGCGGTCAAATACTGTATAAGTCCAAAACCTGCTCCCGTCCTTTAGACGCAGGCGGGTTCAAGAAGTTCGTCCTGTTGTCTTTTCTTCTTTAAAATGTTATACTTTCTTTTGTGGCATACATAAAAAACCTTTTTGATAAAAATTTTCTCGAATACGCCTCTTATGTCATCAAAGACAGGGCGATTCCAGACATGGAGGATGGATTAAAACCTGTTCAACGACGCATTCTCCATTCACTTTTTGAAATGGACGATGGCAAATTTCACAAAGTCGCAAATGTGGTTGGGCATTGTATGAAATACCATCCACATGGAGACGCTTCTATAGGAGATGCGCTTGTCGTACTTGCTAATAAAGAACTGTTCATCGACAAACAGGGCAACTTCGGTAACATTTACACTGGAGATTCTGCGTCGGCGGTCCGCTATATTGAGTGCCGAGTGAACCAGTTGGCGAAAGATGTTTTCTATAATCCGAGACTCACCGAAACAACGGACTCTTATGACGGACGTAACAAAGAACCTGTACTATTCCCTGCGAAAATCCCTGTAGTACTATGTATAGGCGCGGATGGCATCGCCGTGGGAATGTCAACTAAGATTCTACCACACAACATCATCGAAGTGTTGAACGCAGAAAAAGCCTGTCTTTTGAAAAAGCCCTTCACTCTCTATCCAGACTTTCCTACAGGCGGACTCGTGGACATATCCGACTACCGAGACGGTCTAGGCAAGATCGTTGTCAGAGCAAAACTCGATGTCTCCGACCCCAAGCGCATTGTTGTACGCGAGTTGCCTTTCGGTTCAACAACCGAAAGCCTCATCAACAGTGTAGAAAACGCGGCCAAAGCCGGGCGCATCAAGATTCAGTCCATCAACGACTTCACTACCGAAAACGTGGAGATTGAGATAAAACTTGCCCGCGGTGTCTACTCTGAGGAAACTGTCAACGCGCTCTTCGCGTGGACCGAATGTGAGCAGTCAATATCGGTCAATTTGCTTGTGATAAAAGATAAACTACCTGTCGTAATGACCACAAGTGAGGTTATAGCGCATCATGCGAACACACTAGTCAAAATCCTCACGGAGGAGCTCGAGGTTGAGAAAAAAGACTTGCTCAACAAGGCGCATATCCGTAATCTTGAACGGATTTTCATTGAAGAGCGTATTTACAAGGTCATCGAACGAATGAAAACGTCTGAAGGCGTACAAAAAGCTGTGATTGCAGGTTTTGAGGCGTTTGAAAAAGAAATTGGACAGCGTGGTGTGAGTGCTGAAGATGTGGAAACCCTGCTCAAAATTCCGATTCGACGCATTTCCCTTTATGACATAAACAAGGCAAGGGCTGAAATGAAGTCGATTCAAGCGCGGCTTAAGGAAATCAACGCACATCTCAAGAACATCACAGCATACACTTTGGGCTTTTTGGATAGAATCATTGACAAAATTCACGCTATGGAAGGCGCCGGCAAGCGCCAGACCGAGGTGGCGAAATTCGGCAAGGTTGACGTAAAAGAAGTAGTGAAAAAAAATGTTCAGCTCAAATATGACCGTGTGACTGGCTATCTAGGAACTGCCGTGATAGGAGATATCGTGTTAGAACTATCGCCTTTTGACCGCGTACTTTTTATCCGCAACAACGGGACATACGCGGTGCAGGACTTACCAGAAAAACTCTTCATTGGTGAGGAGGCGTGGTGGATTGGCACGGCTGATAAAGAGGCACTCGTGAATACGATTTTTACTATTATTTACAGAGAACCGAAGACAGGTTACCCCTGTATCAAACGGTGCACCATTGAAGGCTGGATTATGAACCGTGACTACGCACTTGTGCCTAATGAAGCAAAGATTCTGCTTATTGATTCACGCAAGAAATTTTCCTTTACTGTATTTTACACTGTGAAGCCCCGTGTTAAAATCACACAGGAATCCTTCAATGTACAAGACTTCGCAGTGAATAGCATAAAGGCGCGCGGCATCCGTCTCGCAACACGTGAAATCGACAAGGTGGAAACGAAATAGTCTACAATAGTGGATAACCATTTGTTTGTGCAAGTTCCATGATTATGCAAGCCACTGTCAAAAGAGCAAAAAAAATCCTTTGATATCTTGCAAAAAAAACAATTCAGTAGTAAAGTATGGATAGAGACTTTTATAGAAAATAGAAAAATGAGAAAGCTTTGAGGGGGAATTATGGCTGAACAGAGTAACCAGTTGGTAACATTTCAATTGGGAGAAGAACTTTATGGAATAAATATCATGGATGTAAAAGAAATCGTCCGTGTGCAGGATATTCGGGCGATTCCTAACGCCCCGTCTTACGTCGAGGGTATTTTCCATCTGCGGAATGAAATTATACCCATTATCAATCTGCACAAGCGGTTTCATATAAAGAAACTAGCAACCGCGGAAGAAGACGAGCTGTTGTCAGGATTCGTCATCCTCGACATCGACGGCATGAAGCTGGGAGTGATAATTGACCGTGTGTCGCGGGTTGTCACCATAGCAAAAGAACAAGTACAACCTCCCCCGCAGATAGCCAGCGGTATCGGCTCCGAATACGTTCATGGAGTCGTGCGGCAAGAGCAGGGATATCTCATCATCTTGAGCATCCGCGACCTCTTTAATCCTAAAGAATTACAAAAATTGTCGGAACTCCATCGCTAGGAAGAATAGTGGTCTCGGTTTACGCGCCTACCATACGCCGCCGTGAAATGGACGCTGTTCTCACCGCCCTTGTCGAAGACAAGGTCGGTCCAGGTGAGCATTCTGGATTTTTAACTCAGACAGTAAAAGAATATCTCGGTTTTGACTCGTGTATAAGCCTGCGGAGTCCTGCTATGGCTCTAGCCTTATCCCTCAAGTTGCTTAATATTGAAGAAGGCAAGGGGGTGATGGTATCCGCTCTGTCGCCCCTCTACTACCTACAGGTGATTCAAGACTTGCGGCTTACGCCTGTCTTCTGCGATGTGGAAGACAGTCAAGCGTGTATGTCCAAAGAAACCGTTCTATCGGCGCTCGACGATGTCCGTGCCATTGTGATTCACCATACCTTGGGATTCGTACCAGAATCCCAAGGTATGATGGAGATCGGTATTCCGGTCATTGAGGACTGTTCTTTGAGTTGTGGGACTTTTTTGGCTTCTGCTGATGTGGAACACGGTGCGTCCCACATTTCACCTTTTCAAGGAATATTCGGCATTTTAGGACTTGAGGAACGGGATATGCTCACTGCGGGAGGCGGCGCTCTGCTCTTTGCAGGCAATAAGCGAAACGGAGCCGTGCTAAAAAACGACGGACGTTTGCCGCCGGAGTATAAACTTCCAGATATGAACGCCGCCATGGCAGTCGCCCAATTCCGCGACCTTGCGAAAAATCTCAAAAAACGTAAAGAAATCGCCCAAGTGTATACGCAGGCGAGCCTCCGCACCCGGCACAGGCGGTTTATCGTTCGCGAAGACGCTCCCTACAACAACTACACCTTTCCTCTCATCCTCGAAACCGGTATGAAAGATGTAAAAGCCTATGCGCGAAAGAAAGGAGTTGAAGTGGAGAGCGCCTTTGCAGGAACGATTATCAGCGCTAATCCGAATCTTATTGAGCGATGTCCTGTAAGCGCGTCTCTGTCGCTTCGCACCGCGCTCTTTCCGCTTTATCCACGACTCTCAAGCGCGGACATTGAGAAGACGGCGAAGATCATCGGAACACTACCGTGAAGAAAGTCCTTTTGTTTGTCAATCCACTCAAAGCCACGAGACTGGCGCAGGAAGTTATACGGAAACTGGAAGGACAAGGTATTGAAACGAGTGTATTCGCAGGAGAAAAGATACGCTCTGTTGACGCGGCCGTCAGTCTTGGCGGGGACGGTACCGTGCTGTTTACCGCCCGCACAGTGTCCCAGCATAAAGTCCCGATACTTCCGGTAAATCTGGGAACATTGGGATTCATTGCAGCGATTCCGCCTGATGAATGGCGGACTATTTTCGACGATTTTTTAAACGGCAGAACCGTGTTTTCACGGCGGCTCATGCTTGACGCTCGGGTACAAAGAGGAACGGAGACTGTTTTTCAAAGCGTCTGCCTGAACGACGCTATCATTTCTGCGTCTGCAGTCGCCAAAATGATACGACTGAATGTTCACACAGGTAACGCTTCCATAGGGACCTATCGGTCGGATGGGCTGATAGCGGCAACGCCCACCGGCTCTACAGCCTATTCGGTTTCAGCCGGAGGACCGATTCTTGACCCGGAAATGGAAGCCGTCATCATCAATCCGATATGCCCGTTTACCCTATCTAGCCGTCCGCTTGTTCTGCCGTCGAATGATGAGATTGTGATTGAAGTGGAGCGCGAACAACGAAGCGGCGTGTCTTTAACTATGGACGGACAGACGACCGAACAACTACAACCCGGCGACCGTATCGTTATCCACCGCGCCAAGGAAGACGCGCTCCTCGCGTGTCAAGACAGCATAAAATCCGCCTTTTACAACGCGCTGCGGACGAAACTGGCGTGGAAGTAGCGTTCTCGGAAATTTTCCCTATACTAATTTGACACAATTTATACAAACTACTCATATACGTTTATACGTCAAGAAACGTTCCGCTTGAGCGTGGAACGTTTCTTCGTACATGGACGAATATTGGCGTCGCGGGCTAATGCCCGAGAGTTACTGACTATGGCGCAATTAGTATCTTAGTATTGAGACGCTGGTATTCGTAAAATTTCTTTATTCAAGGAGGATATATGAAGAAAATCTTGTTGGTTGGACTGGCGGCGCTCGCGGCCGGTACAATTCTCTTGCTAGCAGGCTGTTACGATAGTTTCGCCATTGAAGACGAGGTAGAGCCGTTTCCTACCTATACAACGGAAATAAGGACCTATACCATACCAGCTGAAGGCGGCGCTATTGAGGATGGCGATATTCTTGCATCCGCCAACGCCCCAGGTAATCTTGAAATTGGGAACTTTTTTCAAGGGGAAAATTCTGCAATTATTTACCGTATCATCAAAGGACACACGTATAGAATAACCTTCAGAGGAACAACGAGCGTAGATATACCGAGACTGACCGCGGCTCTTGGTGATTGGAGTAATAATTTGTTTGACGCCGTTGATTGGGAAAACAAACAGTCTATAACCGCGACTGGAGGCGAACAGACCCTCACATGGACGGTGACGGCCAATGCCAGCAGTTCCACAGCGCAATCTGCCAAGGCTCATAATATGCTTATCCTTCGGGCTGAGAAACCAAACGAATCAGATACTACACAAGATATAGCACTTGGTGTTGACGTTACTCTCAGAGGCATATTTATGGTTGAAGATTTATAAGGAGTAAATTATGAAGAAACTGATTTTAACGATTTTGGCGCTCTGTTTAATGAGCGCATTTGTGTTCGCGAGCGGTAAGAAAGACCGCGCGCCTGTCGGTAATTGGACTTTTGATACTGCGGAAACCAGCGTCGACAACGGCGGCGGTACCTTCTACCTCACCAAGTCCGAATTCTATCAATATGTCGGCGACATAGCCTTGAGCTGGGACGACTCGACTTTCGGGGACGGTATGCTGAAGCTCGACCTGGACTTCTCGGACCCGGAAAGCCAAAACGATTGGAGCGAGCCGAAGATGGCTATTGACCTGCCCGTTTCCTTTAATATGCGGAACATCGGGACCCTATCGTTTGACTTCTACTTTGATCCTGAAGCCAGAACAATAGGGAGTTTCAAAACCCAGCTCTTCGGCACCCAAGGTGTGCCCCACGCCAACGTTGATATTCCCGAAGAAGGCGAAACTATGGAGAACGGTTTTGTGAAAACCGCTGTGGTCATCCCCTTTGACGTCAAAGCGGGCTTCCTCACCGACTTCAGGTTGAGCATCATTGGCTCTAACACCGACTATATCGGACCGGTCTATATCGACAACCTCAAATTCGGTCCCCCGCAATAAGCGAAAAATAAACACCAAGGAATCACTATGACAAGAAACAAAATTATAGCCGTCTTGTACATCCTGTTCTGTATGAACGGACTCGTGTTCGCCGGCGGCAAAAAAGACGGTAAAACAAGCGGCGGACCAGACGCACCGGGCGAGTGGAACTTTGACAACGCCTCAAATACTGGTGGATGGTATGTCGCCGCAGGCGAATTCTGGGCTTACGAAGGTAATATCAAGCTGTCCTACGACAATAGAACCTTTGGTAACGGAATGTTGCGTATAGACGTAGACTTCTCCAAGCCGGACAATCAGTCGGACTGGAGCGAACCGAAGATCAAAACCGACATTCCCCCGCTCCCTCTGGGTGGATATCATGAGCTTTCCTTTGACCTGTATTTCAACCCATCTTTCAGAACAAAGGGAACGTTCCAGACAAAGATATTCGCAAACGGCGGGCTCGACGCAAACGCCCGTATCCGCGGAGATGGACAAGACGCAGGCTCTGGATACAGGAAGGTTACGCCGCTCATCAAGTTCACCCCGCCGGAAGCATCAACCGAAACCATCACATTCAGTATCGTGGGATCGGGAACCGATTATAAGGGTCCCATATTCATCGACAACATAAAATTCGCCGAAGGCGAGCCGATTGACGTTGAATTGACTAAGACCCCCATGGACGCGCCAACGCAGATCGACCCCGCATCCTTGAATATTGCATCAAGCGTCGCGCTCGTGGACCCCAACGCCATCGACTCGGTGAAACGCCTCTATGCGTATCTCGATGCTGTTGGAAAAACCGACTACGTACTGTTCGGTCATCAAAACGACCTGCACCACAAACGAGGCGTGTTCTACGAAGGCTCGACCACTAGCGACGTAAAGGACATTACTGGTTCCCTGGCCGCGGTCATGGGCATAGATACCTTATCCTTTACCGGCGACGAATATCCGGGCGTTACCAAAACCTACGGTCCTGACCCCATACAGGGTTCCGCGGACGTCTGTTTAGACGCGGCTAGTCAAGGTGCACTCATTACTCTGTCTATGCACATCCCCAACATGGATATTGTGTACCGCAAATCCGGCCGAAAAGCGCCATGGAAACTCGACGGATACACCCCGAACACCCTCACGGGCGACCCCATGCGCCGCATCTTGCCGGAAGGAGACCTCAACGCGCCGTTCCTCGCCTATCTTGATATGATAGCCCAATTCGCCAAGATTCTGGAAGCGGAGGGAGTCCCGGTTCTGTTCAGACCCTGGCATGAAAACTCAGGAAGCTGGTTCTGGTGGGGCGGAGCTTTCTGTACCGATGAAGGCTTCAAAAGCGTTTGGCGCTACACCGTAGAATATTTGCGGGACGTCAAAGGCGTTCATAACTTCTTGTACGCATACTCGCCCAATGGTCCTGTGGAAAGCGTAGAGTGGTACGAAAGTCGATACGCAGGCGATGAATTCGTCGATGTCGTGGCTTTTGACCTTTACCAAAACAACGCCGCTCCCGGAGACGGCTGGATAGAATCGTTTAAAACCTCGGTGAACAACGTAGATCTCATGGCAAAGAAGCACAACAAAGTCGCGGTCGTGTCCGAAACCGGTATACAGGTCATTCCCACAGAAGACGGCAACATCTGCCTTGCGGACGGAACGATTCCTACATGGTTTGAGGATATAATGCAAGTCGTGTCCGCGTCTGGACTCGGTTACTACCTCGTATGGGCTAACTTCTCAGGCGGGGACCACTACGCGCCTTACAAAACCGCCCCGAACCGTGGGCTCAAGATTATGGCGGACGCATTCATAGACTTCTACAACAACCCCAACTCGGTCTTCGCTAACGGCTCCGGCTTCTATTCAATGACCCGTACTCCGTCCGCAACGCAGGCCGGCTCGCGAGAAACAGGCTATATCTTATCCCCGCCCGGCGGCGTGTTCCAGTCAAAGGCGTTCAAACTGCTGGCAAGCGTGAAAAATCCAAGCGGCTCCGTATCTTTTACCATATCCAACGGTGTGGACGAAATAACAGTACCGGCTTCCGTAGACCCACGCAACCCGAATTGGTATACTGCAAACGTAAGTCAAGCGCAAGTCGATGCTTTCGGTAAAGCATCCGGCGTCATCGCATTGAAAGCCGGCGCAAAGACCTTGCAAACGATGACACTGTTCTTCGGCGAGAAGGCGAAAAGAGCCGACCCAAGCGTGGTGGATAACTTTGATGAAGTCTACTACGGGCAGGATGCGCTTCTCCGCAACGACTGGACCGAGAATTCAGGACCAGATTGCTGGAACGTCATAAGCCTTTCAAAGGAACATAAGTACGCAGGCGATTATGGCATGGAGTTCAAGTATCGGATTTCTACCGCAGGCGGCGAAGGCTGGACCGGCAGAACCCTGTTGCAAAACGCCAACTGGTCAAAGTTCAACGCGCTTCAGGTTTGGCTGAAACCAGACGGCAACGCCCAGCATATGGTCGTGCAAATTAAGTCGGGCAGCGAGGAATTTGAAGTATGGCTCGAAGAACTGCTCCCGGACTTTGTTCAAAGCAACGACGCTAAACTCCTCACCATACCGTTCAGTCTGTTCAAAGGCAAACAGAACGGCAAGTTCAACGCGGCAAGCATCACCAATTTCGGCTTGTGGGTGAATACCATCCCTCAAGTCGACGCAAGTCCCTGGGTCGTCGAATCTGCGTTTTATTACGACGAAATCAAAGCGGTAAACGCCGCGGGACTTAACGGTATTAAAGTAGAATAATGGCGAGTTGGGAGTGGGGAACTCCAGCAAGAAATCGTTTCCCCACTCCTTGAAAATCATTTAGGAGGAATTAATTTTATGAAAAAGCTAATGGCTTTAATGGTAGTATCCGTATTGACCGCGGGCGCGGTTTTTGCTCAAGTGAGCCTGGGCGGAGATGTGTCAAGCTTCTTTATCCCGTTCAGATCAACCATTGACCCTGACGGCAAGGTAAAGTCCACCGCCGCGGTTCAGGACTCTTTCGGAGGACCCGACCTGAACACCAGCATCTACATCAAGGGCGTCTCGGACCTTGCGGGTTTCAACTTCACGCTGCGCGCTGCGTACGGAGACGGATCAGCGGGCGGCGCTCAGACCGTCCGCGCAAGACCAGATATGTACGTGTGGATACAACCCCACAATATTCTGAAGCTTTCCTTTGGAACCATGACCGACAGCACGCTGGCCGGGACCGTGGGCGCTTCCAACTTCGCGCCTTATGTGTTGGACCCAGGAAAGGCGGATAGGCTTGAACTGGGAGACTCTCAATTCAACATCTTCACCCAATTCAACCCCAACGCGGAGGGCAACAAGGATGGGAATAGTAATCTTTACGCACCCGCCGTGTCTGCGGCCGCGATGATTACACTCACCCCGGTTGAAGGACTGTTTATCGGCGCGTTCATAGCACCGGAACTGGAGGGAATCAATGGAACCGGGCTTGGAAGTGGAACAGACGGCGACTTTTACGACGTGGAGAGAATCTACAAAAACTTGCAATTCGGCGTAGGCTACACCATCCCCAATATCGGTCTTGCCCGCGCTCAATACATCGGCTGGAGAAACGTCGTCGAATTAGCATTTCAACTAACGATGATTGAGAACCTTAACATGGATTTTGGGGTGAAGATACCGTGGATGGGAGACGATTCGAAGAACGACGCCATTAACTACAAAAAACACCGCGATTATCAATTCTCGCTCGGCACGGATTACACGGCCGGGGAATTCAACTTTATGTGCCGCGTCGACACGGCGTTTAATGGATACAACGGTAATGAGGGCGATCTTCAGTATTATGATACTTTAAACGGCCTTGACCTCCTTGTATACGCGGCTCCGTCATACAATCTGGGCTTCGCCAAAGCAGGGCTTGACCTTGGTTTTGAATACAGAGGCGTCGATAAGAGAAGCGGTGAAGACGTAGAAAATACAGATGGAATGCAGTTCGGCGCGGGACTCTGGCTTGAAAGGGCTTTCGGCGCTGGCGTGCTTAAAGGCGGCGTTACCGGCAGGTTCCCGCTGGAGTGGCAGGGAAAAGAGCAAAATACCGATATTTTCATCCCCATCATGTTATCAATTAGTTTGTAAAGACTCTTACCATTAGGAGGAAAGATTATGAGAAAACTTATAGCGCTAACGACGGTAGGAGTAATAGCAGTAACGGCGGTCTTTGCTCAAGTCGGCGTAAGCGGGTATGGGACGAGTTACTTCATCCCCTATCGGGCTACTGTTCCTGAAGAGGGAGACACAAAAAATACCGCGGCCGTGCAAGCGCCCTGGGGCGAGCCAAACATGAGTGCGGGCGTGTCGTTCAACGGATGGTCGGAATTCGCCGGATTCAGTGTGGGCTTTGACATAGCTTACGGTATGCTAAACGCGGCCGGCGGTTCTAGTTCCGTCAAAGCCGGCTATACTATAAACGGCTGGCTTAGACCTCACGAGAGGCTCAAGTTCAACATAGGCAACAACTACGAAGACATACAGAAGCTTATGGGTAAGGTGGGCAGTTCGAATTTCTCTTACTACGTGTTAGATACAGCAAAACCCAGAATGCAGGAAGGCGGTGCTGATTCCGCGAATAACATCTTCACCCAGTTCAACCCGGCGCCCTGGGGCGCGGACGGAAATAAACCCACAGACGGCCTCATCAATAACATCAACCTCTACTCTCCGGCTGTTACCGCGGCTTTTATGACCGTATGGCAACCCATCGACGGTATGTGGATAGGCGCCATGGTAACGCCGGAAATAGACCTTAATGGAGAGGTGCTCGGAAATGAACTGCACACATACAGCGATCAAGACGGCGACTTTCATAATGCGTTTGAGGTCTACAAGAACGCCCAAGTTGCGATTTCCTACAACTTTCCGGGTATAGGACTCGCCCGGGTGCAGTACATCGGCTACCGCAACATTGTGGAAGCGGCTTTCCAAGTGCTTGCCCTTGGCGACTTGATGATGGATATAGGCGTAAAGATACCTTTTACGACAGGACCTCTCAGAGCTTCTTACGAGTTGGAAGAGCGTGATTTTGCTATATGGCGAGATTATCAGGTCGCGGTTGGCGCCACGTATCGATACTATGAATTCGGTTTTTCCGGACACATAGACGCAGCTTTCGGTGGATACTACAGGAACGTTGAGGGCACATATACCAATGGTCTGGACATGGTCGTGTACCTCACCCCGACCTACGAGTTCCCATTCGCCAAGATGGGGCTTGACTTGGGCTTTGAATACATGCAAAAACCCACCGTGACCGGCGACATGGTTGTTCCCGCGTCCGTGTCTCAAGACGGAATGCAGGCAGGCGTGGGTCTCTGGCTTGAGCGCAAATTCGGTAATGGGACGCTCAGGGGCGGGCTTGTGTCTCGCTTCCCACTTGAATGGACGGACGGTACAAAGCTTCCGTTTGAATTATTTGTCCCGTTGCGGATTGAAGTGGGCTTCTGACGCCAGGGGCAATTGCGAAAAACATCTTGGAACGCGCTTTGCGTTCATTACCTTATAAAAAATCCCCGCCATTGTGCGGGGATTTTTTATAAGCGGCGTCTACTATCGTCCGCTCTATACTAGGATTGCCACCCGCTCTAGGGCAGGATTGACCTCCGCTCTATACTAGGATTGACCTCCGCTCTATACTAGGATTGACCCCCGCTCTATACTAGGATTGACCCCCGCTCTAGGGCAGGATTGACCCCCGCTCTAGGGCAGGATTGACCCCCGCTCTAGGGCAGGATTGCCACCCGCTCTATGCTAGGACAGGCTTCGCCTGTTTTACAACTTCTTAACAGGTGTTGTTTGAAAGGGGGCTCCGCTGTCCCCACCAGGCGGCGCGCGGATGTCTGGCACAGGATTCGCCTGTTAGACGACTTCATAACGAGGTGTTGTTTGTTCGTATATTAGTTCTTTGCGGCATAGTTAGAAGAACCTTTCGTAAGGGGAAAAGTCGTAGATATACGTTTGGGAGTCCTGCCCGACAAACCTGGGCTCGTCTAAAATGACGTCGTCCAGTTTCCAGCCGCCCTCCTCTTTGGTAATAAGGGGCTCTGTTTCTTCTTCGTCCGCATCGGGATCGGCCTGAACTATGGTTTCTGATGGGGGTTCAAACCGCACATATATCTCACCCACTATCCATTTTTCTCTGCCTATAAAGCGGAATATGAAAGATGCGCCCCCTTCCTCCTCCCTGCCGCCAGCAATACGGAATTTCTGCGGACCAACTGATTGAATGGTATCTATAATACCTTCCTCAACAGCCTTTTCGCCGTGGAGAATGCCGCCCAGAATTCCTCTCGCAAAGATATACGCTTCTTCCGAAGCTTCTCCTCTGCCCAATTCGCCGATAACAATGTCTTTGGGGTAGCGGGGCGCTTCCCCTTTCTGGGGCTTCCGCAGATTATCCGGGACGTCCACATCCGCGGATAAAAACAGCAAAAAAAACGGTAAGAACAGCATTATTTTTTTTGGCTTCATGTTCTCTCCGATTCAGCAACCCCGCCTCAAGGACAGGGCTTGCAACTTGGACTGGTTGCTCAGATTTATTCTAGCTTGATTTATTCTAACCTGTCTTTATCTGAACATCAATAGTTTTCTTAAATGGTCTCTTGCATGGCGCCGCCCTGTCCACACCATCTAAAGCGCAGACAGGGACGGACCAAAGACGGCTTCTTGAAATGCGTCATTCGGGAAACATAACTAACTGAATATGTCCGTCTCCCCCAAGGAGCTTCGCGGTCATGCCGCTTAGAGCTTCCGCAGACGTCTCTTCGTAAAGTGCGGGGCGTTTGTCAACGCGGCTGAACGGTCCGTGGTAAATGACGGCTGAATTGGCGTAACTTGCCGCCAGGTAAGAATTGTCCTGAATCGACGTTTCCCAAGACTTCTTCACGGTTTCCTTTGCTTTAGCCAGAATATCTTCGTCAATGATTCCGTCCGCAACGTTCTGTACCTCAGCCTTCGCTTCCATAATAAGATTCTCCGCGTTCTGAGGGTCGCAAGGGAAAACGATTTCCATTGAAAACGCCGTTAGAGACGGCAGAGGGGAAAGAGTTGTTTCGGTATAAATAGAATAAACCCCGCCGAGCTTTTCGCGTATCTTGTTCTTGAAAATCGTGTTAAGGTATTCGGTCAGCACCGCGGCGGCGGCAGAGCCTTCTTCCGTGTAATTTTCCTCTTCCCTCCACATGAGGAAGACTAGGCTCTTGTCTTCTTTCCCCTTTATCAGGGTCTTTTCTCTGTTTCCCTTGTTTGAAATATCCACACTGGTCCAATCATCCCATTTTTCCGCGCCCGTTGGTATGGACGCCAAATAGGTTGATACGAGTCGCTTGAGGAGTTCGACGTCGATATTTCCTGTGAAGACGAATACGTAATCCGCCGGGTTCAGGGCTCTTTTCAAGAGTGCTAAACTCACGTCCGGGTCCACCGCGTCTATGTCTGACGCTTCGATAGCTTTAAAATAAGGACTGCTGTCAAACGTCTCGTTCATGACCTCGCGCCAGAACATAGTTTCCGGGTCGTTCTCCTGATTCGCCAAATAGGTATGGTACCTCGACAGGGTGGTTTTGACCGCTGATGGGTCAAGTTTTACCTGCGTCGCATGGAGGTAAAGCAGTTCCATGAAAGAACTAAGGTCTTTCACGGTGGAAGAGCCGCTGATGGTCCGCGTGAAGTTCTGCATATTAAATGAAAGAGAGACGTTGACCGCGGCGAGCTTCTTTATCAATTCCTGAAGCGAATAGCCGCCTGCGCCCGAAGCGGTAAGCAGATCGGACGCGAGCCGTGCGGACATCGCGTCTGAAGCGGGAACAGAAGTAACGCCTCCGCGCGCCAGTGCATAGAGGATGATCTCATCGTTTTTATTCGCGGTTTGTTTTACCACGACCTTTGCGCCGTTACTCAATTCCCACACAACCGCATTGGTCTCTTGGTCAACGCTCTCACTGATGACTGCGCCTGCGGCGGGTCTCGACTTCAAGAGCCGTGTGTCGTACGCCTTTGATTGAGGGCGCGCTATTTCGTTCTTTTTCGCGTTCTTTATTTCACTCGCAACGCCGAGAATACGCTCTTGGGTCGGCAGTTCTTCGCCCTCCGGCGCAATCAGGAATACGGCGAGGTCGTCGTCCATGAAGTAATTTTTTGCAAACGTCGAGACTTCCTTGACGCTTATACGGGGCGCCATGGACCGAACCGCAGCGAGCTCCCACTCCACGTTCGGCATGCTCTGATTATTTAGGAAATGTGCGGTAAAACCGCTTACAAAATCAAAAGACTCGCGTTTCTCTTCAAGAACCTGCGCTTCGAGCGAGGCAATCAGGGCGGCTTTGGCTCGGTCGAGCTCCGCCTTGATAAAGCCGTGGCGGGAAATACGTTCCTTTTCCCGTAAAAGCGCGGCAAGCGTTTGCTCTGCGGAGCCTGTTTTCGCCTGCGCTCCCATTATCAGGAAGCGGGACGATGTTCCATAACGAGTGTTGCTGATAAACGCCCCGGTAAACGGAGCTTCAGGCGCGTCCGCAACATCGTTTAGCCGTTCGGCTATTATGTATTCCACCAGCCAGTCCAGTACGCCTTCACGATAGAACGCGGTGGTCTGCTCTATGGGCTTGGGGGCGCGGCGCCAGTACAGGTAGACAATAACGTCGGTCAGTTCCGAATCAGTAAAAATATGTGCGCCCAGCCGTCCTGTTTGCGGCGGCGGCAGGTCGTAAAGCGGATGGTTAAGGGGCGTCTGCGGTGCAGGCATGACGAAATACCCAGGCAGGCTTGCTTCAAGCGCGTCCACGTCGAAATCGCCCACTATGATAAGCGCCATATTATCAGCACGGTACCACTTTTGATAGAAGTTTTGCAACAGCGAGGCGGGAGCGTTTGCTATCACGCTTTCCAGACCAATAGGCATCCGTTCCGCATAGGGCGAGCCTGCGAACAGGATAGGCAGAAGGTTGTCCTGAATAATACGGCTCACGGCGTTTGTCCTCATTCGTTTTTCTTCTAGTATAATAGGGCGTTCGTCGTCAACGTCTTTTTCGTTGAATAGAATCGCGTGCGACCAGTCGTCGATAATATTGAGAGCTTTTTCGGGAATGACCTTGACGCCCTCCGCGTTTACTTCGGTTGGTACGGTTATGCCATAGATGGTTCTGTCAAAACTAGTATATGCGTTGGAGTCTGCGCCGAGGCGCATCCCCAACGATTGAATATAGGCGTCTAGTTCATTTTCCGCGAAGCGTTCCGTGCCGTTAAACGCCATGTGTTCGACAAAGTGGGCGAGCCCACGTTCCTCCTCGGTCTCCAGCACCGAACCCGCATTCACGGCAAGCCTCAAATAGGCGCGGTTTTCAGGCGTATTGTTAGCAAGCAGGTAGTACTGCAAGCCATTGGATAGAACGCCCGTCCGCGCTTTGGTCATAAACGGGACATCAGCGTCTCTCTTGTCTACAGTGCCGCCGGCAAAGGCGGCTTGAATCGTAAAGAAGACAAGAAAGGTAAAAGATAATAGTGATAATCGTTTCATACCTTTTTTATAGCATAATCCATTGATTTAATCTAGGCGGATCGGACGGAAAGCCCTCCGTAGGTCTGTGGAAGGGAACCCATGAAGGGGCGCGCCTCCGCGAGGATTGTGTAACGGGCAGGCAGCGCGGGGCTGTAGAACAGAGCGTTTACGCCCTTTGGCTCGTTCCCCTTCGGCCTTGGCGTTATTTCCCCTTGCTATTACAGGGGGAAAATGTTATGATAACACATTATGATTCTGGGAGCAGAAATCGCAAGACAGTACTCCCAAATCCAATTTTTAGGAGGAAACATGAAAAAGAGCGCTATAATGGTAGGCTTGCTCTTGAGTGTGAGCATGATGGTCTCGGCATTGGCCCAGTACGAGATGCCGATTGATACGCCTGAAAACTTCGTGACCGCAGTTGCGAAATATGGTAGAATCAAGGTGGCGGATATTGACGGCAGGCGTCAGCTCTGTGACGAGAAGGGCAACTCCATTCAGCTGCGGGGCATGAGTAGTTTTGGGCTTCAATGGGAAGACGGCGATTGGATTCTCACAGACGACGTGTTCGATACTCTGGCATTTGACTGGAATATCGACGTCATACGGCTTGCTATGTATGTGGGCGAGGATGGGTACGCCGACCATCCCGCAGAGCTGTTGGCAAAGGTTGAAAAAGGCATAAATCTCGCCAATAGACGCGGGCTTTACGTGGTTGTGGACTGGCACATCCTGAATCCGGGCGATCCAACCGACCCGAAATACCTTACCGCAGGGCTTGACTTGCCCCAATACGCCAACATCCGCAGATACCATCCCGAATTCACCGGTCCCCAGCTATTCTTCGCTTATCTTTCGGATAAATATGGCAATCTCCCCAACATCATTTGGGAAATCGCCAACGAACCGAACAATATCGAGGCGGACGACCCCTGGTCAGATGTGATTCTTCCCTATTCTCAAGGCGTAGTTGACGTCATCCGCCAATATGATAGAGACGGATTGAGCGACAACATCGTTATAGTCGGTACGAACAACTGGAGTCAGTTCGTCGACGAACCTGTTTCCGCGCCTGTTCAGGACGCTAATGGACAAATCATGTATGCGGTCCACTTCTACGCTGGTACGCATGATACGGGCTATGAAGATGAAGAGTCCACGTGGTTAAGGGACAAAATAACCGCGGCTTTGGACGGCGGACTCGCAGTATTCTGCTCCGAATGGGGAACAAGCCTCGCTTCGGGAGACGAAGGTCCCTTCATTGACTTCTCTGAACGATGGCTGAATTTCCTTGATGAAAACAAAATCAGCTGGATATCGTGGTCCCTGGCGCGAAAAGCTGAAGCCTCCTCGTCAACGCTACCGGACACGTCCAACCAGCCGGTCGATACCGATGGAGACGGCATTAAGAACTGGGATTGGGATACAGAGCTCTCCGAAACAGGTCGTTTTGTGCGGACAAGAATTCGTGGAGACGCGCCCCTGACCGAAGAAGTATCTGAAGAAGAGGTATTTGAAGAAACACCTGACGAAGAAGTATTTGAAGAAGAGGTATCTGAAGAAACACCTGCCGAAGAAGTGTCTGAAGAAGAGGCGTCTGAATAGTCCCCTTGCAGAAACGCTTTGGAGCAAAGCGCTTTGTCCATAAGGATGGTTTATAACAAAAAAGGTGGAGGATATTCTCCGCCTTTTTTGTTGGCCGCGTCAAATACGGCTTGTAGGCGTCTCTAGCATCCTAGTTCTAGACGGCATTTATGACGGGCTTCGTCTTCTTTATCCTTGAAAGTCTGCATCCGCTGAATCATATTGTCAAAGTCTACTTTATGCCCATCAAATTCAGGACCGTCCACGCACACAAATTTTGTTTCACCACCCACGCTGACGCGGCAGCTGCCGCACATACCAGTTCCGTCAATCATAATGGTATTGAGGGAAACCAATATCGGTACGCCGAATTCCTCAACGGTTGCGGCGCAGAATTTCATCATAATAGGCGGACCTATGGCGACACTCATATCTGGTTTTGGTATTTGGGAGCACAATTCTTTGAGCGGTTCTGTAACCAGGGCTTTTTTCCCGTAAGAGCCGTCGTCTGTAACAACAATGGTCTCGTCCGCCGCCTGCCTTATGCGTTCCTCAAAGACGATTAGTTCTCTCGTCCGCGCCCCAATAATGGCAAGTACGCGGTTGCCTGCTTTTTTCATCGCTTGAATAATGGGGAAAAGAGGCGCACTTCCTATACCGCCGCCGACGCATATAACAGTACCGAATTTCTCAACATGAGTGGGATTGCCCAGAGGACCTAGTACGTTATCCAGACTGTCTCCCTCATTCTTACGCGCCAGTCTCATCGTCGTATCACCAACCGCTTGAAACACAATGGTAATGGTACCGGCAGACTCGTCGGCATCAGCTATGGTGAGCGGAATACGCTCGCCAAGCTCGCCCGACTGCACTATCAAAAACTGCCCCGCTTTGCGTGAACGTGCTATGAGCGGCGCAGATAAAACCATTTCATACACATCAGCCGAGAGCTGTTTTTTTATCAATATCTTATTCACAAGATAAATCTAACAAGGAATGAAAAAAAATGCAATGGGGGGGGAAAGTAACGGTGCCAGATACTTTAAAGTGTCTGGCACCACAATAGCGATGGGGTCCAGGCAGGCGTTTAAGAATTCTCGCTTTCCATCCCTAACGGCTTCTTTTCTTGATTCTTTTCCGCATGAACAGCAGGCGGGGGCGGCGTGGCAAGCGAGGATGTCGGTGCAAAGGGGTCAACAGTCGCTGGTTGTTCCGTAGCAGGTGCGGCTTTAGGCGCTTGTACTTGAGGCGTTTGAATAGGTGGAGGCGGTGGCAAGTAGACCTGCTGAGACGGCGCATCATTCAGCTTGAAGACCTTTATCCCTTCGTCAGGGAACTTCTCCTTCACGTTTGCGACAGCCTGTTCAATGATAGCCGCCTCCGACTTCTCACACCAAATCACAAGCACGAAATTCTCCTCAGGCCATACCGCATCCCCCATGCGTGGACCTGACGTCCCAACTCCCAGAACTCCGGGGATCTTCGTGTAAAACGCCCCGACGCTCATATTGTGGAATTCTTCCAGTATATTTTCCTCAACCGAATGGTTGGCTATTATTTCTAATCGTATCATTATGTTTCCTTTTCTACGAGTGCAATATAGGGCGCGGTCGCGACCGCGCCCTATATTGCACTACTCTTCTCCTGTATCCGCCACTATGCTGACAAAACCAGCGGTCTGTGTTTTCGCATTTTTACGCGCCTGTCTGCGGCTTATCCCCGCGGCTATACGCTCGCGGCGAGCTTCGGCTTTTGCTCGGCGTTCCTCGGAACGCTTGTTGATAATGGCGTAAACGCTTGGCATAAGGAACAACGTCATCAGCGTACCAAAAGAAAGCCCTCCTAATACCGTTTTGCCAATGGGACCAGTCATTACAGAACCTTCGGCTGGGAAAAAAGCCATCGGCACAAGCCCAAGAATGGTTGTAAGTGTGGACATCAGAATGGGGCGCAAGCGGTTGCCCGCCGCTTCAACGCATGCATCGTGCAAAGAATAGCCTCGCCTGCGGAGTAGGTTTGTGTAGTCTACCAATACAATGCCGTTGTTAACAATCACCCCGACAAGCACAAGCATACCGACCAGCGTCAGCGCGTTGAATATATCCCCCGTGATAAGATAAATAGCCACAACCCCAATCATAGATAAGGGTATGGTGAGAATCACGATGAACGGGTCCTTGAACGACTCGAACAAGCTCGCCATAACCCCGAATACCAACATAATTGCTACAATTAAAATCAGACTAAAGTTTGTCATCAACTTGAGCAACTCGCTGTTGTCGCCCGCGTATTCAATAATTACATCGTCTTCCGCAGGGATTTCCGCCTGTACGATAGACTGAATCTTCGCCGTAAGGTTGTTTAGCTTGGTGCCGGGTACCGCGCCTGCTTGGACGTGTATGACACGGCTCTGATTCTCACGGTTGATGGTTAAGGGTCCCACGCCTTCTTGATAAGAGGCGAAGCTCGATAGAGGTACTCGTCCCGCTATCTGACTCGTAACGAAGAGCTGGTCAAGCACGGGTTTGGCGTTTCGGTCCTCCTCTGCGAGAATCAATACCACATCGTAGTCGTTGCCGCCTGACTTGTATCGGGTTGCGGTAATGCCGTCAATCGCCGCCTTGATTTCATTGCCCACGGTATAGGTATTCAAACCTAATGCGTAGAGTTTTTCTCGGTCTATCTCAATCTCAATCTGCGGTAAGCCGTCCTTGAGGTCAACGGTAGGCTCGGTGGCTTCCGGTACCTTTTCTCGTATGACGTCCGCTATTCTTTCGGCTATAGCCTTGCCCTTCACTAAGTCGTCGGTACGGATGACGATATCTATTGGATTATTGCTTCCCATCATCATACCGCCACCGCCAAATGTGAAGGATACGCCTGGGAATTCGTTGAAATGCCTTCGCATCTTGGTCTTTATGTCTTCAGCAGTATCGATTCGCTCGGCGTATTTGGGCAAGTTTATCCGCAGGGAGCCTGAATTGCTGCTGTTCCCTTGACCCATCATACCGCCCCCGCCTGTGGAAAGTATGATTTTTTCGTAACCTTGAACTTCCTTTTCCACAATGCTTTGAATCTGATGCATGGTCGCTTCGGTGTCGGCAAGCGGGGTGCCAAGGGGCAGGGTAGCGTTGATACTGACCGAGTCCTCGTCCTGCGCGGGCATGAACTGATAGCCAATTCTGGGTATCATCAATACGCTGCCGATGAAAAGCGCTAAGAGGACGCTGATGACTAATAGTTTGTGATTCAAAACCCAATGGACCGCACGGCGGTAGGAATCGTCGAGCCGTAAGAAAAAGCGCTCAAACGCCTTATCAATAGGTACGAAAGGTCCGCGCAGGGGTTTCTGTTTGCGGGTTACGAGCGGGAGATAGTGACTGGAAAGTACCGGCACCAGTACCGCGGCGACTAATAGCGAGATGGTCAGACTTATCACCACCGTAAAAGCTATGCCTGCGAACATCTCGCCGGCCATTTCAAGCAAGCCTTGAAACATCAGCATGGGTGCAAATACGCATATCGTGGTAAGGGTAGATGCTATAATCGCCGTGAGCATCTCGGTCGTACCGAGTACCGCTGCGGGTTGTAGCTTCGCCCCCTTCTCACGATAATGGTAGATGTTCTCCAAGATAACAATGGAGTTATCCACAAGCATACCTATGCCTAAAACTAAACCCGCAAGGGTCATCAGGTTCAGGGTCAAACCCGCGAAATACATAAGCATGAGAGTAACGATGATAGAAATCGGTATGCTAATGCCGATGATAAGAGTCGGCTTTATGGAACGCAGGAATATGAATAGGATGACGATGGCGAGAACAGCACCCGAAAGTGCGGAATTGCCTACTTCGTTGATGGAGTTTTCAATCTGATCGGTCGTGTTGAAGATTTCGGTGATTTTTATATCCTGCGGAATCTCCTTAGCGATATTGACAAGACGAGCCCGCAAATCCCTCGCGGTTTGTACAGAGTTTTTACCGCTCTGTTTCTGTACCGATAGCTGCACAGCCGCCACACCGTTGACGTAGACGGAGCTCGTTTCATCGCGGTAACCTTCAAACACATCCGCAATATCGCGCAGATAGATGCTCCGAGGCAGTTCCATCTGTCCGTTCACCAAACCTCCGCCTTTGTACGAGACGACGGTGTCTCTGATTTGCTCAAGGGACGTATATTCACCCATAGTCGTCAAGAGGTAGGACAAGCCGCTTTCGGTAATGCTCCCCGCCGCGACTTGCATATTCTGCGCTGCAAGCATCTGTTGAATCTGGGTTACGGTCAGTCCGTAAGCCTCAAGCCGAGTCTGTGGCATTTCTACGCGGATGATCTTCTCCCGCCCACCACTGAGGTTCGCGGTCGCCACGCCCGGCGTCTGCTCAATGCGCGGCACTATCGTGTTTTCTGCAATTTCCCGCAACTCTTCCGGCGTACGGTCGCCTGTTACCATAAGTCCCATGATGGGTATCATTGCAGGGTTGAACCTGAAAATCATAGGCGCATCCGCGCCTGTAGGCAGATAATTTCTCACCCTCTCCAGGGCGTCCCGCACTGAGTTAGACGCATCTGCAAGGTCCGTGCCATAGATAAACTCCATGGTAACCATACCGGAACCTTTCGACGAGGTCGATGTTACATTTTCAAGGCTAGACACGCTTGCAAGCGCGGCTTCAATGGGGCGCGTGATGCTCCGTTCCACTTCTTCAGGGCTTGCGCCAGCGTAGGTCGTCATAACCACGAGGAAGGGAGGATTAATTTCAGGCATAAGGTCTATCGGCAGGTTCAGCCATGCGAATACGCCGAGCCCTATCAATAGGACGAACATAATAAACATGGTTGTGGGCCGTGAAACAACTCTTTTAGCAAAACTCATTCTTTTCTCCTTATTTGTTAGGAAGGGAATAGGACGATTTTAGTCAGGAAACGAAGCTTGGTAACTTCGTTATTTACTAAATAATAATCCATCTCCTATTCTATTGGTTGTACCTTTTCAATTACTTGGACGCGTACGCCGTCGTTTAACAAGGTCTGTCCTTTGACGACAATCTCAGCGTCAGGCTCTAGCCCTTCGCGCACTTCAAGTATGCCGTCCACGAGAATGCCCTGTGTAATAACAGTCTTTCGCGCGACTTGAAAAGCCGGGTCTTCAGGGTCTGTATCCAAGGTAAACAAGTAGGTTTCCCCGAACCGCGTAATGACCGCAGACGCCGGTATCTTGACGATATTTTCTTTTGT
Organism: Treponema sp.; assembly: GCA_031255285.1. Lineage (GTDB taxonomy): Bacteria > Spirochaetota > Spirochaetia > Treponematales > Breznakiellaceae > JAIRKH01. Next base: position 2,442 of record JAIRSU010000043.1, on the reverse strand, counting down.
CTCGGTGATGATTCTCACCTTGGCGAACATACCCGCTTTCAGTCGGGATTCGGTATTGCTCACGTTGATGCGTACTTCCATGGTACGGGACGTGGGATCAACTGTAGGACTGATTTCCCTGACGCTTCCTCTGAAGACTTCGCCCGGATATGCGTCCAGAATGACGTCACAGGATTGGTTCAGGGCGACTTTTGATATGAAGCGTTCCGCCACATAGACGCGGGTTTCTAGACCAGTCCCGCCGATTCGCGCCAGAGGCACTGATTGGCTAATGGTCATACCTACTTGCGCGGGCAGGGCGACGATGGTACCGCCTATGGGCGCACGGACGATACTCTCGATATAGTTCATGCCTGGTCTTGACGGGTCGACAGCCGCAATGGGGTCGCCTCGCGAGACGCGGTTTCCGATGCGTACATAGACCCGCGTGATTTTGCCCGCCGCGTCTGAATACGCATCTACCGAAGTTCCAGCGATAACGTCGCCTGATAGGGCGATGTAGTCGCTGATTTGCCCGGCGACGGACATCGTCGTATTTACCGCGAATACGGGTCTTTCCAATGGAGCGGGTCCAACCCCGCCCGTCGATGGATTTTCCTTTTTGTTGCAGCCTGTGAGCACTGCCAGCAAGATGAGCGCGGTCCCTAATTTTTGTTTATTCAACATAATTTTCTCCTTATTATAGAGAAGGAAATACAAGGATTTGTAGACGGCCTTGCCGCCGCCAGTTTCAACAAACCCGTTCCTTATTTCCTAGTCTCCACTCCCCCCTGCGCCTCTCGACAGGGTTCCGAAAGGTACGCCTACAGCGTACTCTAAATCAATCAGCCCCATAATATAGGTATAATTTTGAGATAAAACGCCTAGTTTCGCCTGATTCAGAGCGTCTTCCGCGCTTTTCACTTCGACAAACGTCTGCAAACCCGCGCCATAAGCACGGGAGGTTGAATTGTAAGAGAGTTGCGCTAATTCAACGGTTTTTTCCATGACTTCGATGGACGTTTGCGCGTTTTGTAATGACAGAATGATGTTATAAATCTCAATCTCCGTACCGCGCTTCATCTGTTCCAAGCCTAGTTCTGCGGCTTTTATCTGGTTGTCAATATCTTTCAGCATCTGCCCTTCCTTGAAAAGCGGTACAAGTCCGTTCAGATTCATGCCGATTGTTACAGAAAAATTACCTCCATCCTTCTTGAACCAGTCGTCCCATTGACTAGGCGTCCATGGGTCAATGACGTTTGGCGCGAAGTTCCAACTCAAGGCGAGGTAGGGTGTGTTTTGTTGTAAGGTTCTGGCTTTACGTCCGCTTTTCGCATACTCAATTTGGGCTCTCAGCTCTTTGATGTCAGGCTTTTTCTCCGCGGCATCCGCAATGAGGCTCCGTGTGTCAAGAGAGGCTGCCGCGATAGCGTCCTCTCGCGGGATAAGCGCAAAATCAGTATTCGTGGGCAATCCCAGGTTGTAGGCGAATTGGGCTTTAGCCATCTTGAATTGATTCTCCAACTGGTCGAGTTCAGGCTTCTTGTTTTCCTTTGACACTTGGGCTTGCAAGAGTTGCAATTCAGGCGCAAGACCGGCCCGATAAGCCGCGCGCGCCGACGCTTCCTGCCGCTCCGCAGTTTCGTAAGACTCCTGCTTGAGCTTCAAGTTTTCCTGCAACAATAACATCTGGTAATAGGCCTTACGGATATCCCGCTCGGTCTGTAACTTGGCTTTTTCGTATGAAATAAACCCTGTTTCATAGTCAAGACGGATGTTGCGCAGACCTTCAAAGAGCGCGACGCTTATCTGCCATCCTACCGCGAAGCTGGTCTGAAAAAACCATTGTGGGTCAACGTCCACCGAATAGGGCATTACGCCGTAGATGTCGGGTACTCCCGCGGGTAAACCGAGCGTGGAATTCAACGGCGTTTGTGTAAACGGCGCAAATCCGCTCGTTGCGGTCCCCTGATTCTGCCTGCCCAGCGTTATTCTTGCGTCAAGGCTTGGGATGAACTGATTCCACCGCAAGTCAGCCTTTCGCTTCTTGGTATCAACCTCCACAAGACTCGATTGGAGGCTCAAGTTGTTTTTAATCGCCAGCTCGACGGCTTCGTCAGGCGTTATATTCATCACAGGGGCGGTGGACGAAACATCCGCCTCCTCCTGTGCGAAGACAAGCCGTGAGAGAACCATCATCGCCGCGGCGATAACCGAAAATTTTCTTTTCAATGCGATACTCCTTCTGGGAAACGCTTTGCCGAATCCCTATAAAAAATATAAGTTTGCATAAGCACAACTTATTAACCCCTAATAAAAAATCGTTCACAGGCTTCACCTGTTTTATGGTTTCGCGGCGGGCGGCATCCGAAAGAAACTTCACTGTCAATTTCCTACCGGAACCGCCCCCGCTTCCTGCCCCCTGTAATCAACCCCCAGCGTCAAAAACTTGAACAAAATCAT
>JAIRSU010000079.1 GCA_031255285.1 Treponema sp. | reverse complement strand
GACCTGGTGGTCTTTACGGCCATCCCCTTTGACGTGTACTACTACGAAGTCCTGAAATCCCCGCCCGGTGAAGATGCCCAACCCGGCTCCATCATGAGCATCAGCGTGCCGCGCAAACCCCAGCCCTGCCACATGCCCTTGACCAACTACAACGCGGGCGTTGCGGAAGAACACAAGATAACAGTAAACCAAGAACTGGGCAATCCGCGCAGCTATTTTACCCCCGCCCAGCGGGATCAGCAAAAAAGCCAGGCGAATGGACAGGGCCTTTTCTCAACTGTCACGTATATGACCGCCGGGCAGGGCACAGGAAGCAGCACCATCAACATAGAGAAGGTTAAAGGGACAGAGGATAACTTCGAATTTAACCTGGAAACGGAAATATCGGGGAAAATCAAGGTTGGAGGCGCTACGATAGGGGGGAGCGCCGGCTTTCAGTACGGGTACGAGTCCACGAGTTCCGTATCGGATGGCACTTTTATAGAAGGAACCGTGCCTGCGATTCCATGGGATAATTACGATACCACCATAGACTTCAGATGGGGTCTTATGGCCTATCCCAAAAAGGACTCAACACAAAGCTACATCCTGGTTACCTACTGGACCGAATTAACTAACTAAAAACCGGTCACTCCCGGCTATGCCGGGAGCCAGTCTTTATGTGGTTTTGGGGCTGATTTACCCTGTTTGAGTCGGTCTTACCTATCTTGAGGGAAATTTTGATAAAATTTGGCAATAGAATTTTACGAAATCATACAAATTCTCTGTAATATCGTCATACAAAACAATGTCTTCCCATGTGGACAGCATCCTAACATGGGAAGACGCTATAAGGTTTCAGACGAAACCTACTTCTTCTACAAAGCGGCAAACGCATGGTCCGCAATTTCAATAGTAGTCTTAATGTCGTCCTCACTCAAGGCGTAGTTAAGGAAATGATTGTGATGATTCGTTACATAAATCCCGCGTTTGACCATTTCCGCGATCCACCGTTGGTGAAGCATGAGAGACGGACTGCCGTTCACATCGTCGTCCGCGAGTCTCAAGTAGAAAAGCGCGGGCATACCGGAGACGTGTAAGTCAAAGCCGCGCCGTTTCGCGGTTTCAACAAGCCCTCTCGCCAAAGCTTCGCCTTTTTCATTAAGCAGACGGGGCAGGTCAAGGCGATGCATCTTCTTGATGGAGGCAATTCCTGCGGCGAAAGGTACCGCGGACAGCCAATAACTTCCCGTGTAAGAAAGCCCGGAGACCGTATTCTTCAGGAAATCCTTGCCACAGAGCGCACTCACGTTGTAACCATTGGCGATTGCTTTGCAGAAACAGATAAGGTCGGCCTCAAAGCCAAAGTAATGATCGCTCCCAGCCAGGTCAAGGCGGAAACCGGTCCGCACGTCGTCGATTATCAACATAACGCCTGAATCGGTGCAGAGCTTTCTCACTTTCCGCCAAAAGCCGTCTGCGGGCAGGATATTGTCCATGAAGTTGCCATGCCAGTACGGTTGAGAGATGAGTGCTGCGATTTCACCTTTGTTCTCTGCAAAAGTTTCAGCTAATTTTTCGTAATCGTTCCACGGGACGTAAAGGGAATTCGCCACATCCTCCGGGAGAATACCCGGATAGTCTATCTTCTGCGTCCATGGGGCTACGCCGTGATAATACCCTTTGAAAAACACGATTTTCTTACGGTGTGTGTGAGCGCGTGCGGTCATAATGGCCAGAGTGGTCGTATCTCCGCCGTTTTTCGCAAAAAAAGCCCAATTCGCGCTCGCTACCGTGTCCACCAACAGCTCCGCAAAGTCTACCATGGTACGGGACGGGGTTGTAATACAATCGCCTTTCTCCCGCTGCCTCGCGGCCGCCTCATCAACCTCGTCGTCGTTGTAGCCTAGCACATTGGGTCCATACGCACACATATAATCAATGAATCGGTTGCCGTCAACGTCCCAGAAATATGCGCCTTTCGCCCGTTCCGAAAAAAACGGAAATGCGGTTACCGGGACAAAGCATCCTTCCGCTGGTCCTTGGTGTCCATAAATTCCCGACGGTATCACCTTTAATGCACGCTCGAATAACTTCGCGCTCTGCTTGTACTCATAAACTGTCTTGTCTGTCATTGTATCTCCTTACGCTAAATACGCCGCAACTCTGTCCAGAATGCGGTTGATGTTGTCTAACATACCGAGGTTGCCCTTCATCATGATAAGCCCGCGCCCTACGCACGCAAGCGCGTTTACTTTACCGTCAAAGACGTCACGGGCAAGTTTCATATCCTTGAACTCCATGAGCGCGTTGAAATCTTTTGGGATTTGCCGTGAACAAGATACTACGTGGTTCTTGAAACAGAGTGCAACTTTCGGTCCGCCGCCTGCTACGGAGAGGACTGCGGTTCCGTCTACGATATTCGTCACAGTAAATCGCCCGACTGTATCGTGGTTCCCGATTTGCGCCGCGGCCTGGGCTATGAGATAAAACATGATGGTTGTGGATGTATCAAAATACTCGGCATTCGCAAGCGCTAGATCGTTTGCTCTCAGGAAGCTTTCCAGTAGTTTTGTTAGTTTCGTGAAGTTTTTTAGCAGGTAGCCAATTTTCATAAAACCTTTGCTTGGAATTGGCGTCGCGGTTCCATCAATCATCGCATTGAATTTCTCCACAGAAGAGAAAGGCAGCTTTATATCGCTCTTTCCGACCCCGGGCATTACGACGCATCCTTGGTCGCTGAAGGTCAGCCGTGCCGCGGGTCCCTTCTTCACCGCAAAGCAAATCGTCAGCGGCGGCTGGGGCAGGAAGGCTTTCGCCGCCTGCGACAGCCTGCATAAGTCTTCCAAAGCGCCCAACACGCCGAACATATTGATGTAGGCGTTTGTTACCGCATCTTTCGCGGTATCTACTGTATTTCCCATATTTCCTCCTTCCATTCTCTAAATCACATCTTAATTATACCCCGAAAAACAAAACCCCGCAACATAGATAGAGATGTTATTGGATGACTTCTTTGGATGACTTCTTGCGAAGTATTGTCTGAAAGAGAACACCGCCACCCCTCGATTGGACGGTGCGATGCTAGACGGCGGAGCGTTACTTAAAAAGAGGAGGCGGAAACGCCGCTATCCACTCGATCAACGTCTCTTGTGAAGTTATCTAGCAGGCGAAACCTGTCGTTGAAAGTTATAGAATGGACTTCATCTGCCTTCAATTATCTTGATTGCATCAATATGCAAAGATCCCTGAATGGCGCTCTGCTCTGCGGCAAATTGGAGTATGTCTATCTTATTCCAATCAAATTTTCCCTCCGGGTTGCGCCATTGTTCCGTTGCATTTATCCACGCGCCATGCTCCTGCATATCATCCATAAGCCGAATGGTGATTGTATGCCACTGCGAGTCCGCAGGCAGTTGTTCTTCGCTCACCGTAAACCGCATACGCCAGGGTATGCTGTCGGCTGTCTCTCTGTCTATGAAACGGACGTCAAAGCTGCCCGCCGTGGACGTCTTTGCTTTGAATTCAAGGGCGAATTCATTGTTTTTAAAATAATCCCAATCGACGGATTTGGCAAAACTAAAGGAGAAATTTCCATATAGCGGAACGTTCTCCCATACTATAGAAAAACCGCCTTCAGCGGCGTCTTCGTTGTAGAGGTCGAAAGTCTCCTCGCCCCAATGGGTGACAGATGCTATGCGGGACGGAGAGTCGTCGTATAGAACGAAAGCTTCACGTATTTTCGCCGCGGGCTTTTGCGCAGGCGGTGTGAAACCGAGCGCCTCTACGATGTTAATATCCAGATCCGTGGCATCCCTGCTTGATTCAGTCTTGAAAAGCCCAAAGCCACCGCTGTAATCCCAACTCGTACGCGCGATGCGTCTTTCGTCGAGTAGTTTGGTAACAAGCTTGTACCATCGGACACGGTCTGCATGGTTACTGTTTCGCATATATACGCCGAATTCGCCGCAAAACACAGCGGCGTCTCGTTCAAGCGAAAACCGCGCCGCTTTGTCCAGAGATGCAGTCAGAGTTTCCTTTGCGGAAGCGCGCGCGTAATCGTTTTTAAGAGAGTTTTCTACCCATGAATCTTTCAAATCAGTCGGAATATTGGGCAAAGTCCCTGCATCGGCGGGAAAAGGTACGCCCCTTAAGTTTATAAGGCTGGGACTCGCCCAGCTCGCGCCTTGGTGCGTAAAGAGAAAGGGGTCGTAGAAATGGAATGTATAGACGAGGTTTTTGTCCTCGTAAACAGGCAATTTCGCTAATTCGTCGATGGAATTCCACGAGGTCCCGCCTACAATGATGATATGCCTCTCGTCCTTCGCTCGAATCGCCGCTATCACCTGTTCTTGAATTTCCCCCCAGCGTTCTGATGAAATACCGTAGGGTTCATTCATTATTTCATAGACTACATAATCGCTTCTGTTCTTATAACGTTCGGCCATTTGGGTCCATATAGGAATGAGAATTTCATCAACGGAGTCTGAGGTTTCACCGTTGGATCCGTCTGAAGAATGGTTATCCAAGATAAGATAGATTTTGTTTTCTTCTGCGTAATCCACAGCCTGGTCAAGGAATTTGAAGAAGAGCGGGTCCAGTATGTAATCAGGTGCTCCGTTCGTCATGGCGAATAAGTCTATGGGCAGACGGATGACGTCCGCACCGAGGCTTTTTACGGCCGCGAAGTCTTCCGATGTAAACATATTCAGTGAAATGCCCCGCGGTCCGCCGGTATATTGAAACCAGCTGGTCAGATTAACGCCCTTAGAAAAGGGCGCGGGCGTATCGTACTTTACATCGGTCGCTGTACCGCAGGCGGAAAATATAATCAACACGGCGATAGAGAAAAAGATTGCTGAATGAAATCGCATAATCGTCTCCTTATTAGTATGGTATTAAAGTTACGGCGTGGGATCCGCCCGCCCCGTGTGAAATTTTTCAACAGACTTCGTCTGTCCTGTTGACTTCTCAACAGGTGTTGTTCAAAACAACCTCCGTTGGTCCCTGCGTCTATCTTTTCACTGCTTTTAACAGAGCGTCTTTGGTTATCTCAAACCAGATTGGTCTGCCGTGCGGACAGTGGGGGTCAGGGAGAGCAAACGCCTTGATCGCTAGGTCGATGCAGGCGTTTTCGTCTAGGTAATCGCCGTCCTTGACGGCCGTATGGCATGCGAGAGTCGCAAGCCAGCGTTCCGCCATGTTCTCGCCTGCAACGCGTAAATCTAATATTGCCCGCACAGTTTCAGCATCCCCTTTTCGCCAATTCACAGGGAGCGCATCTATCCGCCATGCACCCTCCTCTCGACTGACCACGACTCCCAGCCGCTCAAGTTCACCCTTTTGGGCTTCAAGAAACGCATCGTCTTCCTCACTGTCCGTGTTGAATACTATGTTTACCAACAGCTCCTGCTTGGCGATAGGCTCTGAAAGAAACTTTTCGTAGAGTCGGCGCTCATGCGCTGCGTGTTGGTCAATAAAAAAGAGCCTCTCGTTCTTCTCAACTATGATGAAAGGTAAAAACCTACCCACGAATCGTATTCTTTCATCTTGGATATCCGCGGTCTTCATCCTGAACTCCCATCTCGGACGTTCGGTGAATTGCGGGCGGCTTTCCAAGAGTGCATCCATCGCCAGACGGCTGGTTGTAGACTCGGACGCTAGAATCTTCTCTCGTTGTTCCCAGTGCGATTGAACGAAAGAATCAAACTCACGCTCATGGCGAGGCGGAGCGGCCATGTTAGTGGAAAGTCTTAAATGACGGCTAAAGTTGTGGAGCGCGGCTGTTATCGCATGACGAATAGCGCCTCCATCCACGAAATGGGCTTCCCGCTTTGCGGGGTGAATGTTGAAATCCGCCAGATGAGGTGCTATCTTAATAAAGATAGCGCCTACGGGGTGCGTGCCGTTTGGGAAAGCGCCTTGAATCCCATATTCTAACGCCTGTTGAAGCGAGTAATCTTGTATACGCCTGCCGTTTGCGAACAGGAATTGCCGTCGTTTATCGGTTCGGGAGACTTCGCTAGAGCATATAACGATGTTGATGCTGAAACCTTCGCCGCTTGTCTTTATCTCATGAAGGAATCGCTCTTCGTCTTTCTCGACGACAAGCCGCGCAAAACGTTCTTTGAATGAAGAAACTGACGGTAACATGGCTTTGAGAGCGTGGTTTTGCATAAATCGGAAGGCAATTTCCGGGAAACAGAGCGCTTTATCCATGAAAGCCGCGTAACAGAGCGCGGCTTCGGCTGCGGGACGTTTGAGGAAACGTTTGCGCGCCGGTACGGCGTCGAAAAGTCCCAAACAACGGACGCTCGTTCCCTTGACGCGGCGAGTCTGCTCAAGGCGGGCGGGACGCCCTGAGGGACCGGCTTCCAGCCGCCACGCCTCTCTGCCGTCAACGCTCGAGAGTATGTCAAGCTTCGAAACGGCCGCGGCCGCGGATAGGGCTTCCCCTCGAAAACCAAGAGTTTCGGTGCGGTCCAGGTCGTCCAGAGACGTAATTTTACTCGTAGCGTGTGCGTAGTAGCAGAGTTCCAAGTCAGCCTTGTCCATACCACACCCGTCGTCCACGACTTCGATACGCTGACTCCCTCCCTCCTCAACGATAAGTTCAATGTTTCTTCCGCCTGCGTCGATGGCGTTGTCGAGTAGTTCCCGTGCAAGACTCGCGGGTTTATCTATGACCTCGCCAGCCGCAATCTTCCGCACCTCTTCAGGGCGTAAAACATTTATCATCCTTTCACCGCCGTATTTCGCTGTTTTACATATCAAAAAGCGAGAATTCGGGTTTTACGCTTACAGGGTCTTCAGGCGCATTCATAAGCGTCTCAATGCGGGCTTCGACCTTCTCAAGGTCTTTCTCCAACGTCCGTGCGATTTTGACGCCTTCTTCAAATGCCGCAAGAGCTTCGTCAAGAGAGACGTCTGTCTTCCGTATCAGTCCACCGAGGCTTTCAAGCCGTTCAAGCCTTTCTTCAAAATTTTTCATAAAAATACCATATCATTTTTAACGGTTTTATGAAAGAGTGGAGAGAAATTTTTGAAACGCCGAATCCGGCTTCTTGAGTTCCCGTGAGCCGCGGGTGATTTTGCAAAGAGACACACCCAAATCTTTGGCGATTTCTCGATGGGTTCTTTTATCTTTAAGCTCCTTGACCAGCGCCCATCGCACAGCCACATCGGCGATTTCTGATGGAGTGAGGAGTTCCTTGAGGAAACTCATGATGAGTTCAGCATCTTGCGCTTTAGCGAGCACTTGTGCCAATTCCACGATATTTTTCTGCACTCGTGGATCATCTAGCTTCATTCTTCTTCCTTTACAGTGTGTCAGACGAATCTAGATATGCAGGCAGGCGCATAGACGTCTCAAGATAGCCCATCCTGCGTTTCTTTACATCTATATCTAACAGAGCGTATCCTTCTTTCTCCGCAATACGCAAGCCTCTGATAGTTACCGGATCGTTGGTGGACAATCCTGCATCGTCTGCTATTGAACCGCGGACTACCTTCTTCACTCGATACGCGGACGAAGGCGCTCTCTCTAGAGAAGGGCTTAATATAAGCCCGAAAAGTGGCGCGGTGAGCCGCTCTTTACTGTCTTTCTTCACCGCGTCCAATAACGGGATGTTAGGGCGGGACGCGGACATGAGCGTGTAAATCTCGCCATCAGTAGTTTCAAGAGACGCAAGCTCCCCAGGTTTTGTGGAGAACAGGATGTCCTGTAGTGCAGGAATCAGTCCACCGGGGCTTGCCGTTATCTTTTCACGATTCACAGACGCGATGATGCTCCCTTCTGGTATCTGCGCATCCGCGGCCGGGGTGAACGGCGCGACGTAGATAATTTCCGCACCTGCCGAAGTCTCGCTCAACGTCACCCCCAGCCAAGCACGCTCTGCCTTGCCTCCCTTCAGCATGGCCGGCAGAGCCGCGGCGAGTCGCTCTGAAGGGATGGCGAAGTTCAAGCCCTGATACGTACCTGCGGCCGCAAAAGCTATGCCCACAAGCCTGCCTTGCCTGTCCACAACGGGTCCACCCGAATTGCCGTGGTTAATAGCCGCATCTATTTGAATCACATCTCCGATTTGTAGAAAACGTCTCCCCAATGCGGATACTATACCTTGAGTAACGGTCTTTTCAAGCCCAGCCGGAGAACCAATCGCTATGATAGAATCGCCGACCGACGGGACTATCCAGTCAGCTACGGAAAAAACGTATTCCGGCGCAACCTCAGCTTTCAACAGCGCCAGGTCCAAAGCACGGTCATATCCAACGACCTTTACCGGCAGGCGCGGACTCGAGGCGTCTCCCATTCGGATATAGGACTTGGAGTAGCCTTCGTATTCCGGGTCAACCTCGCTTGATATGACGTGGTAATTGGTGATGAGATAGCCGTCTGCATCCACGAAAAAGGCCGAGCCCAGCATGACCGCAGGAAAAGCGCGCCCTTTTTCAATCTTCACGCCCTGGTCAACCATGACCGTAGCCACGCCTTTCACCATATCTCGCGGTAGGTCCTGTCTATTTGCGTATTCAACAATTTCCGGGTCAATCGCCCCTTGCCCATCAATAATAGAGAGAAAGAAAGCAGCAGTTCGGCGCTGTTTCACTGCAACCGCCCTTTCAAGAAAAGGGAGAGCATCCATAAACGAAAGTGGTTTGAGGCTGTTTGCATGAACTGCGGACAGGAACGCTCCAAGATTGTTTCCTTGCGCGAGTTGCTCTTTTGCATCCGCAAGCAGGAATTCCATCTCCATGTCCACATCCTCCACGCTCAAGTTGGCGAGGGAACGCGCCATAGACACCGCATCGTCGAAACGCCTCTCAAGCACGGCTTTTTCCTTGAGCGCCTCTATATTCCTAACAGCCAGATTCTTGAGCACCGCGATATTTTCAGCTTCTGCACCCGGATAACAGGCTTCAAACATACTGATAAGATGAATCGCCTTTACCGGATCTTCAGAAGCCGCTTGCTTTATGTTGTCAAGGCGGAATTCCACCGTTGGCTTCCAAGGTGCGAGCCGCTCTTCCTTCACTGAAGGCGCTACACATGTGGTTAACGACAACATTACAATTATCGTATATTTTATTAACATCATTTCAAACCTCTGTTAAATTCATATCATAGGAGCGCGCCCGTCGTGTCGTATCTTCCGTGCGTCTGCCGAAATTTAAAACACCCTCTTGGTTTCCATTATACCATCTAAATCAAGGTCAATTATTTCACTTACTGGTTTTCCCGCGCTGAATGTGGTTTCGGAAACGATGCGTTCATCTAAAAATTCACGGGCTCGTATTGGAATACCGTTTTCTATTTCAATGCGTTCAACAGCACCGATGAACTCGCTACTGTCCCTTTCTATAAAAAGCGCCTCGGTAATCAAAGCTCTTTCAGCGAGAACTGTTTGAGTGGTCTCCGGGTACAAAACCCCTACGATGCTGTTTAGTTTCAAGGGCGTAAAGAAAAAATCATTCGGCTTGAAGACGTAGCGCAATCCGTTCACAAGAATATCCAAAACAGCTGGGTATTGTTCCCAAATTACCTGTATATCCTTGACTCTGGCTCTGATGGGAGTACCGTTTTCAAAAGAGACGACCGTGTCAAAGACGCCGTCAAAATCTCCATCATGGGAGAATTCCGTGATTCGTCCATCTTCGTATTTCACTTGAGTCTCGATACAGTCGTCCCGGTCGTTGTCTTCCGTGATAAGTCCAGAATAGGATAAAAGGTTCTGCCGCATCTGTTCACGACTATCGTTATCGCGGAGCAACGACCACACCGACAGCGCGAGGTTCTTGTCAAAGGTTCCGGCGCGGAAAAGCTCTTCTATAGCGGTCTCCCCGTCAACAACCCCTAAGTTCAAGGCGGCGGCGATGGATGCGGGAGCGGGTTCATTAACCGCACGATACGCGGCTACCAACCGCCGCGCTTCATCGAAATCCGTTATAAACGGCGTCGCGATATATGCAAGCTCCGGATCAACTTCGAGCAATGCGGGTAGACGTTTAAATATTTTTTCAATCAGTGAACGATACACCTCTGATAAAGAAGAGGGAGGTTTTGTTTCTAAAAGAATACGAGCTATACGGACATCCCTTGGGTACTTCTCAAGTGCAACAGACGCATTCGTCGTAAAGCCGGACCAGTCTTCAAGTCCTTTATACGCCAAAAGCCTGACGAGCGCCTCTTCCGCACCAGTTGCGACCTCTTTTAACGTCGAGAGGGCGCTCTGGAAGCGGTGCAATCTAATTTCTAACTCAGCCTGTAAAAGTAAGCCTTGTTCCCGCGAGTAGTACCGCCACTTGTCTGTTTCCACCGCGAGTTTCGCGGCTGTGAACGCCGCGACGCGGGATTGATTTTCGTGCAGAAGCGCGGCCGCGAAAAGATATGAAATATCCGAAGAACATTCCGCAAAATCCAAAGCCCTTTCCAAGCCGATAAGAGCTGGACCCCAACGCCCTTCGTCAACAGCTTTCTGCGCCCATTGAAAGTATTTTTCTGCGATAGCCGTGTCGTCCGCATATATTTGAACAGGTAATCCCCCAAAAACCGACAGAAACATGAAAAAAAACACCTTGTTTCTCATACTTTTCCTCATAAACCACCTCTTGCGATTACTGCATAGGAAATAAAAATATATTTTATCTTACTATTTTAGAGGACTCGTTGTCAAGCATCTTTGAATCGTGGGTTTGTTTGAATGAGACTCATCATGAACAATTCGTTAATAGGGTAAGGACCATGCTGCATACGGCAGTCCTTCGTCCATCAAAAGGTTCGTGGCAACGAGTATTTCTCCAATTTGGCTATATGTATGGAGCTTTTGTCCACTGTATAATCATCACCCAAAATGACGGTGCTTGACAATGCTATTTCGAATATATAACCTATGGATATGCAGCTATCTATTATTGGGTACAATCCCACCGGGGCATGGAAAAAAACAACGGAGTCCGTTGACGAACTTTTAAGTTATAAAAGCCCGCATGGAATCACGTGGATAAACATAGACGGTCTGGAAAACGCGGATGCAATCAATCGTCTATCCGAAGTTCATCATATACACACTCTCACGGTGGAAGATATACGCGATGTTGAACAACGTCCTAAAGTAGAGGAATTCGACGACTATATATTCATAACGTTCAAGACAGTCAACCACGCATCAAAAAATGGTTTTGAGCAAATAAGCCTCATACTTATGCGAGACACACTCATCACTTTCCAGGAGCTTCCGGGGGATTCTTTTGACCCCATCCGTCGCCGTATCCTAGACAACGCGGGTAGAATACGGAAGATGGGCGTGGATTACCTTGCCTACGCCATCATAGATTCGATGATGGACGAGTATTCCTTAATGCTGGACGATATATCTATGGACATAGAGACTCTCGAGGAACGAGCGCTTGATGAAAATGATGGTGCATTTACGCCGGACCTGCAACACCTAAAACAATCCCTCCTTCAAATGAGGAAAGTAGTCCTGCCCTTGCGTGAGAGTCTGAATATCCTTTTACATATAGAATCTCCGCTCATAACGCGCAATATACGCCCTTTCTTCAAGGATGTTCATGATAACGTAATACAGACTACGGAAACTATAGAAGGATGCCGTGAACTGCTCGCAGGAGTCATGGAAATCAGTCTAGCTACCATGTCAAACCGTATGAACAAGGTGATGAAAGTTCTGACCATTATTTCGACTATATTTATCCCACTCACCTTCATCGTGGGCGTTTATGGCATGAACTTCAGATTCATGCCTGAACTGGAGATGCGGTATGCCTATTTCATCGTCTGGGCGATCATGCTTGCCATAGCCGTCGGCATGATATTCTTTTTCAAACGCCGTAAGTGGCTTCGCTAATCAGCGTCTCTACCACGAAAATCTTATAGAGTGGTCTTGAAGAAAAATTCGCTTTATGGTAGACTTGAAATATGTATACGAGTTCTCCGAATATTAAAGCCATTCCTCAAGAGTACCGCCAGGCAGCAACGGAGCTGATTTCCATAGAAGCTTCTGTGGAACAGGTTCACAGCTTCGCCGATATCCTTGGAATAGGTGATGATTATAAAAGGCTTTTCCACACCGCTTCACGAGAGGAGACTCATCACCGTTTGGAGCATTTCCAAAACAATCTTGATCTGCTGATTCAAAAAACATGGGTTGAGAAGACGGATGAAGTACGAAAGGAAAATCTCCAGGACCGGGTCCCGGTATTCATTGCGAAAGTAGAACATGAGGATTATCAGCAGGCTCTCGCTGATTTTAACAACATTCTCAATGAGTTGGCTTTCCTATTCTTCGGCGCTCAAAGTCGCAAAGAAGACTTCACCGAATACACGCTCCGTATAGATACGCAGATGGGGCTTTTTTGGTGGTATGGCGCGCAATTGGGTGGTATTAAGCAGGCGAACGCCGAATATTTGCGCGCCTTGATACTCCTTGGTGTCTGCTATCTATCCAATTTCTAACGCTCGAAATACGGTTCTCATAGACAGGAATAAAGATTCTTTCTCATTGACATTAGCTATGTTGCGTATTATAATATCTGTAATGAAAGTACCAGCTATTGAGATGACGAATGTTACCAAAGTTTTTCCCGGCGTTATCGCAAACGACAGAGTATGTTTTATCGTAGAACAAGGAGAAATTCACGCGCTTTTGGGGGAAAATGGTGCGGGAAAGTCTACTCTTATGTCCATTCTCTTCGGTCTCTATACAGTGGACAGTGGAGTAATTAAAATTATGGGTAAAGAGGTTAAGATTCGTTCGCCCAATGACGCAACTACTCTGAAAATCGGAATGGTTCATCAGCACTTTAAGCTGGTACATAACTTCACCGTAACAGAAAACATCATCCTCGGAATGGAAAGCCACGACCGTTTCGGTAATCTTTCCTTGAAAGCCGCGGAGAAACGAGTCGCAGATCTTTCCGAGACCTACGGACTGTCCGTCAATCCGCAAGTCCGCATAGAAAACATCAGCGTAGGTATGCAACAGCGCGTAGAAATTCTCAAAATTCTCTATCGGAACGCGAACATTCTCATATTTGATGAACCAACCGCAGTTCTTACTCCGCAGGAAATCGACGAGCTTCTGCTTATCCTAAAAAAGCTCAAAGCCGAAGGTAAGACTATTGTTTTCATTACCCATAAATTAAAGGAAATAAAGGCAGCCGCGGACCGATGTACTATACTTCGCAGAGGACGAAGCGTTGATACGGTTAAGGTTTCCGAAACAAGCGAGGAAGAGCTGGTTGAAAAGATGGTCGGCAGAGTAGTGAGTCTCCGTCTTGACAAGAAGCCTATACAACTTGGCGATGAGGTTCTGCGTATTGAAGACCTCGTCGTGTCAGGGGCGCGGTCCACGCCAGCTGTGCGCGGACTTTCCCTTGAAGTACGGTCTGGTGAAATTTTAGGCATAGCTGGTGTAGATGGCAACGGGCAAACCGAGCTTGTCGAAGCCATTGTCGGCTTGAGATCGGCCAAATCTGGACGCATCTTCTTCAAAGGAAAAGACATCAGTAAAGAGAGTATCCGCGCCCGCAATAAAAACGGTATAGGACTCGTACCAGAAGACCGACATAAGCATGGGCTTATACTCGATTTCAGAATTGATGAAAACCTCATCCCCAAAAATTTCCACGAAAATCCTTATTCTATATATGGTTTCCTACAATTCAAGAATATTGTCTCTCACGTAGAAAACCTCATTACGCAGTTCGACATACGCGCCGGCAACGGACCAACTACACTCGTCAAATCTATGTCGGGTGGCAACCAACAGAAGGTTGTCATAGCGCGAGAAATTGACCTTTCCCCGGAATTGCTTATCGTCTCCCAGCCTACACGCGGACTTGACGTGGGTGCTATCGAATATATACACAAGCGTATCATCGAAGAACGGGACAAGGGACGGGGTGTACTACTTGTATCGTTTGAATTGGATGAGATTTTGAGCCTCTGCGATCGCATAGCCACAATTTCCAAAGGAGTTATCACCGGTGTGATCTCGGCGCAGGACGCGGATGAGCGAAAAATCGGCGCTATGATGGCAGACTGATATTCGCAAAACCAACTCGACTCACCCAGCTCGCTCGACACGGACAAGGAGAAAAGTATGGTAGCCATTGATCCCAAAATAACCTCGAGCGACCTCTCACAGTGCAACGGGGCGGCTTCTTTTTTGCAATCCGGGTTTTGGGGTAGTTTCAAGGCACGTTTTGGATGGAACGCTCGAGGATTTCTGGTCGATTGGAACGAGCTTGGGAAAACGTCTCTCATGGTCATCAGGCGACGGATCGGACCAGGGATTTCTTTTGCCTATGTTCCATGGGGTCCAGAATTGCCCACAGGCTTTCCAATCGACGACGTTGTGCGCAACCGTACGCTTGTGTCTATAGCTCGCTCTCTCAAGAGCCTCCTCCCAGAAGACACCGCATTCATTCGTTTTGACCCACCATGGTTCACGGAAGATACCTCGTCAAAAGAATCTAACGCTCCCCTCCCGCAGTCCCCACACATACTGAAACCATTTTCACGGGCGGGCGCGGATATTCAACCACCAAGCACGGTTCTCATTGACATTACTCCTGACGAGTCCACTATACTAACCCGCATGAAGAGCAAGTGGCGCTATAACGTCAAACTAGCGGCGAAAAAAGGCGTAACGGTACGCCGGGCGGATGCGTATGAACTTCCTAAATTTTATGAGATTCTCAAGGAGACAGCAAAAAGAGATGGTATCACCATCCACAGCATCGACTACTACGAGATACTTTTCTCGCATTGTCGTGACTATCCGCACGGTGGGCAAGAAACCACACTTTACCTCGCGGAACATGAAGGAGAAGTCTTATCTGGAGCGGTCATTCTTTCACGCCTCAAAGAGGCGGTTTATCTCTATGGCGCTTCTTCAAACAGCAAGCGGAACCTCATGGCACCCTATCTGGTCCAATGGAAAGCTATGACCGACGCAAAGGCAAAGGGATGCACGGTTTACGATATTTTCGGCATACCACCATCAGAAGACCCGAATCATCCGATGGCCGGGCTTTACCGATTCAAGACTGGTTTCGGCGGACGGGTTATCCACCGACCTGGAAGTTGGGACTACACATACCATCCATTCGCAAAGACGCTCTTCACAATGGCCGAATCTCTCCGCAGAAAACTGCGTAGCTTCAGGAAACGGGGCTAGGCTTCTGTCCGGACAGAACTTTATCAGCTTCGTCCAGCTGTTCACCTGCGGCTGACGCCCGCTCTTCGTATCTCGAAAGCTGTCCCATCATTTCATTCATTTCAAATTTGAGCTTGGCGAGTTTACCGTCAATGTATTGATAAGCTTCGTCGAGAGCTTCGACAACCATATCCTTGTTCTCAATCCACTTGTAAAGATCTGCCTCTTTGAGAGTACCGCTCCGCTTAACCAAGCTTTTCTTCAAAAGGCTACTGCCAAACCGGACACATACGTAACCGTAACCGCGCGAGTCCTTGTCAAAGCTCCACTTGTATGTAGAAATCTGGTTGAATTCCCGTAATCCTAATCTTTCCAAATGGTCAAACGTCTTTCGTACAATTGCGTAACATCGGTTATAGTCCTCTTCCAGCTCGTTCAAAGTGATGCTGATATTTCCTCGCGTCTCTATGACTCTCTGTTCTCTCAGAGTCTTTGTTCCCTCTATGTAATGCATTTTGCTTTTTGCGGTAGACTATCGTGATTCATTCTAGATCGTCAAATTTTTCAAGTCGTAAAGCCACCTACCACGACACCTCCTACTCGATTAATTCATTCAGTATTTTCACCGCTTCGTCAAATTCCGATAACAGTATGCTGTCGCCGATGAGAGAAAGTCGCTCTCGCATATTTGGTCCCCAGCGACGTCGCATTATCGCGTCAAAGATGCTATCTATAGCCCCGATGTTTTCGTTCTGTAAAGCTTCTTTCAGGCTAAAGAGCTCCTTCTTATCGTCTTCGGTAGTAACTTCCGCGCCATTCACATCCGGTTTCACTATGACAGACTCGATTCCGGTAATCAAAGCTGACAGATTTTCGCAGAGCGCGCTTAAATTTTGTTTTATGATGGCGATGTCTGCACTTCGTCCTGCCATTTCTAACGCCAAAGCTTCAGATGAAAGGCTGAGTGCGCCGATACTAGCAGATGCACTCTTGAGAGCATGAACCTGAGTGATGAACGAGGACAAAGACTTTTCATCAGGAAACGTCGTCTTTATAGATTGCTCGAATGTGCAGAGCATGGGGATTCTATTATTTACGTCCTTCACGTATGTGGCAAGAATCTCCTTGTAAGCTTCCATAGAGCCGCCCGCCATATCAAGTCCCTTTCGTGTGTCAATACCCTCGATTCTGAAAGAGTCTGTTTCATCATACGACGTAGATACGTTATCTGTTTTTTGCTTTTTCGCTGGCGGTATCCACCGTGCCAAGATTTCGTCGAGCCGCGCAATGTCTATGGGCTTGGCAATATAATCATTGAACCCGCTTGCCAGAAACATATCCTTCATACCTACGACTGCGTTTGCGGTGAGCGTGATGATAGGTATACTCTGAAAGTACTGGTCATTTCCCAGTGAGCGTATTGCCTTCAATGCTTCTATACCGTCCATACCGGGCATCATATGGTCCATGAACACGATATCGAAGTGATTTTCTACAGAGAGAGCGCTTTCTTTCACCGCATTCACCGCCTCTACGCCTGAGAGAACACACTCAATCTGTAGACGATAAGAAGACATAAGCCCTTTGGCGACCTTGAGGTTTGTCGCCACATCGTCGACCACGAGGACGCGTGCGGACGGAGCGATAAAACGAAGATTCTGCATTCCGTCTTCAATGAAGCCATCTTCTCCCTCTCCATTCAGAATATTCGCAATAGACAACACAGAGGCGGGCATCGTTATAGTAGAGACATTTGGGTATAGGAATGTCTCGTTCAAATCCTTCAGAATAACGAAGCTCGCGTGGGATCTCTTTTCTTGAGCGATATTGTGCGCTTCCTGAAACAAGAAGGACTCTGTGAATATAAAATCATAGGTATCGGTCCCAAGCGCGACAGTGAACTGTTCAGAGTCTGAAACGATTTTGATCATAGAACCCAGGTTTATGATGGAACGTGCCACGGAACCCGCGTAGGATTGTTTCTTTTCGTAAATGAGAATACGTTTCTGGTCTGCGGATGTGACGCTAGCAAAAGGTTCTGGGTTCCGGACTTCCTGCACAAGTTCTACGGTGAATGTGGAACCTTTCCCATATTCGGACTCGACGGAGATGTCCCCCTTCATGAGGCGGCAAATCTTGCGAGATACGATAAGTCCAAGCCCGGTTCCCTCGTTGTTAGCGCTTCTGGATGGATCCAACTGTACGAAATTCGTGAATAACTTATGCATATCCTCATCCTTTATGCCTATGCCGGTATCTGACACTGTGAACTTCAGTCTGATATGGGTTTCGTCCTCTGGGACTCCATGGACAGCAAAGGAGATGCACCCTTGATCGGTGAATTTCGCCGCGTTTCCCAATATATTGAGCACAATCTGCCGCACCCGTACCACATCTCCACGTAGACGTTTGGGCAATTTACTGTCAATGTCCGCAAGGAAAAGCATAGGCTTATCGATAAGGCGTACCCGCATGATATTTACCGTGTCATGGATAAAGGACGCGAATAGGTAATCCTCATTCTCCATCTCCATTTTTCCTGACTCTACTTTAGAGAAGTCCAGAATATCGTTAATGATAGACATAAGGTTTGAGCTCGCCTGTTTTATATGTAATGCATTCTCGTGAATGTCCGCCTCGGTATTCCTTCGGAGGATAAGTTCCACCATACCCATGATGGTGTTCATGGGCGTTCTGATTTCATGACTCGTCTTGGCGAGGAAGGTATTTTTTGCCATATCCGCGCGTTCTGCGGCAATCTTTGCCTGCATGATAGGCGTTATATCGCTCATGCTCAAGAGCTTACCAGAGACGCGGTCAGGCAGTTCGTCACAGAAAACCTGAAAGTAGCATTTTTCATATCCGCTCTCTGCGTCCACCTCCCATATTGTCTCAAAAGAACTTTTTGTATCCACGTACTGTTCACTTATCATTTCGGCTAACAGTCGCTTGATTTGCAAGGAATTCACAACGTCTACCACGGGCATACCGATGACCCGGTCCGGCATTTTGATTCGGAAATATTTGGACATTGCAGTGCTGATGTAGTGGATATGGTAGGATTTATCCAGCAGTACAGTCAAGTTATGGGAACTTGTCAAGAGAGTCAAGAAGTAATCCGTCATACGCTGGTGCACACGGTTCCCTTTTGCACCCCGTCTAGCGATAACACAGAGAAACATAGAACTTACTACGTATGCTGAGAAACTTAAAACCTTTGTCTTGAGAGAAACCATACCTGCAAGAGAAAGTCCCATGGCAAGGAGAACCAGAATCGCCATGTAAGAAAATACAAGGTAGAGCAGAAGGGGACCAGGATGGTAATACAATGCACTCGTTACCGCTATGCAGAAGCATACAGCAAAGAAATAAAGAGAGCCGCCGGCAAAGACCGCTTGGGTTGTAAAGAAACAGAACAACAGCAAGGGAACGATAAAGGCCATAAGGGAGGTATAGGAAATGTTTACGAAAACAATGAATAAGGCAACCAAAAACAAGGCTGACAAGAACATATCGCAGAACAGTACGGTCATAGGCAATTCGCCTGCTTGACGGTAAGAGAAAGCAGCGTCGAATAACTGGAAAAAACCCATCAAGACAACTATGAAACTACCAAGAGTCGGAAAAAGGACGAGACGCTTGTTTCTCTGTATTTTCTCTATCATATCATAATCTCATAGCATAATGGGCAGAGAGCTTACCAAAAGCCCTATCTATAACGCATAGGTTTTCAGCAAGAAAGTCTAATTCACCCGCTCGACATATTCATTTGTCTCGGTGTTGACAAGAATTTTCTCTCCCTGTTTAATAAAAAGAGGCACACGTACAGTGAGACCTGTTTCCGTAACAATAGGCTTAGTTGCACCGGAGACAGTATCGCCCCTGATATAATGCTCGCTCTCTGCAACCGTAAAGACCATCTTATAAGGTATCCTGACGTCAATCACAGAACCCTCCCAAATAGCGAGTTCATAGACCTCGTTTTCTTGAAGGTAGAATTTCTTGTCGGCCATTTCCGCTATTGGAATTTCGTACTGCTCATAAGTTTCGTTATCCATGAAGTGATAGAACTCTGTATCCGCATACTGGTACTGGCAGGACTGTATATCAACGGTGGCGTCCTCGACCTCCTGCTGAGTTGGAATGGTGAGCGTGAGTACAGAGCCATCTTTTATACTCTTCATCTTGATACGGGCAATGGCGGTACCCTTGCCTGGATTATGGAATTCTCTTTCAATGACCAAGAAAGGCTGACCTTTCTGTAATAGACAGGTGCCTTTCACGATATCTCCTCCACGAATCATAATATCTCCTTGAAAATTTACTTTTCTTGAATATAGCACAAAAACTGGACATTGTCCATATAGTTTCGGTATTAAATAGTAAATGAAAATCGTTAAACGGCCTAAACTTGCTTCGCCCGTGTCTGAAGATAGTCCAGCGTGGTCTTCGGAACGAGCCGCTCTAACTGATATGCTATCTCTTCAAACGCCCCTTCCTCTAACAACGCCCTCACCCTGCTCGCACTCACCACTTCGCCGCCGGCCTCCTTACGCGGTATCTCCTCAAACGCTATCCCATATTCGGGCAGTACACGCCGCATCGTCTCGTTATACTGTCGCGTTACCTTGTCAAACGGCTCCTCCCCGGCAAATCTCACCGAGATATTCAGCACAGGCGCTATCTCCTCCGCAAAGAGCCGCACATCTTGCGAAGGGTCTATTACCCTGTCCTGTAGCTCGGACTTGTTGAAGTAGTCGACAAACGTCAGGCTGCTGATTATGAACTTCCCGCTCGGCAGAACCGTTACGTTCTGCAAATCTTCAACGCCCTGTTTGATAAGCTCGAGACGGTCTTTGAAGGGGAATATAGACTTGTCTTCTTCGACTGCAAAGATGTAAAGATGACGTACCCGTTGAGCCGCGTATTCTACAAGCCAGCGATGTCCGAGGGTGAAAGGGTTGCAGTTCATAACGACCGCACCTATTCTGCCGACCGCCGCTTCGCCAGTCTGTTTTAGGAGGGCTTTATAGGAGGCGAGTTCCCTGGCGTATTGGGATTGTATGGTTTGGTTTGCCGATGCGATTACGCTGTCTTGCGGGACGCCGAACATGGGCGGAGGCATGATTGCTGGTACAGGTAAGGATGATACGGGGGGGG
>JAIRSU010000051.1 GCA_031255285.1 Treponema sp. | reverse complement strand
TTTCAGCGCATCCCGCTTCTCGTTTTTTTCGACAATGAGCGCCTTCGTGCCGTTTTCACCCTTTGCCGCCTCATACACGGACTCGTAAGCCGTAATCTGGGCGGTCAAACCACTCGCCGTATCCGCTGGAATCTTCCACGCCGCCGCATTTTCCGCAAACACCGCGCCGAAATTCTTCAACCATCCCAGTAAATCCGCTTCCCTCTTGGGGAAAAAGTCTGCCATTTTGCCCTCCTTAAAGGTTTTATTCTGAATTTTATCCACCGTTTACCGTTGGACTTGACTATTATACCATAAACCCTGGGTTTTATGCAATAGGAGATTGGAAATTTACCGTAAACCCCGGGTCTCATCATTTTTCATCATGGTCAAAATATTTTTAAGGAGGGTCTAAATGTTTTTAGGAAAGGTCCAAGTCTTTGCGGGGAGGGTCTAAAGGTTTTGGAGATAGGTCCAAAAGTCTTTGACGCAGGTCAAAAATGTTTGGAGAAAGGTCAAAATAATTTGGAAGAAGGTCCTTTCACTTGAAACTTGTCCCCTTTTTCAAATAACCTACCCCCTTTTTACGGAAACTCAGGTCAAAAAGCAACGCAAGTATACCCTCTCTTCATTTCTTCGCCGAGACGCTTCCCGAGCATCGGATTTCTCTCTCCTATGTTAGCCTCTCGCAGTTTCTGTTTATCTTTCTCCGTATGCTTCCGACCTTTGTTTATTTCGCTTATTCCGCGTCTTTTTTCTTCATTATTAAAAAACTTGATGACGTTGTTTATGAGAAAAAATAAAAGCGTCGGGCAGGGACTTGAGACGCTAACGAGAAAACACCGCCTTGTTTTTCTCTAACCCAACGCCTCCCATTGGAGTCAGCCCCAATATGGGATAATTATAATATAAGAAATTAGTTATAAACTGTTCAACTCTCATGGAGCGTATACTTTTGTAGGCGCTCAGAGTCAGATACATGACGGTATAATTGCGAAATATTATAGTGTTTCGCTATTGGATATACTTTATCGGCGGTTGATTTGCCGCCATTATGTCGGTCTTTGATTGTTGAAAACTTATTGACAAAATATTTATAATAAGCTATGATTTATGGAATTATACAGAGGAATATATGTTTACATGGTTGCTTTTAATTATAATTTATCTTTCTTTTATTAGTCTGGGATTGCCTGACTCGTTGCTTGGTTCCGCATGGCCCGCAATGTACAATTTATTAAACGTCCCTTTGCATTACGCTGGTTTTGTTTCCATGATTATCGCGGGGGGAACGGTTGTCTCAAGTATATTCAGCGAAAAGCTTATCAGGCGCTTTGGAACTGGTATTGTAACAGTCCTCAGCGTTTTGACGACCGCTGTAGCTCTTCTCGGGTTTTCAGTCTCCCATGTTTTTTTCATGTTGTGTCTTTGCGCCATTCCACTGGGTTTGGGCGCAGGCTCTGTTGACGCGGCGTTAAATAATTATGTTGCCCTGCATTATAAAGCCAGGCATATGAGTTGGCTCCACTGTTTTTGGGGCATAGGCGCTTCTCTGGGTCCAATAATCATGTCGTTTTTTTTGATGAATGGGAAACTATGGAATTCAGGGTATAAAACCATCGGTATAATACAATTCTGCCTTGTTGCGGTATTATTTATATCGCTCCCTTTATGGAAGGGCGATGCGGCGCGGGAAAATTCGATGCGGCGCGCGTCGATTAGTTTCAAAGAATTATTTCATATTATCGGAGTTAAACAAGCTCTCGCAGCATTCTTTTGTTATTGTACTATTGAAATGGTAATGGGATTATGGGGAAGTAGTTATTTGGTAATGGTAAAAAACATACCGCCTGAAACCGCCGCTCAATGGACCGCGCTGTATTATATTGGAATAACTTCAGGACGCTTTATATCAGGCTTTGCGACGCTGAAATTGAGTAATAGGTGGATGATTCGGTCGGGTCAGCTAATAATTGGTTGCGGGATTATCGTCTTAATTCTGCCATTCGGCGACAGCACCTTATTGCCTGGGTTCTTTATGATAGGTCTTGGATGCGCCCCTATTTATCCTAGTTTACTGCACGAAACTCCGAAAAATTTCGGCGAAGAATATTCACAGGCGATAATGGGAATACAAATGGCGAGTGCGTATATTGGTACTACTTTAGCGCCTCCGCTGTTTGGGCGGCTTGCCGCATACATAAGTTTTGACATATTACCAATATTTATTGGGATAATATTAGTAATAAAAATCATAATGGTTGAAACGTTAAATAAAAAAATAGATAAAAAGACGGCTATATAGCCGTAACAAAGGCAGGTTATGTTCCTGTCGCCGTATTTACAGTGTTTGAAAATTACCGGACGGATAATTATTATATTCTGTAAAAGATAGTGCAAGAAATATTTTCGATGAAATATGCTGAATAAAATCGGTCAACGCCTTTATTTCAAATATAACCGATATTATGAATATACGTGTTATATCAGGAGAAAGCCATAGAATGTTACTATGAATGACGCTCTCATATTGTTTCGATATTTGTTCTTATGACAGAACTGAATCTTGACATTTTCCTTGAGACGTAATATAATGGGGCAATGGGGAAAATAGATTGGTATAAAAAAAACAGAAGATTGAGCGAATTTTTCAACGAAGAATTACAGATAGAATGTATCGAAACCCGCAGTCTGGGAGACCTAGATCCAATTATCACCAGTTTGGAATACGATTCGCGCAAGATAAAGCCCGGCAGTCTCTACTTTGCCCTTGCAGGCTTGCATAAAGACGGGCGCCTGTTTATCGCGGATGCGATTGAGCGCGGGGCAGTTGTTGTGGTCTATCAAACCCCGCTGACCGACTATAGCGAACGTGTTGTTTACATCCGCGTCAAAGATTCTCGTTTTTCAATGAGTGCAATTGCCGCGTCTTTTTATGGTTTCCCTTCGGAAAAGTTACGATGCGTGGGTATTACTGGTACCGAAGGCAAGTCCACAACCGTATTTCTGATATGGCAGTTATTGCGAATGAGTGGCAGGCAGGCAGGTTTCATCTCTACAGTACAGACAAGCACAGGCGGAGAGTCGGAGGATAATACAGAGCATCAGACCACTCCAGAAGCCACGGTCATCCACAAACAGCTCGCTCAAATGCTCGACAACGGCGTGGAGTTCGCGGTTCTGGAGACAAGTTCCCACGGCCTTTCGCCGAAAACCAATCGGCTCGGAGATGTTGTATTCACAGCAGGCGTTATGACCAACGTTACCCATGAACACCTCGAATTTCATGGCACATGGGAACAATATCGTTCCGACAAGGCTAACCTGTTTAGGAATTTGCGTGTGGAGGGCGGTTTCGGCGTCATAAATGCGGACGATCCAAGTTGCGCCTATTTCGCCGCAGTAACGGACAAGCCTATTTTTACTTATAGTACAAACCCTTCCTCTTGCGCGGACCTGTCCCTATTACGCATTGAAAGTTTCACAAGCGGCAATGCCTATACGGTTCACGTGAAAGAGACGGATGAATATATCGCAATACAGGATAACCTGCCCGGGGCGTTTAATGTGGGCAATGTTATGGCCGCGATGCTAACCGTATCAAAACTGCTCGCTATACCGATACGAGAAGCCGCGGCGTTAATTCCCGGTTTACAGCCTGTACGCGGGCGTATGACCGCCGTCCGAAAAGGACAGCCCTTTGAGGTTCTGGTAGATTACGCACATACGCCTTCTTCTTTTCAAACCATATTTCCCCCGCTGCGAGAACGAGTGAAAGGACGCATCATAAGCCTCTTTGGTTCTCCGGGCGAGCGCGACACCAAGAAACGGCCGGAACAAGGACGAGTCGCGGCGCTCTATTCAGATATAGTGATTCTGTCCGATGAGGACCCGCGAGGCGAGGCTTCAATGTCTATTTTAGAAGAAATCGCCGCGGGCGTCCCCAATCTCAAACGGGACCAAGACCTCTTTCTCATTCCCAACAGACCTCTTGCTATTCGAAAAGCGTTTTCCCTAGCTCGCGACGGAGACATAGTTCTACTGTTGGGCAAGGGACACGAAAATTCAATAATCTATGCAGACGGTCCCATTCCTTACGATGAGATAGCAGAGGCGGAAAAGGCGCTTGCCGAATTAGCACAGTGCTGTGAAAATACATAAAACGAGGTGAAGACATGGCAGTGATAGACATTATTTTTCTGATACTCATATTTATTTTTGCTATCCACGCAGGACTCAAAGGCTTTGTGGAACAAATTTCTTCAATAGCCTCTGTTATCCTTGGTGTACTTGCGGGGTTCTTCTTTTATAAGAACGGAGCGGACTTTCTCAAAACGA
This sequence comes from Treponema sp., assembly GCA_031255285.1. Classification (GTDB taxonomy): domain Bacteria; phylum Spirochaetota; class Spirochaetia; order Treponematales; family Breznakiellaceae; genus JAIRKH01. Next base: position 12,361 of record JAIRSU010000051.1, on the reverse strand, counting down.
AACTTCCGTCTCTGGAAGACGTAAAAGTTCTGCCTGAAATCTTGAGCTTTATCATCCTGTTCTTTATTGCGTTCGCCGCGGTGAAATTTATAGGCGCGCTCTTAAAGAACATCGTGGAAAGCGTCCATCTTGGAAAGATCGACAAGGTTCTGGGTTTTCTTGTAGGCGCGGTTGAAGGCTTTGCACTTGTCGCTGTAGTCATATTCGTCATCCGCATACAACCGCTTTTCGAGCCGTCTTCCGTGCTCACAGGCAGCGTCTTCGCCCAGAGTCTTTCTCCACTCTTGGAGGTTTTTAAATGAGCGAGGCAAAAGCCGGTTACAACGAAGGCATAGTCTCCATCATCGTTAATACGGCGCTCTTTGTCTCTAAGCTATGGGTGGGCATGACAACCGGTTCCATAGCGTTAACCGCGGACGCCTGGCACACATTCTCAGATTCCCTAAGCTCTATCATCGTCGTGATAGCGGTCAAACTTTCGGCGAAGAAAGCGGACAAGGAACATCCTTTCGGCTATGGACGGTGGGAACAAATCGCCGCACTGTTCATAGCATTTTTTTTAGGCATCATAGCCTTTGAGTTCATCAAGACTGCGATAGTTGAATTTCACAAACAGGAGATCGTCCAATTCGGCGTCGCTGCGATAGCCATTACTATCGTTTCAATAGCAGCGAAGGAAGCCCTCGCCCAGTATGCCTTTTATCTGGGACGGAAGACAGACAGCGCCATCGTGAAAGCGGATGGCTGGCACCATCGTTCCGATGCTCTATCGTCCATCATTGTACTTATCGGCGTCCTGTTTGCAAAGCAGTTCTGGTGGATTGACAGTGCGCTTGGCGTCATAGTCGCACTACTTATCTTCCATGCAGCTTACAGCATTATAAAAGAAGCCATAACCGAATTACTAGGGGAAGAGCCAAACCAGGACCTGGTAGATAGAATCATAGACGCGATAAAGACCGTCTACGGCGGGGACCTCAATGTGCATCATTTTCACATACACAACTACGTTGTGCATAAAGAACTGACATTCCACATTAGACTCGACAGAACCATGAGCATAGGAGACGGACACGCAATAGCTTCGGGTATTGAACGTATAATTGAAGAGCGTTTTGGTATTATAGCGACCATCCATGTAGAGCCGTTGAAGCAATGAAAATCGGTAATTAAAGGGGAGCATCGGACTCCTAATCTGAAATTTGAATATCTATGAGTAAATTTGAAACGATACGCGGGCAAAGAGCGGCTAGCCAGCTCGCATTGGACATTGAAAGGAACACACTTGCTCCATCCATGTTGTTTTCTGGACCCGCGTGTTCTGGTAAAGGCGTAACCGCGCTAGAACTCGCCCGCATCCTCTCCTGCGAACGCGGCGCAACTGATACGAATTGCACGTGTCCATCCTGCGCCCGCCATAAATTTCTATCCAGTCCAGACCTCTTGGTACTCGGAGCCAAGCCTTTTTCTGCGGAAATAGCCGCCGCCGCCGCCGCATTCAGACGAGATACGGCGAAGGCTCCGCTCTTTATCCGCGCACTCAAGAAACTCCTCTTGCGCTTCGCGGCGGTTCTTTGGGAAGACGAGCCGAAGTTCGGTAAATTGAGCGATATGGTTGTGGACCTAGAGGCGGATAGTAAAGAAATCATGGGATTAGCGAATCAGGACGCGAAAAAGATTGAAAAAAGAACCGCCGCCATACTCAAGGACGCGGTTAAACTCGAGTCTGAAGGCATAACAGACGCCATTGCCATCGGACAGATTCGCAAGGCGGCCGCTTGGACTCATTTTGCGCCTAACGGCAGACAGAAGTTTCTGCTTATAGAGAACGCGGACCGTATGCAAGAAGGCGCGCGTAATTCCCTCCTTAAACTACTCGAAGAACCGCCAACGGCTGTACATATTGCGCTCACCACAGAACACGAACAAGCTCTCCTGCCGACTATTCTTTCCCGCCTCCGCCCCTACCGTTTCAACAAAAGACAGTCGGAAACCGAAGCGTCCATCATCGCCGAGGTCTTCGGCGATAACTCCATGGGAAAGAATATTCGCGCTTACCTCGACTCCTTTCTACCTGTTTCTGGGGAGAGCCTGCGCCCTCTTGCGGCTTTCTTTGCCGCGTCTGTGGCGATAAACACAGCCGCGCGCCTAAACCGTCCCGGCATATCACAGCCTGTGGAACTAGTCGCGCTTGGGCGGTATACTATGAGTATAGCTGAAAATGCAGGATTAGGACGCCCAGCCTTGAATCGCCGTGTTGTCATTGGGAAAATCCTTGCAGGAGCAGAGAACTTCGAGATACGGGGGCTTTTTCAGCGTTTCTTGCGAGAATTATTGACTATTGCGGGTGAAAGCTGGAGGACCAGCGGCGGTTCTCCAGTATATTTAGATATATGGCGGCAGACTGTTTCCACAGCAGGCAGTGCGGTCGGTTCTTACAACCAAAAACCTTCCGCGGCGCTAGACCGCCTTGGTGCAGAACTATCTCGGTGCATGACTGAACAAGCAGGTTTATAAACGCCAGACGCCTGTGGCGCCAGACACTTTTATCGTAGACACTCTTGGTGCCAGACACTTGGTGCCAGACACGGTGACAGACACCAACACAATACAGGGTGTCTGTCACCGTCAAGACGGGGACAGCGGCGTATTCGAATAACGCCCCGTATGAAGTCGTCTAACAGGAAGTCTGTGTCTGGCAGAAGCAATTTCCGTGACAATCCCGTAATACTAGTATGAGAAAGCGCCGAGTACTCCTTGAGGGAGCGACGTATCATGTTACGTCGAAAATTGACCATGACGATATGAGCCTTCTTGAACCACAATTCAAGATGTTATTCCTCTCATTCGTTAAGAAGGCGAAGCGAAGGTTCCATTTCCAATTATGGGATTTCTGCGTCATGGGAAATCATATTCATTTCCTGATAAAGCCGGGCGCAGGCGGCAGTTTATCTGAGATAATGCAGTGGATGAAGTGCAATTTTGCCAAAGCGTGGAACAAAATACACGGACGCAAGGGGCATGTATGGGGAGAACGCTTCTATTCACGGATAATCAATGGGATAACGGACTTTTTGCGGGTACGGGAATACATAGCGGAAAATCCTGTGAAGGCTGGACTTGTGAAACGAGCCGCGGAGTGGGTGTTCGGGAGCCTATACTACCGTCTGCATCGACAAACTGATTTACTCGATGAGCCTGATATCGCCGGCGTCTGACACCGATAATCACTATAGACTTGATTTTTTAGGCGTCTGGCGCTATAATAAAAACATGGCAATCTTGATAGCACATAACAAACGCCGTCGTAAAATCCTTGAACAGGCGATAGATGTCTTTATAAAAGAAGGGTTTGAGAATACTACGTTTCAAAAAATAGCGGACAATTGCAACATCACGCGTACCACCTTGTATATCTACTTCAAAAACAAGCGAGAACTCTTCAGTTACAGTATCAAACAACTTATGAATACGGTCGAAACGGATATTATCTCCATAAAAGACGATCAATCCAAGAATTGTATTGAGAGACTCACCTTAGTTTTTTCCATTATTATTGACAGGCTTGTGGAAAATCGACGACTTCTCTCCGTGGTTTTGGAATATCTGCGGTATTATGCAAAGAATCGGAAGAATACAAGAGAAACTCTAGCCTATGGAGATAAAGCAAGAAGAAACGCATCTCCCGAAAAAAAAGTGCATCGCAGGACTATACGAATACGCCATATACTCGCAGGTATAATCATACAAGGCATAGGAAGCGGTGAACTGCCCCGCAATTCAGTGGGATATATGGGGAAATTGTTATACGCGCTTCTTGAAGCCGCTGTTTTCCGTCTTACAACGCTTGAAACCGCATCTCTCGAAGACTTAAAGCAGAGTGCGCGCTTGATGATCTATTCCCAAGGGAAATCTCCACCGCCCATCACCCAGTCCACATACTGAACCGCAGAACGCGGCGAGCGTTCATTAAACCATTTCTCCCATAAAAGTGCATTTTCACGGAACTTCCGCCCGCCTGCCTCATCAAAGAACAAGCCCCTCTTCTGCGCTATTGCAACGACTATACGGAGGAATAATGCTTGGTCTGGAGCTGTAAACACAATGGTCACCCCAAAACGGTCTGACAAGGAGAGTTGTTTCTGTTCAGCATCGCAATCACAAGAGTCCTCTGCGAAACATCCCATTACAAATGGATGCTGGTTAGTCGCTGCATAAATAATCGTATTATCAGGTCGCTTATCCATTCCGCCTTCGAATATATTCCTGAATTCGTCGAATGATTCGTCTGCGATATCAAAGCAGAGATTGTCTATGAAAATCACGAAGCGCGCTCTTTTCCTTGAAAGTTTCTCCATAAGCAGTGGAAGCTGTTTCAGGTTGTCCTTGTCAAGCTCTACAAGGCGCAGACCTCTGTCCGCATATTCATTGCAAACCGCTTTAACGGTAGCGGACTTTCCCACGCCTCTGCCCCCATAGAGGAGGATATTATACGCAGGCTTGCCTTCCAAAAACCGCTGGGTGTTCGCAAGTACTGCGCCCCGTTGCTCTTCATACCCAAAAAGGTCCGAGAGCCCTACCGTGTTTGGGGATACGACAGGTACAAGTCCTGCTTCCCAATGAAACACAGTCGAAGTCGCTAGAATACCTGCGCCGCCTCTATGAACATCCCGTTCAAACGCGGCAAGCGTTGCGGGAGCCGCAAAGGGGTTTTGCGCGTCTTTTACAGTCCTTCCTTCCATGCTCCATAAGGCGCGAGTTTCCGCTTCAATGCGGGACGCTGCTTGCGGGGCTTCCTTGCGCGTCATATCAGCCATAGAAAAACCCAAAGTGCATACATCAAAGTCGGCTATTTCTGCCAGTCGTCCAAAGTCTGTTTCCGCGGCCGTCTCTAAAAGCCCTTCAGCTTTTCCAAACCTTTCCACAAAACGAGTGAACGTATTGTCGTCAAGCCGAGCGAAACGGTAGACCGCTCCCGCCCATGTCGATTGTCCATTGTCAATGAATTCATGGATAAATCTCGCCCATGCGCCCGCTATACGCCTCCTGTTATCGTGGTCTTTTTCGTTGTCTCTTTCACTGACTATGGAGAGTAAGTCTGCAAAAGCTTGCATAAGCGGCTGCTCTTTCACCGCGGTAAACAAGGTCAATCCATCGAGAGCGGCTTTTATTGTCGCTATGTTCATAATTACTCCTAAACGTTCTCAAACCGCGCCATGTTTGTCGAGGTCTCAAATACGTCGACGGCGCTCAATAGCTCTGGCTTGATAGAAAAATGCGGCAGGGTAGCCTGCATCTTGTCGAAAATATAACGGGCGATACGCTCTGCACTGGGGTCTCCTGCAAAATCGAGTACATCGTTGAGGTTGCTATGGTCAAGCGGTGCAATAATCTGCTTGAGACATTGCTTCACGCATCCAAAGTCCGCAAGCATACCGCCTTCGTCTAAAGTCTCTCCTTTGAGCCAGACTTGTACATGGTAGTTATGTCCATGGACGTTCTCGCACTTTCCATGGTAATGGGTCAGATAGTGTGCAGCTGCAAAATCAGCTACAGTCCTGATAGTATACATGGTAATTCCTCGCCTCTAGCGGTATAATAAGTGACTTCTGATAATAATAAAATATGACGGAGCATCATAACAAGGGAATCGGGTCAAGAGGAACAGGCCTTTGTCAGTCCCTGTTCCTCTTTCGTTTTTGGAGATAATATCAAAACGTTAGTCTTTCTTCGTCAGGTTTCCGTTTTCAAAAATGTAATTTGCTTGGGACAAGTATTCTTCTGGTATAACGACGCCGCAGCTCTTAGCCGCATCAAGGTCAAAAAGCAAGTCGGATTCTGAAGGTTCCGTGAGGAATCTGACTGGAATCTCCGCTGGATTCTTGCCTTTAAGAATATCTACTACCATCTCGCCGGTAACAAAGCCGGCTCTATAGTAATCAAAGCCCGTTGCTATCATACAACCGCCGTTCTGCGCCGCGGTGACGTCTCCAGAAAATATGGGCTTTCGCGCCGCGTCGAAGATTTGTATAAGCGCCGGCAGAGCTGAGAATACCATGTTGTCTGTCGTAAGGTAAATACCGTCTACCCTGCCGACGATAGCTTCAGCCGCCTGGCGTAGTTCTGCGGAATTGTTGATAGACTGGGTAATAAGCGTTAAGCCGAGATCCTTACACGCCTCTTCAACAATACCCAAAGCAGTAATTGAATTTGCCTCGGAACTGGTGTAGATGTAACCCAATCGAGAAATGCCTGCGATTTTCTTAAATAGGACGATATGGTCGGCCGTGGGAATGGCGTCTGACAAGCCGGTCACATTACCGTCTCCGTTAGATAGACTTGATACTAGTTTTGCGCCTACCGGGTCTGTTACTCCAGTAAATACGACAGGTGTATCTTTGAATACGTTGGCGATTGCCTGCGCCATGGGTGTGGCGATTCCCACTGCAATATTAACATTGTCAGACCTAAACTTATTGGCAATTTGCGAAGCTGTGTTTATATCTCCATTGGCGTTTTGCAGATCAAAGATCACGTCAAGCCCGCTTGCCATGACTGCATCCTGAACGCCTTGTTCCAATGCATCTAACGCCTCGTGTTGGACTATTTTTGCAATACCAATACGGTACGCACGCTCGCTTGACTGATTCTGATCGGACGGCGCTGGTGAAGATTCCATCTTCTTTGTACATCCGCTCCCTACAATAGCGGCGATAACCACCAATCCCATAAACTTTTTCATAGGATCCTCCTTAATAATATGTTAAACGATATACAAAGTATAAATGAGAGGCTAAAAAGTTACAAGAGTGAGACTTCTCTTTTAAGTTCTCATGTAGCAGATATAATTGACATTTCTAAGAGAAATATATACGCTTCTTGCATTAAGGAGATTGATTATGCAAATGACCATTCGGTGGTTCGGCACAGGATTTGACGCGGTTACTCTTGAACAGATACGGCAAATTCCTGGGGTAAAAGGCGTTATTACAACGCTCTATGGTAAATTACCTGGCGAGGTTTGGCAAAAAAACGAAATAGCAGGGCTAAAAGCTACGGTGGAGGCGTCTGGTTTGAGCATCGCGGGCATTGAAAGCGTCAATATCCACGACGCTGTCAAGACAGGCGCATCGGAACGCGACTTCTTTATAGAGAATTATATCACGACTCTCGAGAATCTGGGGGAATTAGGAATAGACCTTGTGTGCTATAACTTCATGCCGGTTTTCGATTGGACGCGGACTGATTTAGCAAAGAAACGCCCTGATGGAAGTACGACTATGGCTTACGACCAGTCCATCATCGACTCCATTGACCCAAACGATATGCATTCTCTCTTAGAACGCCAGTCAAACGGTTTCATGCTTGCGGGTTGGGAACCGGAACGTCTTGCTAAACTCAAAGAGTTGTTCGCCCTTTATCGGGACGTTGACGAGGCGAAACTTCGTGCAAATCTGAAATACTTCCTTGAAAGCATCATTCCTGTATGTAGAAAGTACAGTATAAATATGGCGATTCATCCAGACGACCCGGCATGGTCGGTGTTCGGCCTGCCCCGCATCGTCAAAAACAAGGAAGATTTGTTGGACCTGCTCGCAATGGTTAACGACCCGCATAACGGCGTAACCCTCTGTACCGGCAGTCTTGGTACCAATCCTGCAAACGATATTCCAGACGTCATTAAGAGTCTCAAAGGACGCATACATTTCGCCCACATTCGCAACATTCTGCACACAGGACCAGGGTGCTTTGAGGAATCGGCTCATCTGACAAGCGACGGCTCTCTGGACGTCTTCGCCATAATGAAAGCTTTATTTGACACAGGTTTTGACGGAATTATTCGTCCTGATCATGGGCGCAGTATCTGGGGTGAAAAGGGTATGCCTGGTTATGGGCTCTTTGACAGAGCGCTTGGGGCGTGTTATTTAACAGGGCTGTGGGAAGCGATTGAGCGCAAAGGGAAGTAAGGATTGCCATCCACTCACTAGGACAGGCTTCGCCTGTTTTACGATTTCTTGACGGGTGTTGCCTGAAAAAGTCCCGCGATTCCCGTCTTGCATGGTGCCAGACACTTTCGGTGTCTGGCACCACCCGCTCTATACTAGGATTGCCACCCGCTCTATACTAGGTAGACAGTGGGGGGGGGTAAACACTAGGAAAGTTGCACTTGCTGATGTTCCACTGTTCCAAATCCACCCTTACCTATATCAAACACACTTCGCAACCGTATCTCTTCCGGATCGCCGCGGAGAATCTTCACCTCTCTCTCGCCGGCATCCATGTCAAAGTAGTTGTTCGACAAAAGCAAGTCCGTGCCCTGTATCTCCACACCCTTGGCAAAAGTCTCCGCTTTCACAACGATTGAGTCGCCCTTTACTTGAAAGCTCAAGCACGGGTCGACAAAATGGAAATGTTTCGGCGGACAGAATAAAGCCGCGCCTTCCGATACTGTTTCTCCATCCTTGACCAGATGGAAACTCACATACTCGTCATATACATTGACGTCCGCCGCGTCGGCTTCTTCAAGCCAAACCGAAGACAATGCAGGTACAGTAACAAACTTTGAATCCTCCCGCAAGACTTCAGCATTTTTGTTCCTAATCTCCCATTTAACAAGCGCATTCTGCTCGCCGCGCGTCTCGTTTGATACGCAGAGCCGAAAACTCTTCTTAACCGCCGCTCTCTTGTGGGGTTGTGCATTGACATTCGGCTCCTGAGTCTCCATGCTGGCCTCCTCGCAAGATAACAAAAGCGGAGCAAAGAAACGTTTCGCGAAGTAGTGCAAAGCCTTCCATCTGCCGAAGTAGTCTATAGACGCCCATGACGCTACGGGCCAGCAGTCGTTCAACTGCCAATAAATCGCGCCCATGCACCTACCCCGGTTGCGCCTGAAATGCTCCACGCCGTATTTAATAGCCTCCGCTTGCAGAAGTTGAGACGCATAGACAAAGGAATCGAAATCACATGGATAAAGAAAGGTTTGAGAAAGATAAGCGATGATTTTACCATTAGCCGCATTGTTACGCTGATGCCTTTCCATAATGTAAGAAAACGGATTACGATCCTGAGGAAGCGTGAAAGCCTCCACCGTTTTCATACACGGGAAGGACTGAAAACCAAATTCAGATACGAAACGGAAATAATGATTTCGGTAATCCGAGAACGGCTTGTTACCATGCCATACGTCCCAATAATGAGCATCCCCGCGATTTTCGTCCTGCGGCTGGTCAAAGCTCCCGCCTGAAGACGGGCTCGAATACCAGTAAAAGGTAGCCGGGTCGTATTCTTTGACAATGTTCGGGATGATATATTCAAAAATCTTGGTGTAATCAGCTTTTTGTTTGAGATTCGCCCATATCCCATACGCCAAGAAGCCTTCAAGTTCGTTGTTGCCACACCATAACCCAAGACAGGCATGGTAATGGATACGTTTAACATTGTCCGCTAGTTCTCGCCTGACGTTTTCCTCGAAAGTATCGGTGAGCTCGTAAGCCGCGCACGCAAACATAAGATCCTGCCACACGATAAGCCCAAGCTCGTCGCATATATCATAGAAAGAGTCGTCAGGATAATACCCGCCGCCCCATACACGCACCATATTGAAGTTCACCGCGGCGCATTGTTCAAGCAAGACGCGGATCTTTTTCGTAGTAATACGGCTCAAGATACTGTCTTGAGGAATGTAGTCCGCGCCCATAGCGAAGATGCGGACGCCGTTGACCTCAAACGCAAAACGCTCCCCCCACTCATCAACCTCGCGATTCACCGTGAGCGTACGCAAACCGACGCGCCCTTCCCATACATCCAGGGGAACACCCGTAACAGGGGACGACAAGACAACCCGCACCGTGTAAAGAGGCTGGGCGCCGTAGCCGTTAGGATACCACAATTCAGGATTTTCAATAGTAACGACTTGAGGCGAATCTGTGAAAGTCTTTTCTGACGCTCCCTCATTCGGCGCAGCAACAGTTACACTGTAAGGGTATGCCGTATCAGTCCGCGCATGGTCAATCTCCACACGGATACTCAGGTCCACTTCTTTCACTTTCACATCGTCTTTGCGATGCGTTTGTGTAAGGTAAACGCCGGTGATACGCGCCGTCTCGACGCCAACAAGCTCTATATTCCGCCAGACGCCAGCGTCCGGCAAGCGGGGACCCCAGTCCCATCCGAACATACAATGGGATTTACGCAGTTGAGGGAATCCATCCAGACATTCTTCAGAACCCTTTGTTTGGATCTTTTGAAACGCCTCTCTCACAAATTTATTAGGCGAGTGAAACACAATCTTGAGCAGGTTTTCGCCGTCTTTCGGCTTTTTCAGAAACTGTGAAACATCGAATTCCCAGACTCGGTGCATATTATCCGCAACGCCAAGCAACTCTCCATTGAGAAAGACGTCGGCGACAGTATCCAGTCCTTCGCACCGCAGAAGGACTTTACGGAGTCCAAAAAGAGCCGCATCTGCGATGAAACAGCACGTATATATCCAGTCGTTTTCCATAAGCGCAAACGCCGCATCTTCATTGTCGCGCCAGAACGGATCCTGCATCTTCTTATTCGCTAGTAAGTCAGCGTAGACTGACCCAGGGACGCTGGCAGGAAGCGCCTCTTCATCCACACTGTTTCTCAGTCGCCATTCAATACCGGCAGTCGTAGTGAGCTTCTGTTTTATCAAAAGATTATCCTCTCTTTTTTTCGATTTTCTCAAACCCGCAATACGGGACTAGAGCTTTAGGCAGGAGTACAGAGCCGCCAGCCTGCTGGAAATTTTCCAGCAGAGCGATAATAGCGCGGGAGACCGCGACCGCTGTACCGTTCAGCATATGGACAAAACGATTCTTTCCGTCATCGTCTTTGAAGCGGACGTTGAGCCGCCGGGCTTGATAGTCCGTACAATTTGACGTTGACGTAACCTCTCCCCAGCTTCCGACAGATTGCGGCGCATGGACCACGTCATTGCTTTCCACAGGCGCACTGGTATGGACATTTCTTCCTGGCATCCAGGCTTCCAGGTCCCACTTGCGGTATGCAGGCGCACCCAGGTCCCCTGTGCAGGTATCAACCACACGGAAAGGAATCTCCAGCCCGGAGAAAATCTCCTCTTCAATAGCGCGAAGCTCTCTATGAAATTCATCCGACTCTTCAGGCAGACAATAGACAAACATTTCCAGCTTAGTGAACTGGTGCACACGGTAGAGACCTTTGGAGAACTGTCCAGCAGCGCCTGCTTCCTTACGAAAACAGTGAGACAGACCAGCCAGCTTCAGAGGAAGCTTGTCTTTAGACAGAACCGTGTTGGAGTAGTAGCCGCCCAACGTTATTTCTGCAGTCCCAACAAGACAGGTATCCTCACCTTCAAGCGTATAGATATTAGATTCCGCACCCCGCGGGCTGAAACCAATGCCTTCAAGCACAGACTCTTTAGCCACATCAGGCGTGATAAACGGAGTAAAGCCTTTTTTTAGCAGAATATCCAGTGCGTAGCGCACAAGACCCAGCTCCAGAAACACCCCTTGGTTTTTTAAATAGTAAAACTTAACGCCTGAAACCTTAGTCGCCGCGTCAAAATCGATAACGTCGAGCTCCTGTCCCAGTTGGACGTGGTCTTTCGGAACAAAATCAAAACGCCGCGGTTCCCCGACACGCTTTACTTCAAGCCCGTCTTTATCCTCCCTGCCGATAGGGGCTTCAGGATGCGCCATATTCGGGATACGGCGGGCTTCCGCGTCCAGAGCCTTTTCAACAACAGCCAGATCAGCTTCCGCCTTTGCGGCAGCGTCTTTCAACTGTTTCCCTTCTTCTATAAGTGCAGTGCGTTTATCAAGGGCGAGTTTGCCTTTCATCGCAGCAGCGACAGCGTTCTTTTGTTGTTGCAGATTTTGCAGAGCCGTCGTCAACTCTGTACGTTTTTTAAACAGCGTTACAACAGCGTCAACATCCGCGTTCATAAATCTGTCCGCTATATTTTTCTTTACAGCCGCCAGATTCTCTACAATAAAATGATAATCTAACACAATATGCCTCTTGGCAAAGATACTAGCACAAAACAAGAAAAGGGACAAGGCAAATAACCGCGTCCCTCATCCCTCCCGCACCGTGAAGCGTTGGATCGCCTGGTCCAGGGCGTCCAGCGCCTTCCCGTTCTCCTCCACAGACTCGCGAGCCAACTGCGAGGAGGCGAAGACCTGCTCCGTACTCTTCGCCACTTCGCCCACCCGCCCCTGGATTATCCCGCTTATCTCCGCAAGCTGGGCGTTCATGCGCTGAGACTCGTCGGACTCGGCTTTGATCTCCCGCGCCTCTTGATTCACCTGCTCCGTTATCGCTTGTATCTGTTTGAGGCTCTCCAACACCTGCT